>ONRL01000351.1:0-656 GCA_900320225.1 uncultured Lentisphaerota bacterium
GTTCGATGCAGTGAACGCCGCACATTCTACAATGGATGCGGAACACGGGAAACAGGACGCGGGAAGCAAGGGAAGAGAAGGGAAAAAAGGGTAAAAAAGAGAAAAGTTCTGCCGCGGCAGAACTTTTATTCTCAAGGGGTGTTTCAGGGGTGTAAAAGAGGCGTTTCAGCGCCTCTTGAGGCGTGGAGTAAAGTTAGCCTAAATTGCCCTGCGCGTGGCCACGCGCGGGAGTCAATATTTCCGCAAGACTGCTTCAATCTCGCGCTTCAACTCCGCTGATCTGTCTGGCGGAGATGTTGACGGTGGAATGTCAGACAGGCCGAGTAACCAGTCTATCGACACCCCACAACATACTCCAATTTGGTGTAGGGTTTCAAGGTCAGGCTCGCGAACTCCTGTTTCATACCGCTGGTATGTTTGCTGATTCATGCCTAATTGGCGGGCAAAAGCGGCCTGTGTAAGGTCGCCTCTGCGCTCTTTAAGCCGAGTACAAAAAATCTTCATAAATACTCCATTTCGGGGTTGACTCATTACCCCGCTTTGGTGTAAACTATCCGCGTCCCCGTCAAAAGGACGCGGACATTATAGCAAACAGGAGGCTTGAATGAAAGTGAAAGAGAAGATCGTGATACAGCGCAAGCCGCGCATGTCCGGGC
>ONRL01000351.1:666-2847 GCA_900320225.1 uncultured Lentisphaerota bacterium
GAGCCGCACGCAGCTGCGCGAGGTGATCAACGGCAACCGGAAGTCGAAGCGGCTGATGGCGCGCCTTCGCGACGCGGGAATCAAGGTGGTGGCGTGATGAACGCAGATTATATCATGCAGCAACTTCGCCGGATTGTCGGCGCTAACATGCGGCAACTTCAAGCAGCCGATCAGGCGGTCAAGAATGAGGGCGGCACTAAATCGCGCCGTGGTGCCATAGCCGTAGGCGAACGCCACGGGATCCAGCGCATACTGGACGACATGTGTGTGACATTCGACATCGACCCGTGGGCGTGCATCGAGGAGGCCAAGTGATGAAGGCGGATTTGTTCAAAGTTCACGCATGGTTGGCCGCCACGGTGGCCACCTGGCTGTTCATCGCGTCCGGCCGTTGCTGGGCGGGTGGCCATGTTTGCGCTTGTGTCGCAAGCTGCGTGCTTGGAGTCGTGCTTTACTTCGTCTTTTGCTGGGCTCTCGACCAATACGCCAAGGCCAAGTCGGAGGAGGGCAAGTGATGGTGAATCTATATGAGAAGCATCGCTGGCACCTCGACCCCAACCGGCCTCCGATGACGTCGGCCGAAGTCGCCACGCTGTCGCAAACGATTGGCGGCCTCAAGCGTAGCAAGACGACACTCGCGAACGCCTGGCATACGCTGTCGCGCTACGAGGACAGGGCCGAGAAGCCGAGCGATTCCGGCACCATGATCAACGCCGGGTTAAAATGCCTGTCATCGGCCGTCCATTGGCTCGAACAGGCAATCGACATGTTTGAATCTGGCCGCAACTACGCGAAGGCGGGGAAGTAATGGCGAAGATTGTCAAGAAGTGCCGTCGGTGCGGGCACACGTTCGAGGAGAAGCGGCTGTCTCCGATCAAGGTACAAGCATCCAACGAGAGCTACGTGGAGCACCGCTACTGCCCGCGGTATGTCGGCGTCGGCGGCCACGGCGACATTCTGGCAGAAGGGCCGGTGTATAGGTGAATTTGACGGCCTGGCAACAGGCGAGTGAACAACAAACCAACAGGAGGAAAAACGATGATTCAAGATTACAGCCACATTCCCGGGAACTACGGCGGCGAGACGCTGCGCGAGTACTGCGGGCTCTCACGGAACCGTGAAAGGTTCTACAAAGGCATTCGCATCAAGAGTACCGGCATCACGGCCCAGCGGCTCGCGATTGCCATTCGCTGCCACATGGCGAAAGACGCGAAGGGAGGCGAGTGATGCTCACAATGGACGAACGCAACCAGCTGTTCCTTGCGGCGCACCCGGACATCCGGCGCAAGATTCGCGCCGAGTACAGAAAGGCGCATCCGCCGGTGATCGTGATGGCGATCAAGCCGAAGTTCGCCAAGGCGATCTACGAGGGGCGCAAGAACTGGGAGTTCCGGAAGGCACCGCCGCACGTGGATCGACGTGTGGGAGATGGTGAAGACAAACAAGTGCTTCACGCGCAACCTCCCCGGCATCAGGTTTGAAGAGCTGGAGGACTACGCGGGGAAGCACGACGTGACCGCGCTGCGCGTGTACGAGGCCGAAAGGCTCGAGCATGAGGTCACGTTCGGCGCGAAGCCGCCTCAGAACTGGGGACGCTTCGCCGCGACCTACCGCGACACGCCGAAGAGAGAAGAGGAGGCGCAGTGATGAAGAGCATTCTTTATAAAACGTCTGTAATTGCAGTGGTGGCAATTGGGGTTGAACTCTTTGACGCTGGCATGAGACTTTGGGATGCAGGGCACTATTGCGCGAGTGTTCTAGGGCACTCTCTCGCTTTCGCGAGTTACTTTGCCGCAACACTTCTCATGGACATGTTTGCAAAATCGGAGAGGGGGAAGTGATGACGCGAGATGAGAAGGAGTACGTCGCCCAGAGGAAATGCGAGTTTATCGACACACGGCAAAAACTCATGTCCGTAGCCAAATGGTTTGACGATCACCTTGAGATACACGGGACTGATCAATACGTTCGCGGCATGGATATTGCCTGGTGCATACGCCGTGTCGTCGATAAAGTTGACTCAGCCGTCGACATCATGAAGATCGTACTAGACGAAGAGGAGACGGAGTGATGAACGAACCATTCGACCTCTACACGCACACCGTGTGCGGCGAGGGCAACGGCGACATCCCGGACTGGATGTTCTACGCCCTGTGCGCGCTGCCGTACGTCCTCCTCATC
>ONRL01000349.1 GCA_900320225.1 uncultured Lentisphaerota bacterium
TTCATGCACGGGCGGAAGTCGCGCACGAGCTGGCGGACGCCGTTCGCGTCGTCCTGCCAGATCTTCATCCCGTAGCACCGCGCCTTCGCCTTGTAGTTCGGCGTTCCATCGTTGCAGGCGAACAGGTAGAGGTTCCTTCCCGTGTCAACCAGATCGCGATCAAGCCCCGAAAAACCGACACCAAGGCCGTCGATCTTGTAGGAGATTTTGCTGATGTCGTTCGTCGTCGTCGTCGTCACCGTCTCAACCACCTCGTTGGTCTCGCCGGTCTCCAAGTCCTCAACGAGGTTCGTGACGACGGTCTCCGTCGTCACGATCTCGTTCGTCACGGCGAATTCCGTCTCCACCTTGTACGTGCGCCCTATTTCCCAGTAACAATTTCGCCTCGAATCCCCTGAACCGCGAGTCGTCCAAGAGTATGTGCCGTAGCCAATCGTAATCGGCCCATTGTTGCCACTGTGGGCGAAATAGATACGGCTATGCGTATTCGGATCCTCGCGCGCATCGAGGATCGACATGTCGGCAAGCGCCGTCCATTCGATGCTCGCCTCCATCTTCGTCCCGTACCGTCCGCGCACGCCCACGTCCACGGCCTGCGCGCCCGTCGCCTCCACGTAGCGGATGAACCTGTCTGGCGTCTCCGCGCCCGCCGCCAGACAGGCCGCGAACACGCCTCCTAAAACACACATTTTGCTCGTTTTCATCGTCTCCTCCTCTTGAATGGCAAGACATCATGCCGCCATACCTTTCCCAAGGTTGTCGTTATGATACCATAACTCCCCTCATTCCGCAAGCGGACGAAAACGGCTCGTTTTCATTTCTCACGCGAGAATCACGTGTCGGCATCGGGGACGATGACGGTCAACATCGGGATGAAGTGGAAGTGCCCGTCCGTTGTCGCCAAGTCAGCACCGTTTTCAAGTGCGGAGGCGGCAATCCAGAGTGTCTGAAATATCTTTGCGTACATCTCAGCCGTGCGCTCGGTTACAGGGAGTACCTCAACCGTGATTTTCCTCAAGTATTCCAGAAGTTTGGCCAACATGACCTGCCCTCTGCGCGTATTGGAAAGCCCTGCGCGATATTCGCCAAGAACGACCGCTGGAACACACAATTGATCGTACTGGGAAAAACTTTTTGGAGGCACATAATTCTTATCAAGTATGTTGATAAGAACATTCGTGTCAACTACAAGGCGGTTCACTTCCACATCTCCTCGTCAATCACGTCAAATTCTTTCTGCACAGACCGCAATTCATCGGCCTCTTCAGGAGTGAGCGGATTATCGATGACAAGGAAGTCCGGCAACGGGCGTTCCTTGCGCTTGAAAAGACCGAGCGCCCCGCCAAGGGCATCCTGGATGAACTTGTTGATGCTCTTGCCAGCCTCGGCCGCACCCTGGCGGATGGCATCCGCCATTGTAAAGGTCGTCATGATGAATCACCATTCTAGTTCAAAGTGATTCAAATTATACATCACACAGCTGCCCCCGTCAAGCACCAATCCTAAACCGTCAGCGGATCTTGACCGTCAGGCCGCCCGACGGCAGCAGGCTGGTTCCGCTGGCGGAGACGTACACCATGCCTGACACCTCGTCGTAAAGCCCCGCCTCGCCGTCGGCCGTCATGCACGGCTTGAAGTCGCGCACGAGCGCCTCGTCCGATCCGTCCGACTCGCCTTGCCAGATCTTCATCGAGTAAAGTCGGAGTCTGCTGAAGTTCACGTCCGTCGCGCTGTAGTCGCGGTTCCGACCGAAGGCGTAGAGGCTGAAACCCATGTCGTACGCATGGGCGTTGGACGAGCTCCGGATCCGTTCGCCGTCCACGGCAAACTCCTGACTTCCCTCCCAGAGCTTGCTCGCCGCCGTGACGACACGACTCGCCGGAAGAACCAGCGCGCTGTTGTCGCGCCATGTTCCGTACTGGCAGTCCAGCTTTCCGTTGTACACGCTCAGCAGGTCGAACCATCTGTACGTGTCGCCATACTGGTAGTTGGTGTTGTGCCGCATGGAAAGAACGCCGTAGTTGCCGTCGCCCGCCACTTCCGTCATGCCGAACGCCGCCTCGCAGCGCGTCCCGGCCCGGCCCATCACGCCGGTGTCGACGAACTGCGCGCCGGTCGATTCCACGTACGGGACGAACTTGGCGACCTCCGCCTTCCGCGCGGTGACGGGTCCAGCGGCCAGCGCGCCGCTGCCCGGCTGGAAGATCCGGCCCGAGACCTTGTCGTACAGCCCGGCGATGCCGCCTTTCACGCACGGCCAGAAGTCCCGCACGAGGACGCCGTCCTGCCAGATGCGGGTGGCGTAGCACCGGATGGAGGCTCTGTAGGTCGCGGTCCCCGACATGTTCGCCGCAAACATGTACATGTTGAGCCCCGTGTCGAGCGCTGCCTGCTCCCGGCTTGTGGAAACGGACGTCTGGCCGTTGAGCGTCGCCAGAATCGTCGCCTGCGTCCCGTCGTGCATGATGCTGCCGACGAGACGGTCGGGGTGGCTGGTGGAGAGATACTTGTCTCCCCAGTCGAACGAGACGTGCCCGGTGCAGACCAGGCCCTGGCTGTTGCCGTGGCACAGGAGGAAG
>ONRL01000343.1 GCA_900320225.1 uncultured Lentisphaerota bacterium
GAAGAACGAGCGCATGAGCTCCGGCTGGTACAACCGGGACATGACGAAGAAGGCCGTGTGGCACGCGATGGACCGGCTTTTCAACCACGAGTGGCGCACACGCCTGACGGCGAAGGCCGACGCAACCGGACGACTCTCCTTCCGCGGGTTCAAGGGACGCTACCGCCTCACCTGGCGGCGTGCCGACGGCACGGCCGAAACCCGCGAGCTGAACCTCGAGCGCTGAAAAACGGCGTTGGCGTTCGGGCTGTGTTTTTGCTATAATTGCGTCAATCCGCAAAGTCAAAAAGGAAACTTGCCATGGCACGAACGATCAAATTGTTCATCAGCACAGCCTTCTCGCTCGCCGCGATGGCTCTGCAGGTCGCGTCCGCCGAGACGTGGTACTGGAGTCCGAGAACGAAATCGGGCAATTACTACTATTGGAACGCAAACAACTGGACGAATGCCGCCGGTACGGTGGGGAGGCCGGCGTTGGGCGACACGGCGGTGCTCGGTGGGGGACGGCGACGGATTATGCCTATCAAGTCTGCAACAGTGCGGTCGGCAATGCGCTGCACGAGGTGCGTTTTGAGGGAAACAAGGTCATCTCCATGAACCAGGGGCTTTTGTGCCTGCAGGGCGGCGGCGGCGGACTGAAGTACATGCATAACTCAGACTGCGGTGGCAACTGGATGGGCTTCAGAATCGTGGGCAGCGGCGAGGTGCCGATCCATATCGACAAGAACAAGACATACGCGCTTCAGGGGCAGATGACGATCACGGAAGGCAGCAAGGCCACGCTTGTGAAGACGGGCCCCGGCAAGTTCGTCTGCTTCAACGAGGCAGGGTCGCGGGACTATACGATTCCGCTCACGCTCATCCGCAAGGGTTCGTTCGACATCACGACAGCAAAGTCGGTGAGTGGCGTCACCTTTGCGTTCGACGGAAACGACGAATCGCAGCGCATCTATTTCAGTTCTTACAATGCGAACCACGACCTTGATTTGGTTCTGAACAACATCGGCTTCTACGAGACGAACGGCGTGAACAACGCCGCGCACGGCTTCTCGTCGCCGAAGGACAAGCAGGTGAAGTTCACGGGCACGCCCAAACAGAATCCCACCGTGTTCTCCGGCACGTTCTACAGCAAGGCGGGACTCAACTGGTCGCCCGGTTCGGCGGACTACGTGTTCGTGTGCTCCAACGCCGTCTCCGCCACGACCGGCCAGCTGATCGTGGGGAAGGGGACGGTGAAGCTCGTGACGGGCGCGTCGTTCACCGCACTCTCCAAGTTGACCATCTCCGCCGGCGCGACGTTCGAGGTGGAGGAGGGCGCGGGCGCGAACTTCCACGCGGACACGCTGGCGCTGGACAATGCCACGGCGAAGGTCAAGGTGGGTACGGGCGTTTCGCTCGAGATGAGCGCGGCCACGCTGAACGGCAACGCCCTGCCGCGCGGCACCTACTCGTCCGACGGCGCGAACGACACGCGCCGGGCGGCGTGGATCGAGGGCGCGGGCACGGTCGTCGTCGTCAACGGCCCCGACAACATCGACACGTGGAGCGGCGCGGGTACGGATAACCTCACGTCCACGGACGCCAACTGGGAGAGCGAATCGGCGCCGGACGTGACGGCAGGCGACCTGCTGGCGACATTTGCGACGGGCGGCACGGCGGCGGAGCTTCCGGCCGGCACGGCGGCGGCGTTCGACGGCCTCGTGCTGGATGCCGCGACCCTCGGCGGCAGTTCGTTCGCGTTCACGGCGGGCAGCGGCGCGACGGCGACGATTGGCGGAAGCGGCATTTCGGTTCTAGCCGCGGCGGCGGCGACCACGTGGACGATGGGCTGGCCGATCACGGTGACGGGCGGTGCGCAGGCGTGGACCATCGGCTCGAACAGCACGCTGAAGATCAACGCGCCGTGGGGGGGCGATCAGAGCATCACGCTGACGGGAGACGGCACGTTGGAGCTGAACGCCGCCAGCACGCATTCAGGCGCGCTCACGCTTAATTCCGGCACGGTTAAGGTGACGGCGACCGACGGGCTCGGCACGTCCGCACGCACGGTGAACTTCCACGACGACA
>ONRL01000337.1 GCA_900320225.1 uncultured Lentisphaerota bacterium
CACGCTCCGCTTCGGGACGCGCGTCCCCGACGTGCCGACTGGCCTCAACTGGTACTACAGCTGGGGCAAGACGAGCGGAAACGCCAACACGACGATTCCTGCAACGGTGCCGTTCCAGTGCGTGGAGCCGAAGGGCGCGGCCTACGCCTACCAGGGGTGGCCTGCGACAAGCGGCGCGGATGGCGCCACGACCCACAATCAGGCCCACTACTACACGGGCTACATCCGCATTCCCGGCGAGGAGGGCGAGGAGGTGACCTGCAACTTCGTTTCCAGCATGACGCGCTATGCCTACCTCGTCATCGACGGCAAGCGCGTCGTGCAGGTGGACGACAACAAAGACACGATATCCAATACGATCATCGGCTGGAGCCGTTTCTACGTGGGGCCGCCCGTGAAGCTCACGGCGGGATGGAAGACGTTTTTCCTGCGCTTGGGCAATGGCTGGAACGGGACATCAGGTCCGGCTGCGAATCCGGCACTTGGCTGGGTGTCGAACTTCGGCATCGGCGTGGACTGGCAGGGAAGGTGCGTGACGAACAGCGCGAACTACGTGAAGTTCCTCGATCAGGGCGACGGATCGTTCCTGCGTCCCACGCTGGCCGGCAAGGCCGACGTCGATCCGGCGGCGTATCCCCGTCCTTCGTTCGGCGGCGCGGTCGCGTTCGGCCCGGGCACGGTGTTCGACGTGGGCGATGTGGCGCCGTACACGCCCGTCACGGTGCCTGCGCTGACGGGTGCGCCCACGGTGATGAACGGCGAGGTGCACGTGACGGACACGACGTGGACGTTGCGCGCGGCCGACGTGGCGGCGGGCCAGCCGCTGACCGTCGCGGCGGGCGCGAAGGTGAAGTTCGCGGCCGGCACCACGATCACGGTGCAGGACGAGGACGACATTCCGCACAACACGGTGAAAGCATATCCCATCCTGCGCGTGGAGGAGGGCGGCACGCTCGAGAACGCGCCCGTGTACGCGCGCCCGCGCGGCAGCAAGTGGTTCGCCGAGTGGACGGCGGACAACACGCAGCTGAACCTCGCCTACCACGACGGCTTCCACATCCTGATCCGGTAGCCCTCGTTCGCCGCTCCGGGAGGGCCGCGCTCCTGCGCGGCCGCAGGGTGGGGCGAGCCGTCCTCGGCGAGCCGCTCCGGGAGGGCCGCGCTCCTGCGCGGCCGCCTAACTGGGAAAGCCGCCTTCCAGGCGGCGGGTTCAAACTTCGGCTTGCGTGAAGATGCATAAGTGTGGTATGATACCCGCCTGTAAGGTTGTAGTCAGTTGACGTTTGCGTGCCGCGAGAGCGGGGTACGCCGAAAAAAGGAGCGCAGAATGATGAAGAAAATAGCCTGTTTGGGCATGGTGATGGGTGCAATGAGCATTTGGGGGGAGTCCAATCCCAATGGCCTGCTCACGGCCTCCTCGACGGCGGACCTCGACGCGGCGGCCGAGGACGGCAACCTCGTCTTCGGGCGTGGCATGCTGAAGTGGACGGGCGGCGACGCCGTGTGGACTGGCGGCGTGACGCTCGCGATGCCGGACAACACGGAGCTGACCGTGAACGTGACCGACCCGAACGCGAACGCTCGCGATGCCGGACAACACGGAGCTGACCGTGAACGTGACCGACCCGAACGCGACGCTGACCATCAACGGCGCGACCACGCAGTCCGGCAACGGCCAGTTCCTCAAGACCGGCCCCGGCACGCTGGAGCTGACGGGCGGAGGCCGCCTCGGCAAGGGCAACCCGTGGACAGGCGGCTACTGGCCCACGCACGGGAGACCCAAAGAAGGCGATATCGTCGGCTTCATCCCGTACTGGGACGAGACGACGGGCTATTCCACAAACGGCGGCTACACAGGTTGCACGATCATGGAAGGCACGTTGCGCCTGAACGCCCCTGGGCAGACGTTCGTTCTTGCTAACATGCCCTGGGTGGGCGACCGTCAGCAGACCGACTCCCGGCTGGAGATCACGAACAACACGACGGTGACCACCGACGGCGGCTGGTTTTCGACTGCCCGTGGCACGGGCCAGACCTCGAACAACGCGTCATCGACGGTGCGCGTGACGGACGGCGGTTCGTTCTCGGTAAGCGGGCTGTGCATGGGTAACGTCAACTCAACGGAGAGCTACTATGCGCACGCGCGGATTGAGCTCGACAACGGCAAGATGACCGTTGGCGGCCAGATCTTCCAGCCGGAGCACACAGGCGCGGCCGTGATCTCGCTCACGAACGGATCGTCCTTTACCCACCAGTGGACGGGAAACACCCAAAGCGGGTGGGACATGCTCCATTCCGCGGCCACGATCGTCGCCGGGTGCAGTACGGCGGCGACGCATCAGGTGAAGCTGGATCCCAACGTGACGCTGGACGTCATCGACGGCGGCGTGTTCAAGCTGAACCAGACGGTGCCGACCATCTATCGAGGCAGCGGTGTGCGCTCCAAGCGCGTGCGGTTTGATGGCGGTACGCTCATGCCGTACACCGCGGGCGCGGTCACGGAGTGGTTCGGCGGCGCGGGATCGGGCGTGACGAACTTCGTGGTGGGCGCGAACGGGATGACCGTGGACGTGCCGACGTTGAGCTGGCTCGGCGCCGTGCCGCGCGCCGAGTCCGCGACGTCGAAGATCGTGAAGACGGGCGCCGGCGCGTTCTCGATCCCGCATGACGCGGACGCCGTGCCGGTGGAGGTGCGCGAGGGCGCGCTTGCGTTCGACAGCCCGTACCAGCTCTGGACGAACACCTGGGCGCGCACGTATGCGCCGGTCGCGGGTTCTTCCCTGTTCGTGGCGGGCGAGGGGACGCTCGGCGGCATGTCCATCGAACCCGCCGGCGACTTCACGGCGACCTTCGGCGCGACGGGCAAGCGAATCAACAACACGGGCCTGGGCTGGTCGTGCGCCGAGTGGGCGCGCGTGATGCCGGACGGCAACACGGTGGCGCTCACCGCGCCGCACGTCGAATCGTGCGGCGCCGCCTGGCTCACGCAGAAGATCCGCGTGGACGAGAGCTTCACCGTGTCGTTCGACTACTTCGCCCACGCCTCCGGCAGCGAGACCGCGAAGTACGCCGTGATGCTTGCGCTCCAGACGTCGAAGGCGACCGCCTGCGGCGGCGGCACCATCAACCTCGGCATCAACTACGGCACGATCTCGAACGGCTGGGCCATCGGCGTGAACGTCGGCGACTGCACCATACCCTACACGGCCTCGCGTCTCGCCGAGAACGCCTACAACATCGGCGTCACCGCCGCCGGCGCCCCGCGGGCGGAGCTGATGGGCGCGCCGGATGCGCCCACGCGCTGCACGCTTTCCTACGACGCGGACGCCAAGCGGGCCGTGTTCACCATCGCCTCCGCCGTCGGGTGCAACGTCTGCACGCACGCGGTCAACGTGGACCTCGCCGCATGGCTCGGCGCGACGACGGCCTGGGTGGGCGTGACGGGAACGACCACGCAGAACGCCTCCACGCAGCACTTCGTGCGCAACTTCCGCCACCTTCACGGCGAACCTCGCCGCGAGCGAGGCAATCGGCACGTTCGCGCTCGACTCGCTCGCGGGCAGCGGCGCGGCCACGCTGGACATTTCAAATGCGGGAACGGACCCTGCCTCGTGGGCGTTGCCTGAGCTGAATACGCTCAACCACGACCTTTGGAAGCTTTCCGGAAACGCCTTCTGGACGGAAGACGGGCTTGCGGCATCCACAAACCGCGAGGGCGCGTCCGGAGGCGCGATCACGAAATACGCCTATCCGGCGACCGGCTCGTGGAACCTCGCGTTCGACTGGAGCCCGGGCACGCCCGTGCCTGGCAACATCGCCGACTGGTACAACGTCGCCATCGGTCCGATTTCGGACGTGCCGACAGTCACCCCGTCGTCGGGCATCCTGCTCCAGCTGCAGGATTGGGACAACAGCCTTGGCCGCAGCGTCGTCTACGTGAGGTTCTACGTGAAGGGGACGCAGCACGCCACGCGCTACTACTCCACGAACACGGCGGAGACGGCCGTCCTCAACATGAAGAAGGACCTGCACGTGAACATGGCGTATGATGACGCCGCCAAGCGCATCGTCCTCGACCTCACGCAGGACGACGGCGCGACGGCCAAGCAGCTCGTGTTCGACAACGTGGACATGGACGCGGTCTTGGGCGCGTCGTCGCGCGCGCGCCTCGGCGTGTACTCGCGCGTGGGCGGCCTCCAGTCGAAGGCGATCATGAGCAACCTGTCGTGGACGGGCGAGGCGATGACGGCCGCGTTGAAGCCGGCGAAGCGCCGCCCGGCGCTCGCGTTTGACCGGATCAACGGCCTGACGTCGGTCACGAAGACGGGCGACGCCGACTTGGCGTTCCTGAAGCCGGACGGCCTTCCGACCGCGGTCACGCTCGCCAACGGCGGCCTGCG
>ONRL01000336.1 GCA_900320225.1 uncultured Lentisphaerota bacterium
GCCGACATCGACAAGAAGGAGGCGGAGTTCAACGAGTCGCTGAAGAAGATCCTCGACGTCTCCGTAAACAACCTCGATCTCTACGACGACCTCGACGACAAGCCCGAGTCCCTGCGCCAGAGCGCCATCGAGACCGTCGCCAACCTCGAGAAGCTCACATCGCCCACCACGTGGACGAGCGCGAAAGGCAAGGTCGCGCTCGAACACCTCGAGGTCATCCCCGAGACGCGCGTCCCGTGGAAGGCCGCCCTCAAGGGCGACGACATCGTCTACTTCACCGAGACGAAGATGTCGTACGCGAACATGAAGCAGCTGGAGGACGTGGTCACGACGGCGGGCGCGAAGTTCGACACGGACGCGCTCGGCGTGACGCGGATCACCGTGCCGGTGGACAAGGCGGAGAAGTTCTTCGCGGTGTTCAACGAGGAGAAGGTGCAGCAGCTCACGCATCCCGCCGAGTGCATGGCGCGCAAGGACGGCGGCAGCGGGCTCAAGGAGGCGACAATCTACAAGCCCGTCCCGTACAAGAACCCCGGCGAGGATCCGCGTCCTTTGATCGATCTCACAAAGTTACCCCCGTACGTGGACTTCGAGGTGGACGGGCAAGTGTACAAGTTCCCGAAGATACACTTCCAGGACCTCCTGTTCAAGAGCTCGTCCGTACACCGTCCGCGCAACGAGGCGGAGCTCCGCGCGCTTCTCTCCGCGCAGGTGAAGCTCGGCAAGGACGTCCTCGGCGCGCTGATGAGCGGCCGGCCCGGGCTCTTCGAGCCCACGAACCAGAACATCGTCGCGCTCACCTGGGCGCTCCACGCGGCGGCCCTCAAGAAGGGCGAGCTCATGTACCGGGGCTCGTTCACGATCGAGGACAAGAACGGCGACATTGCGCGCTGGCTCGACAGGGCGGAGAATCTCTACATCCGCACGTCGACGCACGCGAAGCCCTACCAGACGGCGCACGTCGACGGGCACCTCAACATGCCGCGCGGCTACGACGTTCCGACGGGCGCGGGCGGGCTCCTGAACGGCATGAGGACGTTCCACTACTTCACGATCCCGGACGAGGACGGGCTCAAGAACGGCGGCAACGGAAACGGTCCGCGGCGCAGGCTCTTCCTCAAGTGCGAGACGTTCGGCATCTTCTGCTCGACGGCCCATGCGAGAATATACGACAAGCCGGCGTCCGTCGCCGAGGGCATGAAGACGCGCGGCTACCGGTTCGGCGACGTCCTCGAGTCCATCTTCCACGGTGCCTCGCTCTTCGGGTCGTTCTTCCGGCTGAAGGAGGCGCCCGGGATTCGCAAGGAGAACCTCACCAAGGTGCAGAAGGACGCCATCCTGTGGGCGCAGAACAAGCTCCGCACGAATTATCCGCAGCTGGCGGAGCGCCTTACGGCGGGGAACGTCCTCGACGGCGCCGGCATCAACAAGATGATCGACAACATGGCCTGGATACTCGACCACATGCCGGAGGACGAGGAAGAGAGGGCGTGGATCACGGACGTTCTCGACTACATGTTCGCGTCGATGGAGGGGGGCTTCGGCAATGAGAAATACGGCGACGCCGGCAACCGCATCGGCAACGAGATCATGATCGGCGAGAAGGATATCCGGTAGCGTGTAAAGGTTCTGCACACAAAGGCATGCACGACGGGACGGAATTTGGTACAATATGCGCCGCCATGGCAAATACTCTGCAGATTGAAAAGAAACTTGACGGCGAGAAGCTGACGCTCAATGTCGTCGGACGCCTCGACACCAACACCACGCCGGACCTCGAAGCGGCGCTCAAACTCGACGGCGTGAAGGAGGTCGCGTTCGACTTCTCCGAGCTCCAGTACATCTCGTCGGCGGGACTGCGCATTCTCATGACGGCGCACAAGGCGATGGCGGCGGCGGGAGGGGCGATGAAGGTCCTCCACCCGAACGCGATGGTGCGAGGCGTGTTCGAGATCACCGGCCTGAGTTCCGTCTTCGTGATTGAGCCGTGAGAAAGCGAACGATAGTTGCCGCCGCA
>ONRL01000334.1 GCA_900320225.1 uncultured Lentisphaerota bacterium
GGGAAGGGGGCGGCTTCTCCGAAAACGCCCATTGGCGCCTCACTGAAAAGTCCGGCGAAGGCGATGAAACACATATCCCCCGGATTTGGAATCCTTGACAACCCCCGGGAGGAATTGACGCCTATTACGAAAAAGCGTATCATGTAGTCAAAATTCGTAATGGGAGATTGTCGTGAAGATCTTCAGGAGAGACAGCTATCTGCAAAAGCTCAGTTTTCCCGTTGGCTGGCTTGCGGAAACGGCCGAGTTTTGATAAGTTATTGCCCAGTACGATTGTCGGCGGATAAGGTTGCGCGCCGCGCGAGCGGTGCGCGCCGAGGAAAGGAAACGTGGAAGAATGCTGAAAAGAGCGTGTGTGAAGGGCGTGTCACGATCCGTCTTCGCTGCAGGGGCGGCGCTTCTGTGCGCCGTTTCGCTCGCGGCGGGGGACGACGTGCACCCGGACCTGATCGGCTACCGGCGCTGCATCCCGATGGAGGGATTTCTGAGGACCGATCCGGGACTCAGGCAGATCGGACTTTTCAGGACACGCGAATCTTCGGAGATTGTGTCGTCGCGGTGGTCGGTCGGATGCGAATGCCTCGACCGCGAATTCGCCGACTTCAAGGCCTACGCAAAATATCTCGGCAAGACGGGGACGAAGCACGCGCGGTTCTTCAGCGGCTGGGCGAAGACCGAGAAGGTAAAGGAGAAGTACGACTTCGCGTGGCTCGATGTTCAGATTCGGCATGCCGCGTCGGTCGGCGTCAAGCCGTGGATCTGCCTCTCCTACGGCAATCCGGTCTACAAGTCCGGCCGCGACATCGGAACGGGCGTTGCGGGCGTGGTCGGGAATCCGGAGGCTTTCGCGGCGTGGCTGAGGTACTGCGGCGAAGTCGTCAGGCGCTACGGCGACGTCGTGGACGAGTGGGAGATCTGGAACGAGCCGTTCGGCAAGCAGATGGAGGACTACTTCAAAATGGTCGTCAAGACGTCCGAGGCGATCCATGCCATCCAGCCGCGCGCGAAGGTGATGGTCTCGGCGGTCGGCACCGTGGCGAACGCGAAGGAACTTCTCGGGATGTTCGTCAGGGAAGGGCGTGCGGATGCCGTCCAGTGTTGGCACGTCCATCCGTACATCCCGAACCCGGACAAAGCGTCCGACCCGTGGTGGGGCTTGGACAGCGTCGACGAGTTCCGGGCCCTTCTCGCGAAGGCGAACCCGAAGATCCGTCTCGTGCAGGGCGAGACCGGCTGCCCGTCGCAGCTTGAGTACACCCACGCCCTCTCCATGCGTCCCTGGACGGAATACAGCCAGGCGAAGTGGGAGTTGCGGAGCATGGCCAACTACGCCGTCCGCGGCATCCCCTACAGCGTGTTCGCGATCGTGGACAACCAGTACTACGACATGCTGCAGAGTTTTGGCCTGCTGCGGGCGAACCTCAAGAAGGGAGTCGTGTACGCACGGCCGAAGTATTTCGCCTGCCGCAACATGTTCTCGTTCTTCGACGACGGCGTGAAGCCCGTGGGGATGGCCACGGCCGACTTCGAGGTGCTGGAGCGCCGGATCCCGCAGGTCGATCCGCCGTCCTTCGACCCGCCGTCCACAAACGCCGTCCCCTACGCGGTCAAGGTGGCACGCTTCGAGAAGGCGGGGACGCCGGTCCTCCTTGCGTGGTACGCGCACCGCATTCCGTCGGACGCCCTCGTCTTCGACGCCGTGCGGCTTTCGGTGCCGGGTGTCGCGTTCCGGGATCCGGTCTGGATGGACATGATCACCGGCCGCGTCTTCGAGCTGGGCGCGAGGGACTTCGAGACACGCGGCGGCACGACCGTCTTCGCGCGCCTGCCGCTCTGGGACTCGCCGGTCCTGCTGGCCGAGCGCGGACAGGTGGAGCTCAGGCGCGATTAACGGATGCGCCCGGAGGGGAGTACGCCGTGAAATTACCGTTGCCTAACAGAAGGGGGACTGTGGTAGAATTTGGCGCGTTGCCCGGATTCCCGGGCGGAAAGGAACATCTCAATGGAACTCAAAGGATCGAAGACAGAGCAGAACCTCTGGACCGCGTTCGCCGGC
>ONRL01000332.1 GCA_900320225.1 uncultured Lentisphaerota bacterium
ATGCGGCGTGTGCGAGTATTGCAGCCCCACCTACACGGCAGTCGACCTCAACTGCCTCCACCGCCTGCGCCAGTTCGCGCGCGACAAGGGCGTGATCGACCGCGCCGAGCGACTGCTGCGCCTCTTCTGGAGCGACGTGGCCGCGTCGTCGTTCACGCCGTCAGGGCGCCTCGCCGGCGCGCATAGCCGCGACTACGACTACCTTTTCGGGCTAGGCGGCATGGCCACCTACCTGCGCGTTGCCGGGCTCGCCGCGCCGTTGCCGGGTGCGCGCGAGACGCCGCCCCTGCCGTTCGAGCTTTCAGATTGGCGTCCTGACGCCGCCATCCGCGAACTCGCTGCGCGCACGCCGCGCACGGTGGTGTCGATGTGGGGCGAGGAACCGGAGAAGGTGCGTGTGCTCTGGACTGGCAAAAACGTCTCGCTCGGCATCGCAGGCGCAAACTACTGGAACATGGACATCCCGCTATCCGTGGACTTCGCCTCCACGAACAGCATTCCGCGCACCTACTTCATCGCCGACGGGCGGCGCGACCCATACGGGCGCAAGAAGATTCCAGAGGGGAACGGACCGCACCAGAAGACGCTCCATCTCCGTCCGTTCTGGGCCGGCGCCCAGCGCGGCCGCGACGCGCTCGGCCTCGTAGCGTACCGTCCCGGCGACATTCCGCCAGAGACGCCCACGCTCGAATCGCACATCGTGTTCCCGTGCGACGTCGACGAGGTGTTCGTCAACGACGAGCGCGTGCCGGTGTCTGGCGACGCGCCGCCTTTCGCGCGCGAGCTGGGCCATGACGATGCCGTGTTCGTGCGTCTCGGCGCAGGCGTGTGCGGCGTGCGCGTGCCGTGGGCGCGTGACGTGCGCGGCGACAAGGCGCGCATCGCCATCGTGCGAGACGGCGCGTCCGGCGTCCGTGCGTTCCGTCTCACCGTTGCGCACCACGACGCGTGGGGTCTCCTGGTTGCCGATGCGCCAGTTCCCGGCGCGGCCTTCTGGGTGCGCGTGGCTGACAATGCCGCCGATCCGTCCGCGTTCACCGCGTTTCGCGCCGCTTTCCGGGCCTCCGCCGCGACGGCGCGCGCAGACGATGCGCGCGTGGAAGTCGGCGCGCGCGGCGAGGAGGGACCGCTCGCCCTCGTCGCCAACTCGCCGTTCTTCGCTCCGGAGAAGATTGAGCCTCAGCAGCCCGCCGCCGTGCTTGCGGTGGATGGACGCGACATCGGCGCAGAGATACTTGGCGACGTACCTGGCCTTGCGGCCTACCGCGCGGAGCTGGCACGGATGAAAAAGGAGTTGGAGGAGAACCGCATTTACGTGCGAGGCATCCGCCCGGTGCGCTGGGAGGCGGAGAAGGGCGTCGTGACGCTGAAGATGCGTGTGGAGAAGGATGGCACGGCGAGCGGCGGAGCGTACGTGTGGACACCTGGCGAGATTGGCAGTCGCGGGATCGTGCCTGGCAGCGTCTCGTGGCAGCTGGAGGTGAAGGATGCCGGGACGTACCGCCTCTGGGGACGCGTGCTGGCGCCTACGCCAGAGGACGATTCGTTCCTCGTCTCGCTCAACGTTGGCGCGTTCTTGCAGTCAGGCACGCGCGGGCCGCTCTTGATGCCGCGCACGGACTGGCACCTCGGCCAATCGCCGAACTGGACATGGCGCGAGTTCCCTGTAGACATGACTTTGCCAAAGGGCCCCGTGGTACTTACGCTCCACACGCGCGAGGACGGCGCAAAGATCGACAACTTGATCCTGACAAACGACACGACATTCCAGCCCGAAGGTTGAATTGCCGCGATTGTCAACATGAGAAAATCCATGCAAACCGGGAGGCTCAAATGAATACAACTCGAAGAGGTTTCATCACGGCGGCGGCGCTTGCCGCGGCCGCAGGCGCGCACCGCGCGGCGAAGGCCGCGCCGACGGGCGGCAAGCGGTTCTACAAGGGCCAGTTCCACACGCACACCTACTGGAGCGACGGCAGCGCGTTCCCGGAGCAGGCGATTCGGTTCTACCGCGAGGCGGGCTACGACTTCCTCGGCATCAGCGACCACAACGTCTACGCCGACTCCGACTCCCACCGCGTC
>ONRL01000331.1 GCA_900320225.1 uncultured Lentisphaerota bacterium
CTTGAGCGCGTTCTCGACGGTGTGGATGGCGTTGAAGAAGGTGAAGTCCATCTCGCCGGAGCGTCCGTCCTTCTTGATCTGATAGACCATGTGGTGCTTCTCCGGCGGCGCGTGGAGGACGATGTCCCGTTCCCGGTCGGTGAGGTCGCGCCACGGCACGTCCGTCCGCACGCCGAGATGGTCGCGCGCGATGTCCTTCATGAGCGACCACATGAGCGACTGCCACGGCGCGACCGCACCCTGGTCGATCGTGAGCGAATCGTCCGGCACGATCGTCGTCAGATCGACTTCGCGCACCACGCCGGTGCCGTCGCAGCGCCTGCACGCGCCCTGCGAGTTGAAGGCGAGCTCCTCCGCGCCGGGCGCGAAGAAACGCGCGCCGCATTCGGGGCAGACCAGTTCGCGCTCCGCCGCCACGTCCAGCGACGGCGCGAGGTAGTGTCCGTTCGGACAGCGATGCGACGCAAGGCGCGAGTACATGAGCCGGAGCGAGTTGAGCAGTTCCGTCGAGGTGCCGAACGTGGACCTGATGCCAGGAACGCCAGGGCGCTGCCGGAGCGCCAGCGCGGCCGGGACGTAGCGCACGTCGTCCACCTCCGCGCGCTCCGCCTGCGTCATCCGGCGGCGAGTGTAGGTGGAGAGCGATTCGAGGTAGCGCCGCGATCCCTCCGCATACACGATGCCCAGCGCGAGGGAGGACTTGCCACTTCCCGAGACGCCGGCCACGCCGACGATCTTCCCGAGCGGAATATCGACATCTATGTTCCTGAGGTTGTTCTTCTTTGCGCCGCGCACCTCAATCGCGGCGGGTTTTGTCCGATTCATGGTTCGCTCCGGAGAGTCATGTGATTTGATCCTTTCTGCGGTTCACGTATATGATACCACATTCAAAGCGCCGGCCGTTAACTCTGCTTGCGCCAGCCGCGCGGCGTCATGCCGTGGGCGGACTTGAAGAGGCGGGCGAGCTGGTTCTTCGACACGTAGCCGACGAGCGAGGCCACCGTCTCGATGGAGAGACCTGGATTGCCAAGAAGGAGCTCGGCCTGTTCGAGCCTCACGGACTGGATCTCGTCAAGGATGGAACGCCCGGCGGCGCGGCGGAAACGCGCCTCCGCGGTCCGGCGCTTGAGCCCAAGCCAGTCGATGACGTCCTTCGCCCCGATCCCCTCGTGCACATGCAAGCGGATGTACTCCAGCGCGGCGGCGATCTTCGCATCACGTTCCCGACGGATGCGCGTGGAGGCGCGATGGACAACGCCCAAGTCGCCGAACGTCTGGCGCTGCGGCGTGCGCGCCGTGCCGTCCACGGCGGACGCCAGCATCTCGATGGCCGCGGTCCCGGCGCGGAAATAGTCGGGCGCGATGCTGGAGATGGTAACAGGCGCGCTTTCGCAGCGCGACACGTCGTCGTCGACGCCGAGAACCACCAACTCGTCCGGCACCTGTATGCCGACCCGCGTGGCGGCGGCGATCACCGCGCCGGCGATTTCGTCGTTTGCGGCAAACACGACGCACGGCTTGGGCAACTTTCCGAGCCGGTCGCCAAGGGCGGCTTCGTCCGACGGCGGGTCGTTTGTCTTGCGCGGCGTGAACGAAATGCAGTCCTTGCCGTATGCGGCAAGCGCATGGGCGAATGCCGCGCCCAGCTCGTCCGACCAGTCGGCGCGTCCATGCCAGCCGACGAACGCGTGGTGCTCCCAGCCGAGGCGCAGCAGTTCCTGGGCGGCGAGTTGCGCAGTGGCCGCGCGGTCATGCAACACGGAGTATGGCTGCGTTTTCGCGGTCGGGTTGATGTGGACCACGGGAACGCCGAGGTTGCGACGCGGCAGGACGTCGATGCCCGAAGGAACATACAGCAGGCACCCGAGCGGACGCCATTCGGAAACGATCTCCGCAATCGTGCGGCGGCATTCGGCGAGCTCCACCGTCCGCACCCAGAACCCGTGGGCGGCGGCCGCAGGACGCACGCCGTCCATGATCTTGCGGAAGGCGGACGTGTTCCTGTACGTGAAGGACACGATTTCCCGCGTCGGATGTCTTGATGCCGTTTGCACGCGGGTAGTATAGCAAACCACGCCTTGCGCAAAAAGTGGAAAATGA
>ONRL01000330.1 GCA_900320225.1 uncultured Lentisphaerota bacterium
CGTCGGGGGCCGTGGGGTCGCCCTTGAACCTCACCACGGGCTCCCAGGTGCCGGCCTTCAGCTCCGCGATGAAGCCCGTGCCGTTCTCGGCCACCACGACGTTGCCGTTCTTGAGCACCTCGAAGCCGAACACGCCCTCCTTCTCGCAGGGCCTGTAAAGAAGCTCGTCCTTGCCAGTGACGATGTCGATGCGCCGCAGGTCGCCGTTGGAGTAGTAGACCCATTCGCCGTGCTTCCACACGCGGTGGATGTTGCCGCAGCCGGACTTGTTCCAGGCCACGTGCCCGTCCGGCGCCACGAGGAACGCACGGCCCGCGCCGCACACGAGAAGGGGCTGGGCCATCGTCCCCTTCACGGACGAATCGGCCGACACCAAGCCCGCCGCGACTGCGGCAAGCACCAACATCTTCAGTTTCATGCGAGTCTCCTTTTCACTTAAACTTCGGGCAGGGCAGGCCCTTGATGTTCTTCACCTCGCCACGAATGCCCACGGGCACGTGGAACTCCTCCTGGCCGCCGAGGTTCTCAAAGGTGATATCCTCGACAATGTGGTCGGGGTCAACCGAATGAATCCAGATGCCGTACGAGCCGAGGGGCCGGCTCTTGGGGAAGTGTATGTCGCGGAACGTGATGTTGCGCGCGTGGCCGCCCTGCGTGTGGGGCTTCTTGCCGTAGCGGCAGATCGGCGTGCGAAGGGAGAGGAAGAGATCCTGCGCCTGCGGCGAGTCGAAGGCGAAGTCCTCGAACAGCATGTTCTCGAACACCATGTCGTTCGAGGGTTGGATGGAGATCGTGTTCTCGGTCCAGTAGTTGTCGGGCGTCTTGTCGTTGTGGATGGCCTGGTGGAGGACGTCGATGTGGCGGTACACGTGGTTGCGGAAGGGATACTCGCGCCCCAGGCTCTCGTAGCCCACGCGGATGATGTTCGCGACGTCCGTCCAGAGGGCGCAGTTCTCCACCGTCAGGTCCTCGCACCAGTGCTTGGGCGCGATGCAGTCGTCCTGCGTGCGGACGAACGAGTTGCGGATCGTGACGCGGCGCGACCGGCAGACGTCGATGCCGTCGTCGTTCAGCGTGCGGCCGTTGAGCAGCTTGATGTTGTCCACGAGCACGTTCTCCGCCTCGTTGAACACGAGCATCCACGTCCACGAGCTCATCAGCGTGACGTCCTTGACGGTGATGTGCTTCCCCTGCAGACCGCACATCCAGCCGACCGGCCCCTTGCCCCACTGCCACGGCAGGCCGGAGAGGATGCCGCGGCCGCGGATGGTCATGTTGTCGCCCTTCCCGACGACCCAGCCCTCCACGTAGGCGCCCGGCGCGAGGTAGAGCGTCTGGCCGGACGACAGCTTGATGGCCTTGTCGCGCCGGTGGCGGCCCGGACCGAAGTAGACCACGTTGGGGTCGTCCGGACGCGGCACGTCCTTCTCGGGCACGTTCGCCGCGATCACGAGCGCCTTGTGGCGTCCGGACGGCTCGACGGCCACGGTGAACGGCGGCTTCGCGCGGAACGTCGTCGTGTGGTCGCCCTTCACCTGCGGCGCGATGCCCCGCCGCGTGGGGAGAATGCGCGTGCGGCGCATGTTGGCCGCGCCGGTCACCTCCACGGTCACCTCCTCGTCCGCGTCGAAGAACGCGGCGTTCGGCTTCGGGATCTCGATCACGTCCACGTCCCGTCCGTTCACCTTCACCGTGAACGCGCCGTTCGTCGCGGCCGTGCCCGGCGCGGCCGGCCACGTCACGATCTCCCCGTATGCCGCGGCAACCAGGCAGATTACCACCGCACCCATCGCCAAAGACTTCACACGATCTCTCATTCTTCTTTTCCTTTCTTTTTTTCGCACCAAGCACTAAGCACTAAGCACTAAACTCCGGCACCTTCAGCGTCTCGCCGCCCTTCAGCGCGCTCAGGTGCGCGTAGACGCCGGCGACCGTGGTGTTGAGCGCGGTCGCCACATCCACGCACACCTTGTGTCCGGGCACGAGGATCGCGCGCAGGAAGTCGTCCGTGAGATACGGGTGCGAGCCGCCGTGGTGACCGTTGTTCTTCATGCCCGGCGGCAGGCCGGTGCGGATGAGCTTGAGGTTCTTGACAATCGAGTTGTCTCCCGCGAAGCGGTCGTTGCGGAAGCAGCCCTTCGTGCCGAAGCAGCGTCCGAGCTCGCCGTGGTAGCCGGGGAGTCCCCAGGCCACCGTCATGCGCGCACTGCCGCCCTCACTCGTCTTGAAGAACGCCACCTCGCTGTGGAACGGGTTGCCGTAGGGGTTCTTCCGCTCCTTGTAGACCGGATGGTCGCTCGTCGTGCCCACGCAGGAGACCTCGGTGAAATGCCCGTGCGTGACGCACGTGTAGAACCCGTTGGAATGCGTGGGATAGTACTGCGGCGGCAGCCCGACCCGCCAACCCTTGTACGAGCCGATCGACTTCCAGTTCGGGTCGGAGTAGTGGAAATACTCGCCCTCGGTGTAGACCATCTGTCCGAACCCGCCCGCCTCGTAGATGCGGCGCATGGCGATGGCCTGCGGACGGAACGCGGTTGTCTCGAAGAGCGCATACACGCGCCCCGACTTCTTCACCGCCTCGACCAACTTCGGCGCGCGGTCGAGCTGGCGTTCGCCGAGCAGCGCGGGTACGGCGCTGCACACGTGGTAGCCGCGGTCGAGGGCGCGCAGGACGAGATCCGCGTGGCTCGCCGCGTCCGTCGCGATGAACACGGCGTCCATGTTCTTGCCCTCCTTGTCGATCATCTCCTCGGCAGAGGGATAGGTGCGCTTCGCGTGGACAACCTGCGCGAGCTTCGCGCACCGTACGGGATCAAGGTCGGTGGCCGCCACCACCTCCACGTTCGGGTGGTCCTGGAAGAAGAACACGGCGCCGAACGTGCACACGCCGTATCCGGCGATGCCCACGCGCACCTTCTTGTCGCTGAACGGCTCCCACGGGCCGTCCGTCTTCGATTCGAACGACTCGTCGAAGCCCTGGATCTTGCCCACCGGATTCGGCGCGGCGGCACGCGCGCCCAGCGCCGCTGTGGCGGCGAGCGATCCAACAAAAAAGTCTTTTCGTGTGATTTGCATGTTTTTATCCTTTTACTATTTTAGCCGTGTAGAACATGTAGAACGTGTCGATTTTCGGAGAAGCGGCACTCTTGCCGCTTCGCTAACAAACGCACGAGTGATCTCATGCATACTGTTTCAACGCGAGGGAGAAGAAGTTTCGGATTTCCGAATAGTAGTTGCCGGCCTTGCGGCCAACCGCAGAGAAGAAAACCTGCGCCAGACGTTTGGGCGTCAATATGCGCTTCAGTTCGCGGTAATCATCGAGCGTGCCGTCGTTCAGGATCGTTTCCACAAGCAATTCATCGCTTACACCTCGCTTCTCCTCTTCTGGCGTATACCAGAAGAGCGCGCGATGCTCATCGATGAACTTATCCCTAGCGTTTTCCATGGTTGTATTATACCATTTCCTGCCGCTCTTGAGCGGAAGATAATTACGAATCTTCCCGAACGGGCTCACACCCTCAGGTAGATCTGGCGGCGGTGGAGGAAATAGAGCAGGCCCCAGCACGTCGCGATGTAGGCGACCGCGGAGGCAACGCCCGCCCACGGCGGTGGGAACAGTCCG
>ONRL01000328.1 GCA_900320225.1 uncultured Lentisphaerota bacterium
AGCACAGTCGCGCCATCAAGATAATCCTTCAACTTCACCTCCATTGACCCAATGCTGGTGCCCCCCATGAACGACCAGACCCCATGGACGCGCCATTACTGTATCAATGCTACTGTGTCAACAGGGTCTGACCCTGTTGATCCCCCTCCGCCACATGGTCGGGCTGGATGCTCGTCAACGCGGGAACCGTATGTTCGCACAGCATCTCGTCGTTGTCCACGCTGACGACGGCGACATCCTGCGGCACGCGCAGACCGGCAATGCGGCAGGCCTCCATCACGTCGAGCGCCCGGTCGTCGAACGCCACGAACACGCCGCAGGGTTTCGGGCGGCCAGCCAGCCACTTGGCCAGCTCGTCAATGTCGTTTGCCGTCCCGCGCGGGCGGCGATAGCAGTCCACCTTGAATCCATGCGCTTTCAAGTGGTCAAGGAAGGCCCGCCCCCTCTGTTTTCCCCAGATGCGGAGATGCACGTCCGGCACAAAAGCGAAAGCGCGAAAGGTGCCGGAATCCAGCAACAGATCCGCCGCCGCGCGTCCGACGGCTACGCAGTCGCTGGTCACAAGCGCCAGGTTGCGTGTGCGTCCACAGAGCGGCGACTGGTCGAACACGTCGAGCCCGACGGTCGGAATGTCGATCTTCGCCAGTTCAGCCTCGACGCTCGGCACGGTGTCGAACGAGTACAGGATGCCGTCTACCGGATTTGCGGCGAGCGCACGGACGAATTCCGGCGAGAAGTCCTCGCGGTGCCGCACGAAGCTGAGTTCCCAGCGCAAATCCTTTTCCGCCAGATAGTCCAGGATGCCGGACATCTTCCGTTGTCCGGGCTTGCCCGCCATCTGCAGCGCAATCACCACGCGCCTGTTGCCAGTCTGGGGCCTCATGTTCCTTTTCGCCATCGATCAAAACTCTGCCCGTCCATGGATTCTGTCCCCATGGATGTCCGGGGAATGGGGACTCGGCTCAACCAGAAACGGCACCAAGCGCATTCCTCAGGCCATCGACGCCTGGAGCTTCTTGACCTGCGCAAGCGAAAGGCCGGAGAATTTAGCGATGTCCTTCAGCGCGAGCATACCGCTCTTCAGCATCCGCTTCGCCGTCGCGAGCATGGTCTTGCGCTCGCCCTCGGCCCGGCCCTCGGCCTTGGCCTCGATCTTGCCGCGTTCCACGAGTTCTTCAACTGCTTTGCACATGGCGTGCCTCCCTTCTTCTGAATTCTTAAATCGGTCTACTTGCCTTTTGAGGATGTCAAAGTGCATTTCCGACACATCGCGACACTGTAGGTCATGTACCAATCTGCCAATATCGGATTCACTGCGCGTTGCGCCGTTCACGTAAATAATGTGCGTTCCGTCGCCAAGGATTCGGCCAGACGTTTTCTCCATTCTGTCGTATGCATAGACCTCCAGCCCATCACCCATCACGTCCGTCTCGGTGATGAAGATGACGTAGGCATCGCGGAGCTTGCCGACGTCATCGCCAGACAACAGCGCGTTCGCGTCCATCAGCGCGGAATTGTACCTCGCGCGTTTCGGCTCTGCCCCGTCATTCGCACGCTGGATCTCGATGTCGTATTCCCTGCCCTTCGAATCCCGCGCGAACACGTCGAAGCGGACGCCCCGTCCCTGAAGGCTCTTGATCGGGTATTCGGTCTGAGACTTGACGACCTTCAAGTCCTTCTTGTCCAGAATGATCTGCAGGATCAGCTCAATGCACTCCGGCGCGTTCTCAAGGCACTTTGACATGAAGTTGTCGTCCATGAGCCGGAAGTTCTCGACCAGGGCGAGAATCTCTGGCTTCATCACGGATGCAGAACGGCCCGCCATCGCCTTATGGGCGACGGTCTTGGCCGCTTTCCGCCTTCCGTTATGTATGGACTTCACCATGTCGCTTCGTTCCGCTTTCCGTTCAAGGGGATAGTTTCCCCTTCCAGAAAACGCCGATATGATACCACATCCCGCCGCCGGTTTCAAGGCGGGAACTTGTCCGCAAGCCGCCCTTGAACTGGCGGGTGCATTTTGGGCGATAAGATGGTATACTATGCGCCGATGAAACACCTGTACGACAGTTTGCGCGGATGCGCGAAGGAAGAGGAGGTCAAGGCCGAGTTCTGCAAGTTCTTCAAGATGAAGATCTTCGCGCTGCGCGGCATCGACCACTACACCG
>ONRL01000327.1 GCA_900320225.1 uncultured Lentisphaerota bacterium
CTTCACCAGAACGCCGGCGCCACGCACGTCACGGGCGACGCGGTCCGCCTCCACGTCGAGGGACAGTGCGCCGTCCACGGAGATCGACAGGGCGTCTTCGTCATAGCTGGCGGGCGCTTGCGCCTCCGGCAGCGGCTCGGGGTCCGCGCCGAACCACTTCTTGCGCAGATAGTTGCGCGTGGCGACGCGTTCGCGTTCCGTGAGGATGCGCTCGTAAAGGACGATCTCCGCGATCTTCTGTCCGCCGGCGCGGGTCGTCCATCCGCGGTCGATGGCCAGCGCCGAGACGTGGGCGCCGGACAGCGGGTAGGTCTCCACCAGCTGGAAGTCGTCGATCTTGGGAACGTAATGGTAGTTCGTCTTCACGCCATCCACGTAGATACCGCCATTGACGATGTCGGCCATGGTGTTGTTGTAATAGAGGAGCTGCGACCCCGGACCAAATGAAGTCGCGGACGAGCTATCGGTGCCTCGATGGAAATCGAACATGTTGCTGTTGTCGCTCCCGACGGATCCCAGCAAGAAGCCGCCTCGGCCGGCCCCGCCCCACACGACGAACGCCGCACGTACGTTGTCGAGGGGCTCGCTCAGTCTGAGGTAACGCCCGCCCTCGGATTGGGCAAACGGCCCGAACTCCATGACAGGCAGTCCGTTCTGCAGGTTCTCCATGTCCAGCCAGGGCCGTGTCGCCACCTCCGTGTTGAACGCCAGCATGCGGTAGTCCATGTCATGCCAGCAAGCCACGCAGTTCGTTCCGTTGCGCACGACGATGTCCATGCGGTTGGTCGCGGCTGCGTCCAGATGGAGCGAAGGCGCGGCCGCGAGCTCGCAATCGGAGGAGACGTCCGGGGCGGCCACCCTCTCGATCCGCCCGCCCTGCACGACAAGGTTCCCGGCGGACACCTTCAGCTCCTCGACTTCCAACGTGCCGTCGCCCGTCTTGACGAGCGGTGCGGACAGCACGTCGAGCGAACGGATGCGCGCCGTGCCGGACGGGACGTTGATCTCCGCCGGTCCCTGGACCTCCACGGTCTGCACGTCGGGCATCTCAGGTGCGCTCACGCGTTCATAGCCGGGCATGTCGCGTCCAAGCCACTTGGCCAGAAGGTACGCCTGCGCATCGGCGAGTTCCGTGTCGGAAAGCGGGCGGCTGTAGATGGCGATTTCCGAAAGGCGCAGTCCGCCCGAGTAGGAAGAGCTCTCCGTCTGGCCGATCCGCGAGACCAAGGAACCGGGGCCGCGCATGGCAATGACCTGGTAACCGGGATGGAGATACCCTTGAGACGGATCGCGCCGCCTTCCGTTCAGGTATGCCTCTCCGTCGGCGACAGAAAGCTTCGGCCCCGCCGTCGTCAGGGCGCTTGTCCGCGCGAGTCCGCTGCCGTACCACGGCGACTGCGCCCCTCGCGTAAAGTGGCATCTCGACGAACCGGCCCCCCATCCGTAAACATCCCCGAGCAGATGCCCGCCGCCGTTCAACGCGCCGACCACGGCCACCACGGCGACGACGCCGTCAAGGTTCACGGTGGTGGCGCTCGTTTCGTTCGTTGCGAAGGAGAGGGACGCGCCTTTCCCGAACGCGCCGAAATCGACGACATGCCGTCCGGGGCCAAAGACGTCTTTCAGCAGGAACGGCGTCTTCGCCAGATTGTTCATGACCGTCGTGCGGGCGTAGAGGACGGGATTCCCGAACACGACGGGATCCGGCGCGAGGTTTTTCCAGCGGAGGACGAAGTTGGTGCCGTTTTCCTCCTGAAGGGCGAACGCATTCCCCGCCGAGGCGTCCAGATGGATGATCGCGTTCGTGGGAAGCGACGTGGGAAGAGGCCGACGGCCGAACGTGAGAGAGCCGCCCGAGACGCGCACGACCCCGCCGTAAGTCGACGCGTCGCCGAGCGCGAGCGTCCCCTCCCCGGTTTTCAGGAACGCGCTCTTGTTGTGGCGGACGCCCTTGAGTCGGCCAATGGCCAACGTCTCGTTTGGCGGCGTGTCGACGGTTGTCACGATCCCGACGCTGGTGTCGATCGTCGCGTTCGTGTGGGCCCGCAGCAAGGCGAGCGCCGCGTTCCCGTTCCAGCCGCGCGGCGTGTGACCAAACCATTTCGCCTGAAGGTAGGCCTCGACCTGTCCGCGCTCCGCATCGGTCAGGATCTTGTCGTAGATGATCATCTCGGCGATTTTCTGTCCGCCGCTGCGGCCTTTCATGCGCCCG
>ONRL01000323.1 GCA_900320225.1 uncultured Lentisphaerota bacterium
CGGTCGCGTCGGGCGCTTGATTCTCCTTAAGGAGTGTCTCAAGTACGGCATCACGCCGTTCATCATCGCCGACGACATGCGCAAGTTCTACTATCTTGGGCTTCAGGAATGGCGGCAGGGCAGCCGCTTGCGTCTCCTTGACACCTGCCGCACGGCACAGGACATCTTCATCGTGGGCCTTCGGAAGTTTGGCCATACGAAGATCGCTGAGAAGGCACTTGCAGAGCAGGCGAAGTCGGAAGGGAAGAGGCCTGAGTGATGAAGGATGCGCCATGAGAAAGAATGATTGGAGCTATGGCGTCGTCAGGCACTGTGCGGTGGTGCTGGCGGCGCTGGTGGCGGCCGGCGCGGTTGGCGCGGTCGATCCCGTGGCGTACGTGCGGGAGGCGCTTGCGCGCGGCGAGAAGATGATCGTGGTGCCGAAGGGGCGGTACGTGATCGACACGGACGACACGGTGTTCTTCCGCCTGAAGGGCCTGGACGGCGTGACGGTCGATTTCGGCGGCTCGGAGCTCGTGTGCAAGAAGCGCACGCGCTACATCGGCCTCGAACACTGCACGAACACGGTTGTGCGCAACGTGACGCTGGACATGGATCCGCTGCCGTTCTCGCAGGGCGTGATCGAGAAGGTGGGGCCGGACGGCGCGTGGGAGGTGCGCGTGCTGGACGACTACGCGCAGCCCGAGGAGCGCGCGGGGAGCGGCCAGGCGTACCGAAACGTGTGGCCGCTCCAGGTGTACGACCGCACGACGCTCGAGACGAAGAACTGGATGCGCGCGTTCAACGGTTTCAAGATGGAGGCGATCGGTCCGTGCCGCTTCCGCGTGACGGGCGGCGGAAACCGCCGAGGCGACGTGGGCGACTACTGCGTGTGGCGCACGGGCGAGACGACGCGCCAGGCCCAGGTGTTCGGCATCCATCTGGAGAAGTGCCGGGACTGCCGCGTGGAGGACGTGACGATGTACGCGTGCTGGGGCGTGGCGTTCAACGAGCACTTTACGAGCGGCAGCGTGTGGAAGAACTGCCGCCTGATACGCCGTCCGCCCGAGACGGACGTGCGTCAGCATTCCGTGCCGCGCCTGAGGAGCGGCGCGCACGACGCGTTCAACAGCCGCATGGCGGGGAAGGGCCCGCGCCTGGAGAACTGCTCCTTCGCGTACCACTGCGACGACTGCGTGAACATCAGCGGCTACTACGCCGTGGTGACGGAGGTCGAGGGAAAGACGGCGCGCATCCTCTACAAGGGGAAAACGCGCTACGGCAAGCTGCTCTTCGCGGGCGACACGCTGGAGATCATGACGCCGGAGGGCGTGTCGAAGCCTGAACATCCGAAACTGCTCGCCATCCGCGAGGACGCGCCGCAGACGCCGTCCGAGCTCGCCTGGCTGAAGACGCTGAAACTCTGGCCGGGGCAGGCGGAGGTCTGCACGGACGGCGCGCGCGTGGAGCTGGACCGTTCGGGGCTTCTCGCGAAGGGCGACCTGCTCATCGCGGAAAACAGACAGGGCAACGGCTGGGCGCTCGTGGGCTGCTCGTTCGGTCCGAACCGGGCCTACGGCATCCGCATCCGCGCCTCGCACGGACTGGTGGAGAACTGCACGTTCAACCGCACCGAGGGCGCGGCCGCGATGGTCGGCCCCGAATACGAGTGGTTCGAGGGCGGATTCGGGAACGACATCCTGTTCCGCAACAACCGCTTCATCGGCTACGAGGGCCGCACGCGCCTCTACGTGGGCGGCGGCGCCGCGTACGGCAAGCGCATCCCGGCGTCCGCGCACGTGAACGTAAAAGAAATCGAGGAGTGACATGAAAAGAGTGGCATTCGGAATCGCGGTTTGTGCGCTGGGAATTGCCGCGCAGGGCGCGGTGAACTGGGACGACGCGCTCGTGGTGGGCCACACCAACGGCGACAAGTGTTTCTACGCGGTGGGCGAGGAGATGGTCTTCACGCTCGAGCTGAAGGGCGTGAAGGGCGAGATCCCGTCCGGCGAATACTTCATCGACTGGGTGCGCTCGGCGAATGACGGCAAGACGGAGAAGGGGCGCGCGGAGGCGTCGCTCGCGAAGCCGCTCGTGATCCGCACGTCGCTCGACCGTCCGGGATTCGTGAAGATCGAGGCGAACCTCATCGACAAGACGGGGAAGCGCGTGCCGAAGAATCACCGGTGGGAGAAGCGCGTGTTCTTCCAGGGCGGCGTGGGCGTGGACATCGAGAAGCTCCAGGCGTGGCCGGAGCCGAAGGACTTCGACGCGCACTGGGCGGCGGAGCGCAAGATCGTCGACGACCTGCCGCTCAAGGTGATGGTGATCGAGCGCGCGGAGATCCCGTGCGCGAATCCCGGTCTCCGCCTGTGGCGCATGAAGCTCAACGCGCCCGAGGGCTACCTGCCCGCCACCGGTTACCTCGTGATCCCCAAGGCGGCGTCCGCCGCGAACCGAATGAAGGCGACGGGCAAGCTCTCGGGCTACTACGACGCCCCCGAGCGCTGCCCGAGCTGGCTCACGAACCACGTGGACGGCATCGAGATGTACATCAACCGCCACGGGTGCGAGGTGGACCGAGAGGCGGACTACTACAAGCAGTTCTACCGCAAGTGGCCGATGCCGCCGGACCACTTCCGCGGCATGGTGTTCCGCGCGCTCCAGATGTTCCGTTTCCTCAAGACGCTGCCGGAGTGGAACGGGAAGGACCTCATCGCCTACGGCACCTCGGGCGGCGGCATGCAGACCATCTGGATGGGCGCGCTCGTGCCGGGCCTCTCGCGCATCGACTGCTCCACGCCCGCGCTCGCGGACGTCTACGGCTTCAAGTACGGGCGCGCCTCGAGCGGCCTCGGCGCGCACATGGACGAGATCAACTACTACGACATCTGCAACTTCGCGAAGCGCGTGACGTGTCCCGTCACGATCGGCGCGGGACTGGGCGACTACACGTGTCCGCCCGCCGGCATCGCGATCGTCTACAACAACCTCAAGGGGCGCAAGCAGATCACCTGGAGCCAGGGCTGCACGCACGGCTGGTGGCCCGCCGGGATGAAGAAGGTCACGTTCAAGGCGGACGCGCAGGTGGCAGACAAGGCGGAGCTCGAGCGCCGCGTGGCGGAGGACGTGGCGAAGCCCGTGCGCCCGGCCGGCGTGAACGGCCAGCCGTTCTGGAACGGCGCGTCGTGGATGTTCATGTATCCGCCGTCGTTCGCGTTCAAGAAGGTGCCGGGCGCGGCGAAGTACCGCTTCACGGCGATCGACGACATCCACCGCACGCACGTGATGGAGGCGGCGGAGCCGACCGCGCTCCTCACGCCGATGTGGGGCGAGAT
>ONRL01000322.1 GCA_900320225.1 uncultured Lentisphaerota bacterium
AAACCGAAGCGCAGAAGGAAGAAGTACAACATACCCCGTGCGCCGTCAATAGCTGGGTTAACTTTCAAGGGAAATTTCTTCAGAATTGTTTTATGGAAGCTTTCTCACACAATCCTGACAAGGATGTGAGATAATACATACTGCCATGGACAAAATAGTTCTCATCGAAGACGATCCGGGAATACGTACGGTGATACGTCTCGCGCTCAAGGGCGCGGGGTTCACTTCTATATGCGAAGCGGAGAATGGCACGGACGGCCTTGCCCTCGTCCAGAGGGAAAAGCCAGTCCTTGTGATCCTCGACTTGATGCTGCCGGGGATGGATGGCCTGGCCGTCTGCAGCGCAATCCGTCGGCTTCCTTCTGTGTCGGGAACGCCGATTGTCATGTTGACGGCCCGTACCGCAGAGGAAGACGTTGTGCGCGGGCTGGAGCTTGGCGCGGACGACTATATCACAAAGCCGTTTTCAAACGCGATTCTCGTAGCCCGCGTCAAGGCCGCGCTTCGCCGTACTGCACCGCCGACGGGACCGGTCCGCACGCTGGGATTGCTTGTCCTTGACGAAACCACGCGAACAGCATCCGTAGACGGTGTCATGTTGTCGTTGACGCGCAGCGAATTCGATCTGCTTGACATTCTGTCCGCGCATCCCGGCCGTGTCTATACGCGACAGCAGATCATCGCACGCATCCAGCGCGAGGAGAAGGATGTCACGGACCGAACCGTGGACACGCTGATGGTCGGGCTTCGCCGCAAGCTGGGAGAGTGGGCGGGGCATGTCGAGACAATCCGCGGAATCGGCTATCGGATCACGCCATGAAACGTACTTTGTCATTCTTCTTCCCACCGGCGCTTGCCTTTGCCGGCGTCATCGTCTGCTGCGGCATTTTATGGAACCAGACCGCACGGTTCAAGCGGAGCGTCGAGAAGATCGCTGAAGACGTGCGCGTCTCGCTCATCGACTTGAACGGAAAGGTGGTCTACGACTCCGCCGGGAACGACCTGCCCAACCACGCAGACCGCGCGGAGTTCGAGGCTGTCTGCGCAGACGGTCTGCCCCGCAGCGTCATCCGCGAGTCGGAGACCCTTCACATTTCGATGTTCTATTTCGCACGGCGCATCGGCGACTACGTGCTGCGCATCGCCGTTCCATACCAGGCGGTGACCGACGCCAAGGCGGACGCGGTTCGCGGGCTCATCGCCGCCGCCGGGACGGGTGCCTTGATTGTCGCCGCGCTGTTCTTCCTCATGCGGCGCTATGAACGCCGTCTTTCGCGGCTCTCCGCCGAACGCGACCTTCAGGACAAGATGATGATGGAGATGCGCAAGCTCGAGCGCTTCCGCACCAACTTCATATCAAATGTCACGCACGAGATCAGGACCCCGGTAACCGGCATTCTCGGAGCGGCGGAAATGCTCGCTGACGATGCGGCGCGACTTGACGACGCGGACCGCGTCGAACTTCAGAATGTCATCAAGAACCATTCTTCACGACTCGTCGCGCTGGTCGATGACATCCTCGCGCTGGCCGGGCTCGAAAAGGCCGAGGCGGAACATGACGCTGCATTCGCCCCATGTGATGTCGCTGACATCACGCTGACTGCGGTCAACCTCGCCAGCCCGGCGGCCAAGAAGGCGGGCGTTACCCTCTCATTCGTCCGCAAAATGCAGGACGCGGAGACGCTTGCCCGTCCTTGCGACGCGCGGCTGGTTGAATCCGCCGTCGCCAACCTCATCCAAAATGCAGTACGTTACAGCGGCTCGAAGGAGGTTGTGGTCAGCGTTGAACGGGCAGCGGACGGCAAAGCGGCAATCAGCGTCATCGACCACGGCATCGGAATCCCCGAAGACTGCCAGCCGCGTCTTTTCGAGCGGTTCTACCGGATTGACAAAGACCGCAGCAGGGCACTTGGTGGCACGGGACTTGGACTCGCCATCGTCAAACACATCGCGCAGTTGCACGGCGGGCAGGTTACGGTTTTGTCCAAGCCGGGCGAAGGCGCGACATTCACGGTTGTCATTTAGAGGATAGGCAAAGGAAAGACCATGAGTCAGGTGTTTTCAATTTTGATCATCGTCGGCGGCGGGTTGGGCACGTTCCTGTTGGGCATGAAGCATCTCTCGGAGGGCTTGCAGGCCGTCAGCGGATCCGGCCTCAGGCGGTTCATGTCCCTCGCGACCTCGCACCGTCTGGCGGGCGTCGGCACGGGCGTGATCACAACCGTGATCGTCCAGTCGTCCTCGATCATCACGGTCATGGCGGTCGGATTCGTCTCGTCCGGCCTCATGAACCTGTCGCAGGCGATCAATGTC
>ONRL01000319.1 GCA_900320225.1 uncultured Lentisphaerota bacterium
GGCGGCGGCTTCTACCCGGCGGATGCCTTCGTGCAGGACGGCGGAAGCCTGGTCATGAACGACCTCTTCATCACGCGGCACAACCAAAACGTCCGTACACCGTTCTCCTACACGCTCAACGGCGGATCGATCGACGCGAAATACGTTGCGCTCGGAACGCATTTCTCTGGCGTATGGGAGCGTTGGAGCCGCGGCGACTTCGTCATGAACGGCGGCACGCTCACGCTCAGCGAGGGCTTCCGGACAGACTGCAACAACAACCATTTCTACCTCCAGGGCGGCGACATCTACCTGAAGACCGGTTTCGCGCGCACGACCAATTTCCCCGAGAAGCGCAAGGAGACGAACATCGTCGAGACGTGCGTGCACCTCGGCGGCGCGCGCATCCACTCCACGGGGACATGGACGTGCGCGCTCGGCGTGTCGCTGACGGGCGTGAACGGCGATGTCACCATTGACACGGCCGACTACAACGCCACGTTCAACCACGTCGTCTCCGGCAAGGGCGGCCTGATCAAGGACGGCGCGGGCACGCTCACGCTCGCGAAGACGAACTCCTTCACGGGCAAGATCGTCGTGAACCAGGGCGTCGTGACGATGCCGGCCGGTTCGCGTCTGGCCGGGCCGACGGAAATCGTCGTGAACGACGGCGCCGTGAACATCCTCGGCGAGATCGCGGTCGCGCCCGATTCGATCACGGTGCCGAATGCGAGCAGCCTGACGATCGGCGGCGACGTCACGGTGAAGCGGTACGTCGTGGACGGCGTGCCGCAGGCGGACGGCACGTACACCGTGAGCGGCCATACGCTGACGGTCGCCTCGGGTCTCGGCACCGTGTGGCAGGGCGCGTCCGGCGGGAACTGGACGGTTGCTGGCAACTGGACGGGCGACGTACCGAACGGCGCGTCCGCCGTGGCCGACTTCGGCGCGTCCCCCACGCTCGGCGGCGGCGGGAGCGTGGTGCTCGACGCGGACGTGACGCTCGGCAAGCTCGCGTTCGCGAACAACGTGACGGGCACGACGCTCACGGTCTCCGGCACGTCCACCCTCACGATGGGCAACGAAGCGGAAATCTGGGTGGGCGAGGGGCAGACGCTCGTGCTGGCCGCGCCGCTCGCCGTGACGCAGGGCTATCTCTGGAAGAAGGGGCCGGGGCGGCTCGTCCTCAACGGCGCGGTGTCCGGCCTGTCGAACGGCGCGGGCTACTATTTCGTGACGTTCGAAGGCGAGACGGAGGTGAACGGCACGGTGCGGAACTGCCGTCTCTGGGCCTCGAACAACGACGGCTTCCACGAGCCGCGCGTCACCATTGGCGCGCACGCGGACATCGGTTCCTACTCGTCCGTACACCCCGCGTGGAAAATCGACGTGAACAAGTCGGGCGACCATGGCCATGCCGTGCAGAACGGCGGCGTCGTGGACTGCAACCCGCCGGCCTACGGATTCGTCAACCGCATGTTCGCCCTTGCCAACTTCTCCGGGGGCGTCGGGAGCTACACGCTCAACGACGGCACCCTGAACCTCTACAGGGGATACATGAACGCCTTGATGGAGAGCGGCACGGGAACGTTCAATTTCCTGCAGAACGGAGGCACGTTCAACGCATACGGGCTTTATCTCGCGCGTGACGGCGCAAACGGCGCGACGACGTCCTACACGCTGAACGGCGGCACGCTCGTGCTGTCCACGCGCATGTTCGCCACGGGAACGGGCTCGTGCCGCGTGGCGCTGAACGGCGGCACGGTGCGTTCCGAGACGAGCCCCGTCCTCTTCGATACGCGGATCCCGATCACGCTGGGCGGCGAGGTCACGTTCACGCAGTCCGTCGCGGCGGCGGCGCTCGTGGTCTCGAACGCGCTCGAGGGCGACGGCGCGATCCGCCAGCAGGGTCCGGGCTCGCTGACGTTCGCGGGGCGCAACTACTTCACGGGGTCGGCGGCCGTCGACGGCGGCACGCTCGGATTCGGTTCCTCGACGCGCGTCACGAACTTCACGGCGAAGGCTGGCGCGTTCGCGTTCGGCGCGGGTGCGGTGCCGTTCGCGGACGGGACGAAGATCGACCTCGGCGCGTCGGGCACGCTGCGGCTCGACTACTCGGGCGAGGCGACGGTGAAGGAGCTGTGGGCGCCTCGAAGGCAAGGCCAGCGGCACCCTGCTCATCGTCCGGTAGGGAATGCGAGCCTCATGGACCTGAAAAAGCCGCTCGTGGTGATCGCCGCGGTCGTTGGACTTGCGGCGTGCGGAGAGGCGTCGCAGCCGGGGCTGGCCAGGCAGTCCCGCACGACGAGCATGAAGGACTTCACGCCGGAGCGCGCCGACGGACGCACGGCGAAGGCCATGGCCTGGGCGCGGAAGAAGCAGGCGGACGCCGCGAAGCCCCCCGCGCATCCGTTCCTTAAGGACCGCGAATCGTTCCTGGCGTGGCAGAAGGACTACCTCGCGCGCCACTACGGCGGCTACCTGCCGTGGAAGCCGAAGGAACCCGCCGTGGAGCTCGTCTCGAGCGAGAAGCGCGACGGCTACACGCTGTGCGTGTATGAGTGCCATCCCTACCCGCGCGCGGCCATCCGCGCATGGGCGCTTGTGCCGGACGGGGCCAGACGGGGTCAGACGCCCGTGGTGTTCTGTCTCCCCGGCTCCGGCGCGTCGCTCGAGGGCCTGGTGGGCGACAAGGATCCCTATTTCACGCGCTATCCGATCCGCAACCGCCAGGCGTGGTGGTACGTCAAGGCCGGCATGATCGCCGTCGCGCTCGAGAACGTCGGCACGGCGAACGGCGCGGCGGACGACATGCCGTGGTGGGCGTCGCGCGGACGTTTCCGCGAGCTGATGCAGCAGCTCGGCTCCAGCATCACCGAGCTGGTGACCCGCGAAATCGCCGTCCTCGTGGATTACTTCAAGACGCATCCGCTCGTGGACAAGTCGAAGATCGCGGTGTCCGGCATGTCGATGGGCGCGATGGAGGGCCTTTACCCGGCGCTGCTCATCCCGGACGTCTCGGCGTTTGTCTACAACGACTTCGCCTGCGACAGCATGGCGCGCAGGCTGGCCACCACCGACCTGCCCAGCGGATCCAGTCCGAGGGACGGATCGAACGTCGAGGCCCTGATCGCCATGGCGCCGAAGCCGATGATCCTCAACGAGGGCGGCGCGTACAAGGGCGTGATCGAGGACGTCAAGCGGGCCTACGAGCTCGCGGGGCATCCCGAGAACCTGGCGATCCACTACTACGACAAATACGCCGACCCCGCCGCGCGCACGTATGACAATGTCGACGTGCGCACGCTCGCGGGACTCACCGAGGCCGGCTTTCTGGAGGTCTGCAACTGCCACGAGTACGACCACAGCTTCCACGCCGAATCGGCGTTGCCGTGGCTGCGCGGAGTCTTCTTCGGAACGCCCGACGTGCCGAAGGAACTCGAGCCGGAGATCGCGCGCGCCCGGGCGGAGCGCGAGCGCACGGCCGAGGATCTGTACCCGCCGGACGGCCTCACGGGACGCAAAGCCTGCGGCAAGGTGCGTCCGTTCACGGAAAAAGACTATGTTTCCGAGCGCCCGGACGGGCGCAGCACGAAGGCCTACACGTGGGCCATGCTGGAACTGCGCGACAGGATGCGCGCGCGCCATGAAGCGCTGAAGGGGAAGTTCAAGCGCCTGGATGTCCGCAGGCGCAGCGGCTACACGGTCGAGACGTGGGAGTTCTATCCCGACGACATCCTCGTTGTGAAGACGATGTTCCTCATCCCCGACAAGGCGACGCCGTTCGTGACGCCGGTCACGGTGTGCATGGCGGCGAACGAGGCGTCCGTCGAAGGGCTCGCCGGCGAGGAGGATCCGTACGGCGTCAAGTGCACGCCGCTTGCGCTGAACGCCGTGCGCCGGGGGGAGATCGCCGTTGCGCTGGCGTTGCCGGGCTGCGCGAACGGCGCGCCCGACGACCTGAACGCGGCCGATTCCCGAAAGCGTTACATCGCCTATCTCCAAGGCACGGACTGGACGGACGCGAAGCTCATCGAGCTTGAAAAGCGCATGTGCCAGGACTTCCTGAAGGGAAGGACCGACTTCAAACGCTGACGTGCAACTCATGCGATGAATTGCGCTCAAACAGGATAACAAGGAACAACCAATGCAGACAAGATGTAAACTTGCTTTGGGCGCCGTGCTGGTCGTGGCGGCGCAGTTCGCCGTCGGGGACATAGACGCCGGCGCGGCGAAGCCGATCGACGCGGGGAACCGGCTCCAGGTGCTGTGGGACGACCATGTGGTGGACACGGAGAAGACGACCGCGTCGCGCGTCGTGCACCAGCCGGAGTACGTGGGCGTGGCGATGACGCACGAGAAGCCATGGGAGGGCGACGGGAGCGACTACCACTGCATCGTGCCGGACCGCGACGAGCGCGGCGAGTTCCTGCGGATGTACTACAACGGCGTCGCCATCGGGTGC
>ONRL01000318.1 GCA_900320225.1 uncultured Lentisphaerota bacterium
GTCCACCCAGTCCCACACGAACCCGCCGCAGTTGACGGGCGACGACCAGAACGCCTCCCAGTATTCCTTCAGGTTGCCCGGCGAGTTGCCCATCGCGTGGGCGTATTCGCAGACGATGTGCGGATGGCGCGCATCCTGGATGAGCTTGTTGCCCCGGAAAAGCGGCGCCTCGGGACGCTTTCCCTCGCCCCATTCGCCGCGCTCGCGCACGTAGTCGGGCGAGGGATACATGATGGAGTCGATGTCGCAGAACGGACGCCCCGTGCCGCTCGCGTAGTCGCGCCCGCCGCTCTCGTAGTGGACCGGACGCGAGGGGTCGAGCTTCTTCACCTCCGCGTACGCCTCCTCGAACGCCTCGCCCGGTCCCGCCTCGTTGCCGAGCGACCAGCAGAACACCGAAGGATGGTTGCGGTAGTTCTGCACGTTGCGCACGTTGCGCTCCACGATCGGCTTCACCCACTCCGGCTGCCGTCCGAGCCCCTGCTTCTTGAACCCCATGCCGTGCGACTCCACGTTCGCCTCCGCCATCACGTAGATGCCGTAGCGGTCGCAGAGCGCGTACCACGAATGGTGATTTGGATAGTGGCTCGTGCGCACGGCGTCGATGTTGTGCCGCTTCATGAGCAGGATGTCCTTGAGCATCGACTCCTTCGAGACGACATGCCCCTCCTCGGGCGTGGTCTCATGCCGGTTCACGCCCCGCACCTTCATCGGCGTGCCGTTGAAGTAGAGCACGTTACCGCGGATCTCCACTTTCCGCAGGCCCACCTTGCACGTACGCACGTCGCCGCCCGCCTGCACCACGAGCGTGTAGAGGTAGGGATCCTCTGCACTCCACAAATGAGGTTCGGCAAGTCGAAGGTCGAAAACCGAAAACCGTCCCGGCTGTCGGTTGTCGCCTGTCGCCTGTCGCGTGAGGTTCGCCACCAACTTGTAGTCGGCGTCGTAAAGCGTCGCCGTGACGTCGGCCTCGCCGTAGGTATCCACCTCCACGCGCACGGTGGCGGACGCGCAGGAGCGCGTCCCTCCCGCGACGGCCCCTTCATGGGAGGGTCGCGCTCCCGCGCGACCGAAATCCATATCCGTCTCCACGCGGAAGTCCTTCACGCCGTTCTCCGGCACGGCGAAGAGCGACACGTCGCGGAACAGACCCGACATGCGGAACATGTCCTGATCCTCCAAATACGACCCGTCGCACCAGCGCAGCACCCGCACCGCCAACACGTTGGGAGGGACGCGCTGCTGCGCGTCCGTTTCCAACGCATCCGTCACGTCGAACTCGGCGGGCAGGCGTGCGTCCTCCGTGTAGCCCACGAACGTGCCGTTGAGCCACACGTAGGCCGCCGAATCCACGCCGTCAAAACGCAGGATCACGCGACGCCCCTTCCAGTCCCCCGGCACGGCGAATGTGCGGCGGTAGCTGGAGACGGGGTTGTAGTTCGTCGCGCCGCTGACGGCGTCGCGGATAATCGGCGGGTCCTTGTAATGCGGGTAGGTCACGTTCGTGTAGTGCGGCACGCCGTAGCCGCGCATCTCCACGCAGCTCGGCACGTCGATCGTCTGCCAGTCCGAGTCGTCGAAGTCGGGGCGCTCGAACCCCTGCGGCCGCTGCGCGGGTTCACCGCACCAGTGGAAGCGCCAGTCGCCGTTCAGCGACATCATCCACTTCGAGGTCGGCTCGTCGGCGGTGAACGCCTCTTCCGCCTTCTCGAGCGGCATGGAGTACGTGCGCCCCGGCAGGCGGTTGATCGCATTGACCTGCGGATCCTCATGGGGTAAAACCGCGTGAGCGGCCAGGAGGGCCGTACTTGCTGCGGCCGCCATCAGCCATTCGATTTTAGACATACTGCAATTCCTCTATGCGGTCGCAACAAGTTGCGCCCCTCTCCGTTACCCCACCCGGGCGATCTTGCCGGTTTGGATGGACTCGTAGCAGCCGAGCATCGCCTGGATCGTCTGCTTGTGCCACTTCAGGTTGATGAGCGGCGTCTTGTGGTTGCGGATGCAGTCCACGAACTCGTCGATCAGGCCCACCCACTCGTCGAAGTACGTGTACTGCACCGTGTAGCGGTCGTTCGGCGCGCCGTTGTGGTACACGTTCGGGCCGAAGCAATCGCAGCTGATCATGCCCTTCTCACCCGTGATCGTCACGTTCACCTCCATGCGCTTGGGGAAACGCTCCCAGCCCGGGCCCGGCACCTTCAGCTTCTCCTCGAGACGCGACCAGCTGGGGTCGAAGAGGAACGCCGTGCCGTCCTTCATCTTGCCCACGGCCATGAGCATGTCCTCCACCTTCAGCCCGTCGCGCAGGTTCGGCGCGACTTCGGCGTAGATGTAGTCGAAGTCCGAGCCGGTCAGGTGGCGGATGAGGTCGAAGATGTGCGGATGGTCGCAGAGCGCGCCGCCGCGGAAGCGGGGATCG
>ONRL01000316.1 GCA_900320225.1 uncultured Lentisphaerota bacterium
GCGTCGCCGTGGATGTGATAGACCCGCTTCGCCGACTGCGCCTTGACGTTTTCCACGAGAAATCCGTCGATGCGCGTGAGAAGGCGTTCCCGCGGGGGATACTTGCCCCACTGGTAGTCGACGTCCGTGTAGATGCCCGCGATCTCGCCCACGGTGCCGGACACGACCACGTTCGAGACGACGATGTTCTCGACGTAGGCGCCTTTTCGGTCGCTCGTCTTGATCTTCGCGACGGACGACTTGAGCGTGCCCTCCACGCGGCAGTCGTGGAGCGAGATGTTGCGCACGCCGCCCGCCACTTCGCTGCCGACGCCGAGAAGGGTGTGTCCGTCCCGGATCACGCAGTTCCGGATTTCCACGTTCTCGCAAGGCACTCCCACGCGGCGTCCGTCCCGGTCGCGTCCCGACTTGATCACGAAGCCGTCGTCGCCCTGGTCCAGCGTGCAGTTCTCGATCAGCACGTTTCGCGAGGCGTTGATGTCGATGCCGTCGTTGTTGTGCCCCCGCGCGCGGATGTCCACCCCGCGCACCGTCACGTCCTCGCACAGCCGCAGGTGGATGCACCAGAGCGGGCTTTCGCGGATGCGGAAATCCTCGAGGCGCACGTTGCGGCAGCGCTCAAACTCCACGCAGCAGGGACGCAGGCGCGCGGAGAGGAGATTCTTGAACCGGCGCTCCTCCACGGGCGTGTCGTTCTCGCCCCATTCGTAGAGCTGGCGCATGCCCTCGAATGTGTCCGGTCGGCCGCGGTTGAACCACTCGCGCCAGAGCGCCATTCGCGGCGCGATCGTTCCGCGTCCCGTCACCGCCACGTTCGTCGCGCCGTAGGCGCGCACGAGCGGGGAGAGCCCGTAGTACTCGATCGCGGAGAAGCTGGTGCGGACGGGCGGGAGGCATGCCTCGGGATCGTCGGGGAACGTCAGCGTCGCGCCGTCCGCAAGATGCAGCTCCACGTTGGAACGCAGCTGGATCGCCTTCTTCGACAGCCATTCGCCCGGCGGCACCACCACGCGCCCGCCGCCGGTCGTCGCGGCGGCGTCGATCTGGGGCTGCAGGTCGATCGGCTGTGCGTTCGCGTGCGTCATGGACAGGTGGATCGTCCTTTTGAGCACGTGCTTCTCGCCCGGCTTGGCCCGGCTTGAGGACATATCCGGGACTCGTGAGCGTGCCGTTCTCCACGCAGATGAAATGGCGCCAGTCTTCGGCGGTGAGCGGCGTGACCGACTTCGAGAGATGGCTTTTCGCGTTTGGCCGCCACACGCGCCGGTCAGCGCCGCCTTCGTCCGTGAACGACAGGACACATCCCGTAACCGGATCCGTCAGGCGGTATTCGGACGTGTCGGTGCCGTCGACGCGGCATTGGGCGGAATCGGCGACGGCGAAATACGGATGGAACGCCTCCGACACCTCGAAGGGGTCTGTCCCCGTGTTCTCGCCGGTCATGGTGACGGTGAGCCGGTCGTTGAGGCGGACGGACACGGTCAGGGCGAAGTCGTGCGGGAAGGCCTTGCGCGTCTCCTCGTCGGACTCGAGTCTCAGAGTCAACTCCCGGTCCCATGAGGCGTGGCGCTTGTCGTTCACGACCTTGAACACGCGGTCGCGGACAAGCCCGTGTCGTTTCGAGCCGGCCGGTCCCCGGCCTGCAAACCACGGCCAGCACAGCGGCAGGCCGCCCGTGCCGGTCTCGGACGCGAAGAACACTTCGCTGCCGCCGATCGGCACGTAGGATGTCACGCGCGCGCCGCGCGTGTCGATCTCGACCGTCCCCATCACATTCGTCAGGGCCACAATCGTTGCAAGAAGTGGTGTCATGTCATTCTCCTTTCGGGCGCTTTATCGCGGGTTCGTGGGGTTGAGCACACCCGGCATCACTTTTCCGCCGGGGATGAACAGGAAGAGTTTCGCGCGGCGGTCTGATTCGCCGATGAGGATCGTGCCGTCCGCCGCTGTCGCCATCGCGTCGAACTGGTAGGCGATCTTGGCGTAGTAGGGCGAGCGGTCTACGCCGAGCACGCCCCAGTCGAGATGACCTTCGTCATGACGGAAGGAGAAGAGGCGGCACACGTTGTCCCGCTCGCCGCAGATGGTGTAGAGCCGTCCGTCCTTGCCGAGCGTGGCGGCGCGCACGCGGCGTTCCACGCGCGGCTTGCCCCAGCTCTGGAGCGTGTCCGCGTTCGGCTGCGCCGTGAAGACGAAACCGTCGGACGTGGTGCCCACGAGCGTGCCGTCGTCTTTCGCGAAGAGCTGCTCCACCACGGGGAAGCCGTTGTACGCCTGCGTCTCCCAATATTCGCCGGGAATGCGCATGTGCGTTTCCGAGAACGCGCCGAGCGCGGGAATGTATGCGCGGAGGAGACCGTCGTCGCCGGAACTCCACACCGTCCCGTCTGGCGTGCAGGCCAGCGCGCGCGGCACGCCGCGCCAGGTGCGCTCGGGACCGGGATAGGCGAGCTTCTCCATCCATTTGCCGGGACGCTTGAACGTTTTCGACGCGATGTCGTAGGCGAAGAACTCGGCGTCGGGATAGGAGATGCCGTAGAGCGTTTTCTTGTCGGGCGAGATCGTCAGCGCGTAGACCGAGTTGCTCGGCACGGGGATGCCCAGATCGACGATACGGGCGGGTGTGCCTTCGAGATAGACGGCGCCGTCCCCCTTGGACGGGTCGTAGGCGTAGAGATGCCCGCCCTCGTAGGCGGCGTAATGCGACTTGATGTCCTTCCACAGCTGCGTTTCGATGGCGCGGCGGCCTTCCGGCATGTCGCGCGTGAGGCGCAGCGTTCCGATCTCGCCCAGACCCGTTCCGATGAAGACGATGCCGTTTGGTCCTTCCACGAGCGCGTGGTGCACGCCCTTGGCGGACGCGAGGGTCCCGAGCGGAAACACCTTGTTCACTTGAGCGTCCCATGCGAAGAGATGGGAGACCTTGCCTGTGGTGGCGCCGTAGACGCGCCCGTTGGAATGGGCGAGAAGGGCCGTGATGGGAGACGAGTCCGCGGGGATCTCCGTGGCACCGGGGTAGCCGAGGTCGCGGAAGTCGAGCCGCTGCGCGTCGAAATGCGGGTTGACGCACTTCTGCGCGAAGAGCTGCGCGGCAGAAAGCGCCAGAACTGCGACGATATGAAGTTTCATCACTTGACCTCCTTCGAAGGATCATACGCAACGAGGGCCATGGAGAACGGCCAGCGGCGGGAGACCTTGCCGACCACGGCCTTCTCGTCCTTCTCCTCGACTGCCCCCACGAAGTAGATTCGGCCGTCCTTTTGCCCCGTGCAGGCGCCGCCCATCCCGAAGCAGAGGCAGCCGTCTTCGGTGACCATCAGCCCGAGCGCCTCGCGCTGCTTCTTCTTCAGGTCGTAGCGCACCAGGTAGGAGACCGGCGGGAAGAATCCGCCGGCGAGCTTCGCTTGGAACGCCTCCTCGTCGTGGACGTCCCAGGACGTGCCCACGTAGTCGAACGACCCCGACGCCGTCGGCGCGAAGTAGATGCGCCGGTCGTTGGCGATCTCCGGCCCGGCATGGACGTCGTAGCGGAACAGCATGGAGTTGCCGCCGATGATGCCGTAGGCGACCTTCTCCACGGGATCCCACTCGATGACGCGCCAGATCACCTTCCGGTCGATCATCGGCTTGGACATCGTGCGCGGCGGCACGGAGTTGTCGCACTCCAGGCGGATGTTCGGGAGGTCGATCACCTCGTCCTTGCGCGGATCGTACTTCCAGATGCGCGCCACGGGGTAGGAGCCGTACACGTTGCCCTCGTCGTCGGCGAAGATCGTGCGGCAGATGTCCCAGTCGTCCACCTTGCCGAGGTCGCGCGTGTACTTGGCCGCGATGTCGTGCATGTAGAGGTGGCCGTCCTCCGCGAGCCCGTAGAGGCGCATGTACTTCGGGTCCATCACCATGCCGAGCAGGCCGAAGTGGCGGCTGATCTTGCCGAGCACCTCGACCTTGTCGGCCTTCGGGCAGTAGCGGTACCAGAACGCGCCCTTGTAGCTGGAGGGGTCGATGCATTCGGGACCGGTGTCCTCGTTGAGCGAGCCGAAGTACACGTTGCCTTCGTTGTCCTCGCCCATGCGCACGTGGATCTTGCCGTTCGTGTTGATGCCCTCGCCGCGCTCGCCGTGGAGCTTCGTGAGGTCCACGATGTGGCGCATCGTCTCCGTCGCGGGGTCGAACTCGTAGAAGTGCGCGGCCTCGGCGTGCGTGCACGCGCTCCACATCGACTCCTCGCGATGGTTGCCGACGAACCGGTAGCGCTTCACCGTCGCTTTCCGCTCCTTCGCGAACTCGATCTGCTGGGCGCATGCGCACGCGCACGCCGCAGACACCAACATTAAAGACACTTTCTTCATGACGGCAAATAGTATAGCCCATCCCCTCCGAAGTTTTCACCGGTTTGCGCATCTCATTTTCCACTTTTTGCGCAAGGCGTGGTTTGCTATACTACCCGCGTGCAAACGGCATCAAGACATCCGACGCGGGAAATCGTGTCCTTCACGTACAG
>ONRL01000315.1 GCA_900320225.1 uncultured Lentisphaerota bacterium
GATCTGCAGGCAGCTGTAGCCGGCGGCCGTCGCGGAACTCGGCAAGTCGTCGAAGTCGTACCGGCCCGTGTTCGCGCCGATGTTGAGGCTGTTGCCCTTACCGTACGACGAGAAGAAGAACTCAATGTTGCCGTCCGCGTACCGGCCCTGCTTCACGCCGCTCACGTTGGAGGCGACATCGAGGTTCGAGACGAACCGCTTGATGTTGCCGTTCGTGGCGAACGAGTAGGAGGCGAGGTTGTCCGTGAAGCCGTCGAACGCCGCCCAGCACCAGGTGGTCGTGGGCGTCGCGTTGGTCGTCGTCAGCTCCAGGTAGTAGCCCACGCGCGCGACGTGCCGGCCGGCGTAGCGCGCGCGGTTGTCGACCGTATGCGCGGCCGCGTACTGCGCCGCGTTGTGGCTGTTGAACGGCGTAGGCACGTCGATCTGGTAGAGGAGCGTGTAGTCCTTCGCCTGCGGCACGTTCGCGGCCACATGCGCGGGCACGTCCGGTTTCGGCCGCACGAGGACGTGGAGACTCATGCTGGAGAAGTTGTCGGCGTTGTCGTATGCCTGTGTCCAGTCTGGGTTGATCGTGCCGGTCGCGCTTCTGTTGGCCCGGTACTGCGTGTTGTTGCCGATGCCGGCGCCGACCGGCTGGCCTGTGTTGCTGCCGTTGAAGTTGCTGATGCCGAAGATCGTCTGCCGGTTCGTCACGTTGTGCACCTGCATGCAGGCGTGCCACGTGGTCGCGGCCGCCCGACAAGCTGTCGCCCCAGTCACAGGTGCCCGCCGCGTACGGGATGTGGTTGTCGTTCGCGCCGCCGTAGTTGTGCGGCCAGAACTCGAGGAACCCGCCGTCCATCCCCGTGCCGTTCACGACGCCGTCCACGTTTGAGAACACGTCCTGGTTCGTCACCCACTTCTGCCCGAAGCCGATGCTGTCGTTCGCCGGCACGCCGAACTTGGCGAGGTCGTCCGTCCAGGCGTCGAACGAGACCCACACGAAGTTCGTCCCCGTCCCGTCCTTCTTCACCTGCTCGAAGTAGTACGCCACGCGCTCGGCGCCGTCCGGCAGGCTCCGCGTCGCGTCCAGGTAGTACGGCACGCGGCTGCGCCAGTTCACGCCCTTCGTGACCGGCACGTTCAGGGAGTAGAGCGGCACGTAGCCCGCGCGGAGCTCCGCCGGCACGTGCTCGGCGACGCCCGCCGGAAGCGGACGCGCGAGCGTCAGGGTGGCGCCTGCCGCCATCGGCGTGGCGCCGTTCGCCGCCGCCTTCACGCGCGCGCCGTCCACCGACAGGTTGAAGCTGTCCGACGCCACGCCCGCCACGTAGACGTGGACGAGCGAGAAGTCGTTTCCGTCGCGCTCGACGGACGTCACGTAGCCGGACGAGACGGCGAATGCCCCGTCGAGGCCTTCCAGCAACACGTCCACCGAGAACTTCACGTCCACCACCGTCCTGTCGCTCCCCAATGTCGGCGTGGCCGAAACGATCTCCGGCGCGGCCGTGGCGGACGTCTCCGGCAGCACGTACACCTGGAGGTGTCGCAGGGAATACTGCCCCGCGTTGTACGTCTGGGTCCAGTCCCAGCCCTTGTTGTTCGCGTTGTAGTGCGGCCCGATGCCCAGCTCGGTCGTGTCGTTCTTCTGGAACCGGTTGTAGGTGAAGATGCAGCTGTTCGTGGTGCGGACCGTGTCGTGCACCTGCATCGAGCCGTATTCGCCGCTCGTCGGCTTGTCGTCCATGTCGTACACGGCGAGCGCCCCTTCAAGGCCGCGCGTGACAGTCCCCTCGAAGCTCACCGGCCAGAACTCGATGTTGCCGACGGCGATCGTCTCGTTCGTGCGGATGTTCGGCACGTTGCTCCACACGCGCAGGTTCGTCACGTCCTTCTGGAACTGCCAGCCCACCGGCACGCCTACGCGCGCGGCGTCGTTCGTAAACGCGTCCATCGACACCCACACGTACTGCATCGGTTCGCCCGCCTTCTGCAGCTCCAGGTAGTAGGCCACGCGGCTGAACGCGCCGATCTTCGCCGCGTCGTCCACGGTGTAGGGCACGGGAACCCTCCCGAAGTTGCCCTTGGCCGGGATGTCGAGGTCGTAGATGAGGCGGTAGCTGTTGAACTCCTCCGGCGGCACGTAGCGGTACGCGCCCTGCGGAAACACGCCGGGGATCGTCAGCGTCGCGTCGGCGTAAAGCGCCTTGCCGCCCGTCGCGTTGCGCACGCCGCCCTGCTTCGCCGTCACCGTGACGGGCGAGTAGTATTCGCCGGACGGGAACGCGAGCGTGGCCGTGCGCTGGTCGGCGGAGAGCGTGATGGTCGGCACGGCTTCCGTCCCCGACACGGTCCAGTTCGCCGCATTGGTCACCGTCTCGGCCGTAACCTTCTGGTTGAACGTGAAGTTGATCGCGAACGCGCTTTCGTCCACAATCTCCATCGTCGTCTGCACCACGGCGAGGTCGTTCTCCGTCGCGAAGTTCGCGGGGTCGGGGACGATCGACGTGACGGCGCTCACCCAGGCGTTCGCCATGTTCGTGTAGCCCACGTCGTTGGGATGGACGGTGTCGGCGATCTGGTCCCAGTCCGACACGGCGGCGTGCATGTCGAGGAAGTAGGCGGCCTGCCCCTTCGCCTGCTGGTCGGCGACGATGCCGGGGATGGCGGGATTGAACACGTTCGTGATCGCGGCGTACTTCCAGTTGTCCTCCGTGTCGCCCGCATTGGTGTAGCGCCGCATGAGCGTGGTCACCACCACCTTGGCGGAGGGCTGGCACTCGTGGATGCGGTCGAGGAGGCGCACGAGGCGGTTGGTGGCCTCGCTGCGGAAAGCCGGCTCTCCGTCGCCCGTGTCGTTCGTGCCGATGTGGAGGAGGATCACGTGCGGATCGTCGATCTGGGAGAAGAACTCCGGGATGAAGTCGTAGATGCCGTTGGAGGCGTTCTCGATCTTCCAGCCGCTGTGGCCCTCGTGGTCGCTGTCGGCGAGGAACGGGTCCTCCTTCGAGTAGTTGTCCGTCTCCGTGCCCACGTAGTCCACGTTGTAGCCGAGGTTCGTGAGCGCCACGTAGAGCGGCGCGCGGTAGCCGTTGCCGCGCACGGACTGCGACCCGTGCGTGATCGAGTCGCCGAGCGGCAT
>ONRL01000313.1 GCA_900320225.1 uncultured Lentisphaerota bacterium
ACCGTGAACGCGCCGCGCCAGCCGCCCGCGCAGAGGCCGGCCGTCCACGTGGCGCCGTTGTGCGTGAAGGGGTTGGACGGCGAGGCGGACGTCATGTTCACCTTCATCGCGGCGTTCGCGTCGTAGGTGGCGGAGAAGGCGCGCTTGCGGATGAATGCCCAGTGCGTGCCGACGCCGTCCGAATTGTTGTCGGAGTTGTAGTTGTCCACCGCAACGGCCAGCGGAATCTGTGGCATGATCCGCACGTCCGAGAAGAAGATCGTGTCGCTGGACGAATACGGCGCCCCCCTTTCGACCGAGATGTACTTCTTGGCCAGCACCTTGTCGCCTTGCAGCAGCCACACGTTCGCGCCGCCGCTCTCGAGGGAATTCAATGCAGCGCCGTAGAACATGTCCCGCACCGCGAGCCCCACGTCGTAGATGCCGTCTTCTGTCGGACAGACTTCAAGGATTGTGGAACTCCCGTATCCATTTTGCGGAAAAATGTCCAGCTCGCCCGGCAGGAACGCCCGACCCGTGGCAGTGGTGACCAGTCCCGCGCTGTTCGTCTCTGCCGCCATCCTCCCCGAGACGTTGGCGATGAGGTAGGGAAGGCCGTTGTACCGCGCGAGGCCGGCGAGGACGTTGCCCTGGGTCACGCGCGTGTATTTCATGGAGTTGAGTTTTTCGCGCAGCGCGGTTGCCGGCGAGAACGTGCCCGAGTAGTTGGTGGTGCAGTACGCCGTCCAGGTGCCGAACGTGTCGGAGTACGGGTTCGTGGGGTTTTCGGAAAGACGGTTCGCGAGGAACGCGGACGAGGCGTCGTACACCGCCTCCACCTCCTCCGCGATCTTGAACTCGAGTCCCGTCGCGTTGGAGTTGTACGTGCCGTTGCCGTCCACGGTCAGTTCGATCGTGTCGCCTGCCGCATACGTGGCGGCGGCGAGCGAGAAGTCGTTCGTGACGACCGCCGTCGCCGGGCTTTTCCACGCCTTGCGCGGGCTTGCCGCCGTTCCGTTCACGAGCAGCGCCACGGCCGTCCAGCCCGTGTTCCGGTTCCACGCCTTGGCGGTGACGGCGTACGTGCCGGCACGCGGCACGGTGAAGCGCAGCACGACGCACTGGTTGCCGGCGTCCGTCGTGTTGCCGGGGTGGCAGGAGAGCTCGCCCGGCTGGATCGCCGGATAGTCGGCGCCGCGCATGAACGTCTTCGTGTCGGGCCATGGCGACGGGTTCACGCTGAAGCAGGGAGACGCGTTGCCCTTCGCCGGACCGCGCTCCCAGTAGATCGGCAGGTTGTCTCTCGGGGGATTGAAGTTACCGCCGGACGCGTCCGTCTCGGTGTCCGTCCGATACCGGACGCCGGGCATGAGCGTGCGCGCACCGGTGTACGACGAGGCGCGCATGAAGCTCCACACGCCGCCGTAGAAGTTCGTGTAGACGGCCTTGTTCGCCGTGTTCAGCACGAGGTCGCGCGCCGCGTCGTGCACGACGTTCGTCACGCCGTGCGCCGCGCACGCCGCGCACGCGAGCAGCAGCGCGCACAACGCGCGCGGGAGGGTCGCGCTCCTGCGCGACCGTCTTGAAACACCCGGGAGGGTCGCGCTCCTGCGCGACCGGTTCTCATGCAAATCACTTTTTCTCATCATCTTCAGCCATCCTTTCGCGGCAAACGCCATGTAACGACAATAACGCAACCGTATTATCCCAAAATCCGCGCCATCCGTCCATCTACAATCGCGCAAAATCGTCTACTACGATTGCGAAGGCCGTGAACGTCCCAGTTGCCAGCCGCCAATCTATCTGCTAAAATACATGCCGTATTGACTCCGCGCACATGACACGTCCATCTCCCATATTCAACGTCGTGGCGAGCATCAACCTCGCCTATCAGACGCATGCGCACCTGCTCAGCGGGATCCTCGAGTACGTCAAGACGCACACCGTCTGGACGCTGAACCTCATCGTCGGGCGGCGCGACGAGCAGAAGCGGTTCAATCCGTCCACGCTCGACGGTCTCATCCTTTACGGCAAGATTCCAAGTTGGCTGAACAAGGCCGACCTCTGCAAGGTACCCACTGTCATGATCGAGCCGATCAGAGCGCCAGACTTCCCTTGCTGCCGGGTCTGCTGCGACAACGCGCCCGTCGCCGCGACCGCCGCGCAGCACCTTCTCTCGAAGCAGTGCGAGACGTACGCCTTCGTGCATTCGGCGGGGCGTGCGTGGTCCGACACGCGCGGGCGCCTTTTCGCGGAGGCCATCCGGGCGGCAGGCGGGCGATTCCTCTGGCGGACGTCCGACCGCGCGCGGCTTCCGGACCTCATCGCCGCCGCGCCGAAGCCGCTGGGCGTGTTCGCCGCCACGGACATCCTCGCACGCGCCACGCTCGACGCCTGCCGCGTGGCGGGTAGCCATGTGCCTGACGACGTGCTGATCCTCGGAGTGGACAACGACGTGCCGCTCTGCGAGCTGTCGTCCCCCACGCTCTCCAGCATTCCCCTGACCGCCCACGACGCGGGCTACAGGCTGGCGGAGACGCTCGACCGCGCGATGCGCGGACGGATC
>ONRL01000311.1 GCA_900320225.1 uncultured Lentisphaerota bacterium
TCGATGGAATCCGCGTCCGCCCACTCGGTCGCCCCGTGGGAGTCGCCGTGCTCGTGGCCGATGTTGACGACCGGCACGCCGCAGGAGACGAAGCAGCGGGCGTCCGTCGCGAACGGCATGCGCTCAAGCGGAACCGGCTTCTTGAGCTCCGCCTCCATCGCCTTCTTGAGGCGCTGCACGTACGGGTCGTTCCCGTCGCTCACGCACGGCGGCGAATAGCGCACGACCTCGACCTCGCCTTTCGTGATTTCCTTGACGAGCTGGACGCACTCGTCCTTCGCCTCGGGCCGGACCGAACGCAGGTTGAAGTTGACCCAGACCTCGGACGGAATGCGGTTGAGGGCGGTGCCCTCCGACTTGATGATCGTGGGCGTCAGGACGTCCGACCAGTGGTCGACGCCGTCCGCCAGCGGATGGCGCCGGTACCACTCCTCCTCGATCTTCACGACGGCCGCGGAGAGGCGCGTGATGAGGTCCTCGCATTTCCACGGGGCGGACGAATGCCCGCCCTTGCCCTTCAGCGTGGCCTTCACCATGAGCTGGCCCTTCGTCGCGTAGCCGATCTTGGCGTAGGCGCTGTCCACGACGATGACCATGCGGCGCGGACGGTACCCCTTCTCCTCGACCATCCACGTCGTCGTGAAGCCGCCCAGCTCCTCGTCGGCGCCGAAGATGCAGCCCACGGAGACGTCCTTCCCGGCCAGCGCGACGAGCGCCTGCGCGACGGCGAGCGAACCGCCCTTGTCGTCGCCCACGCCGCGGCCGGTGAGCCGTCCGTTGTCGTTCTTGAAGGTGTACTGCCCCTCGTACGAGGCCGGCACGACGTCCAAGTGCGCGGAGATGACGTAGTCCTGGACCTTGCCGGGCTTGGTCGCCGCGAAGAGCAGTTCGCGCCCCGCGCCGTCTGTCTCAACCGTGCAGAACAGGCCGCGGGCCTCCAGGTAAGCCTTCATCGCCCGCATGGCGCGGTTGACCTGCGGGTAGTCGATGGACGAGCTCGGGATCTCCACCAGTTCCTTGAGGAACTTGAGATCAGCTCCCTGCACCGCGCACGCCGCGAGCGCGCAAGCGGCCAGGCATGTGAACAACTTCGTCATGAGTAGTTTCTCCGTGGGTTAGTAGTTAGTTGTTAGTGGTTAGTTGTTAGTGGGCGGTTGGAACAACTCCGCAATGCCTTTCAAGGCCTCGTCGCAGAACATGTACCCGCCCTGGTGGCCGATCCGTCCCACGTTGACGCCGCCCGAATAGCCCACGGCCTTCTCGCTCCGTTCCGTCGGCACGTAGCCGCACGAGCCGCACTTGCCGATCAGGAACGTCTGCTTCGCCGCGCTGCGGGCCTTGACGACCTGACCGTACGCGAGGTACAGTTCGAACGGATTGGTGACGAACGCCACGTCGCCGATGCGCACGATGTGCGACTCGATGTCGAGAAACGGACTCGCGTCCTGCGTCTCCGACCGCTTGATCACGGCGCGGCAGACATCCATGGCCGCATAGGGGTGGAGCTTCGAGTCGTAGGGGAAGCGGCCCTGCGTCTGCTCGTAGTGGTGCACTTCGCGCAGGAAATCTTCCCACGCCGTCTTCCCCGGCCACTTGGCCTCGTAGGCGGCGAGCTCGCGCCGCGCCGCCTCCGTCTCGGCGGCGGAGACGCGCCGCATCGGCAGGCGCATCGGACGGACGCGGTGGCGCAGGACCGGCGGACACGGGATCGCGCGGCCCTCCGCGTCCGTCACGCAGCGGACCAGGCGGTCCGAAATCGCCTCGACCGACGCCTCGTCCCATCCGCTGTATCCGTCCCGCTCGCGTCCGGCCACGAGGTCGCGGGGGCTTTGGCAGCCGGCTGCGCCGAGGTGGTAGACGGAATAGAACTTCCCGCCGTGCCGCTTCGCCAGCTTCTCGCGCATCGCCCCCGCGAAGTCGGAGGAGATCACGTTGCTCAGCTCCATCACCTGCGAGGGACACGCCGCGTTGACGAAGACGCCCGTCTTGCGGCCCGCCGCGTCGCACGTGAAGAGCATCTCCACGCCGTCGTCCTCGCCCTCGAGCATGCCCGCGAAATCGGGACGATTGGTGTCGCCGTACATCTCGCTCGTGCCGTCGAGGTACGTTGCGATGCGGCAGTGGCCGATCCGCGCCGTCCCGAAGGCGCGCGCCACGCCGCCCGGCGCCGCGTTGCGCCACGCCTCCTCGAAGGCGTCCAGCGTGCGCTCGAGGACGAAGTCCGCATACTCGTCCGGGGTCAGCCGTCCGGGGTTCTTCGCCACCCAGTCCTTCACCGCCGGCGTGTAGCACGGACGCAGGAAAGGCGCGGCGTGGTTGTGGGGGCTGCCGAGGAAGACGCTTTCGGGGCGGACCTCGGAGATCCTCTCGTGAAGACGCGCGGCGAGCCGCTTCGTGAAGGGATCCCAGAGGCCGACCACGTCCACGGAGCCCATGAGGACCTGTTCGTCGCCGTTGCGCATCACGCAGCAGGTGACCTTCAGGCGCGAATGGATGTTCGTGGCGTCGCGGACGTAGTACTGCCCCGCCAGCGGAATCTTCTTCCCGCCGTCCAGCGACGGCGTGATGTCGCG
>ONRL01000307.1 GCA_900320225.1 uncultured Lentisphaerota bacterium
CGCGAACTACCCGATCGACTTCCACTGCATCGGCGGGGCCGACCGCACGGGCACGGTGGCGGCGGTCCTGTTGGGCATTCTCGGCGTCGACGACGACGAAATCTGGAAAGATTACCAGATCACCGCCTGGCATGGCGGCGTGAACGACGCCAAGCATCTCGGATGGTTCACGGCGTTCGTGAAGTCGTTTGACAAGTTCGAAGGCTCGACCTTGGCCGCGCGCATCCGGAAATACGTGCTGTGGCTTGGTTTCACGCAGCAGGACATTGATACGATCCGCAGTATCCTGCTCGAGTGACCATGCGCGATGACGGCGAACATGCTAGGCGATTAACTCAGAAGAAAGGAAAGCAAGAATGAAAATGAAAGTGGTGATGGTGGTGTCGTTGGCCGTGTTTGCGGCGACGGCGGCGGATTGCATGCAGTCAGCGACCGTGCCGGGCGAGGCGGCGAGCCTTCTGCCCGCCGGAAAGAAGTTCAGTCTCGTATGGAACGACGAGTTCAACGGCGATAGGCTGGACGAATCGAAATGGAGCTACCGCACCAACTTCTGGGGACGGCGCGCGCCGTGGTTCGCCGCTCCCGAGGACGACGCCGTGGAGGTGAAGGACGGCAAGGTGCATCTCAAGATCGTCAAGAAGCCAAAAGGCCAGTTCGTGTCGCCGCAGCTCCAGACGGGCGAGCTGATGTGGGACATCGCCTGGGACGAGAAGCGCACCGGCTTCTTCCCGCTGCCGAAGCGCGAGGCAGCAGGGCTGTACCCTCGATCCGGCGATCAGCGGTGTTGAGCAAGACATCATGGAGTCGTTCAATCCCGGCGAGATCATCGCCCACTGCTTCCACGCGAACGGCTACAGCGGCAACTATATCGGATTCAAGACGCCTCGCGTGAAGAACGCGTTCGCAAAGGACGCCGTCGTCAACGTGGGGACGGACGCGTTCCACACCATCGGCATGCTCTGGGAGCCTGACGGCTACACGGTCTACATCGACGGGAAGCAGCACGGTCAGAAGGTCGGCACGGGCAAGGGCGAGGCGGTCTCGCACATCCCCGAGTTCGTCCTGCTCACGACCGAATGCAAGCCCTACCGCGGAAAGCGCATGACGGCGCAGCCGGATGAGAAACTGCGGAAGACGCTCGACGAGGCCGTGGCCGCGGGAGATGACTTCGTCGTCGATTTCGTCCGCGTCTACGACGTAGTGGCCGAATAGGGTCAAAGGGTCAGTTGGAGGCATCCCATGAAAAGACGAGAATTCCTGTGGATGGCGGCGGGGGCGTCGGGTGCGGCCGTGCTGGGCGGCTGCCGGACGGCATCCGTCCGCGACAACGCGGCGTTGCGCGCGGCGGTGGACGGCTACGTGGCGGAAGGACTCTATCTGGGGCTCGCCTGCGCGTCCAACCGCGGCGACCTCTACGTGAAGGGGAGGCGGACGCTCGACGAGCCGCGTCTCCCCGTGACGGCTGACACGCTCTTCGACCTTGCGTCCGTCGGCAAGACCCACACCGCCGCGCTCTGCGCGCTCCTGTACGCGGACGGCAAGCTCGACGTGGACGCGCCGTTCACGAAGTACCTGCCGGAGCACGTCCTCGCGAAGGAAAACTGCCGCATCACGGTGCGCGACCTCGCCACGCACTCCGGCGGGTTCGACAACTCCAAGCCCTACATGACGTCGGACGCGAAGAAGATGTTCGCGGAGCTCTACCGCAAGCGTCCCGTGTGGCCGCGCGGCACGCGCTTCTGCTACGCCTGCTCGAACTTCGTCTACCTCGGGCTGATCGTCGAGCGCCTGACGGGAATGGGCCTCGACGCGGCGGCGAAGAAGATGCTGTGGGGACCGCTCGGCATGACGCGCACGACGTGGCAGACGGTCGTCGACGATCCCAACGTCGCGGAGTACCCGCCGTCCACGTACGGCGGCGAGCGCCTGGGGACGCGGAAACGTCGGATCGGCGAACGCAACGACACATGCGCGCACCTCGCGCCGTGTCCGATGGGCAACGGCGCGAATTTCTCCACTGCGCCGGACATGCTCCTTTTCGTGACCGACCTCCTGCGCCGCGAACGCTGACGGCGGCAAAGTCGACGTTCACGTCTTGGACGAAGACCGCGTTCTCCGACAAGGCCATCTGCCACACCGGGTGGACGGGTCCGGCGATCGCCGTCGACCCAGAGCGCAATTTCGCCGGCGTCATCCTCGGCAACCGCCTCGCCAGCAAGCAGAAGACGATGGGTCCGCGCCTACACCTCCTCGACCTCATGGCGTGAAACTGTTGCCGGTGAGGACCAGAAAGTCTTCGATGACACTTTTATGACGGGGAAAGGACAGGAGTCGGCGTGGCGCATCGGGTGGGCGGCGGCGAAGGCAAACGCCGTGCCGATGGTCGTGCTGTGGTGCCTTGCGGCGGCGACGGTGGCGGCCTACTATCTCGTGCCGGGCGTGGCGGCGGCGTTCGAGCCGTTGATGCGGTGGCAGGTCGAAAGCGGGTGGGTGGCGGCGTTCCTGAACCGTTTCGTGTTCGCGGGGCTGCTGCCGGGCGTGTTCATGTTGTCCTTGCCGCATCTGCGTGCGCCGGTCCGTCCGGTGGCGAGCATCTTCGTGATCGGCGTCTGGTGCGGCCTGTGGGGCATCGCCACGGACGCGTTCTTCCATTTGCAGTCGATCTGGTTTGGGGACAGGCCCGACTTGGCGGTCATCCTCGCCAAGACGGCCGTAGACCAGTTCGTGTGGAACGTGTTTCTCGTGACGCCCAGCGTGTCGACGTTCTACTTCTGGATCGCGTGCGGTTACTCCTTCGCGCGGATGCGGCGCGACTGGCCGAAGCACTGGATCCGCGGCGTGATCCTGCCCAACCTGCTCGCCAACTGGTGCGTGTGGATTCCCGTCGTGGCCGCGGTCTACGCGTTTCCGCGTCCGCTCCAGATCCAGGTCTCGGGATTCGCCACGGCGTTCTGGGTGCTGATGTGCCTGAAGATCGGCGCGCTCAGCCGCCCAGCGACGAAAGGCGCGGAATGAGCTCGGCGGAGAAGAGCACCTGGCGGGGCGGGAGCGTGTCGTGTCCGAGCCGGAGCGCCATGAGGCGGGCGGCCTCCTCGCCGATGAAGCGGGCGGGCTGGCGCAGGGACGAGATCCCGAGGTGTCGGCTGTGCGAGATGTCGTCGAGGCCGATGTACTTGACCGTGCGCCGGTAGAGACGCGAGCAGACGCCCATGAAGGCGATCGCCATGTCGTCGTGGATGAACACGAGGCCGTCGGGGCGGCGGCGCATCACCGTGCGGACGAACGATTCGTCCGTGGGGTCGCCGCGGAAGAGGAGCGGACCGTCCGTGGGGAGTCCGCACTCCTCCAGCGCGTTGCGCATGCCGTTGTACCGCGCGTCGACCGTCCAGACCTGTTTCTCGTGGCTCACGTACACGAGGCGGCGGCAGCCGCACGCGATGAGGTGCTTCGCCTGCACGTAGCCCGCCTGCACGTTGTCGATGCCGACGAAGTCGAAGTCGCTGCGGCGCGGGAAGGGGACGATGTCGCGGTCGATGAGGACGACGGTGATGCCCTTGCGACGGAGCGTTTCGGCGATCTCCTGGTTGCGGAGCTCGACGCCCCGCTCGCCCATGGCGTCCTGCGGGACGAAGAACACGCCCTTGATGTTCGCCGCCTTGCAGCGGGCGACATAGTCGTCGAGGGAGCCGTCGCGCGCAAGCTCGTTGAACTCCTGCCGGGCGCCCCAGATGAGGTTGAGGTTGTAGGCACGCGCCGCGCCGGCGGACGACGAGGCCCTCGCTCTCCAGGGTGGCGAGCACCTTGGCGGCGGTCGCGCGCGAGATGCCGAACTGGCGGATCAAGGCCCGTTCGGAGGGGTGCTTCCCCAGCGCGTACTCGCCCGCGAGAACCTTCTCGCGGATGCTGTCGGCAATGAGCCGGTACGGCGGTTTTGTGTTCGTTTTCATGGCAATCAAGCCAGCTTGTGCATAGGAACGTGCGAGAAATGGTCGTCGGACGAAAGGACCGCCGCGCCATGTTCATTTCCACATGTCCTCGTCGATTTTCGAGAAGCCGATCACCGGCGCGACGATCTCCCGAAGAGCCGCGTTGACGCTTATGCCGAGCCTGTCGGCGTAGTCCTTCAGCGCCGAGACAAACTCAGGTTCCGCTCTGAATGTGAGTGCTTCCATGTGATATCGCATTCCAATGCAAAAAGATGTCAGTATTATGCCATCGTTCTCCTTGCCTGTCAAGTCAAGGGATAGGGAATTATCCCCAATGTGGCATCTTGGCACTTTTGGGATAATTTTCGGCCTCGAAATTTATCCCCAATATAGCATTTCTGCGTCTTGGGGATAATTCTCCGTCTTCATTATACCATCATTCATCTTGTCGGTTGCCATCGGGTGCTAAAGTTGTCATTTGTTGCGATGTTTAGCCGGATATGGGTGGGTGCAACGAGGTATTTATGCAGAGTCAAGGGGTTTTAGCCGCAGAGAACGCAAAGGGCGCAAAGCTCATGCCGCGCAGTCGACCTGTGGAAGATC
>ONRL01000306.1 GCA_900320225.1 uncultured Lentisphaerota bacterium
GACGGCATCGTGCAGGGCAACTTCGCGCACATCGCGCGGCGCGTGGGCGCGCTCGCCGACCATGCGGGGCTCTTCTGCTGGTATCTCTTCGACGAGCCGGAGATCCCCGCCCAGTTCGTCTCGCCCGACCTGCTCACGGCGCTCGCCGACCTCGTGCGCGAGCTCGACCCGTACCATCCCGTGGTAATGACGACGTGGAACGAGACCATGAACGAGTACCGCCGCACGTGGGACACGCACTGGACGCAGGCGTACGGCGACCCGGCGGGCGTGGTGCGTCAGATCGCCGAGCACCGCAAGTTCCTGAAGAACGCCTCGCCGATCACCCTGCTCGTCAACTGCAACGACCAGAAGCAGGGCGCGGCGCGGCGGAGGGGCGTCGAGCCGGATCCCGCGAAGTTCTCGCGCGACTACGACCATTCGCGCGGGACTGCCGCGACTACTATACGGCGGCGCAGAACCCGAAGGCGTGGGACGACCTCCGCAAGGTGGTCCGCGAGATGGTGGAGCTGCGTCCGCTCGTCAACGCCCCCGGCGCGGAGCGGAACGGCCATGTCGGGGACGCGAAGCGGCCCGTCGTCTGGTGGGCGAAGGAGACGGGCGGCCGCACGGCCGTGATCGCCGTCAACACCTCGACGGAGCCGCAGACGGTCGACGTCCCCGCGCTCGGCGACGCCGGCAAGGGCCTTGTCTTCTCCCGTTACGAGGTGAAGATCTTCCGCTAGACCGAGATGAGGCGGAGGTTGATGGCGAGGGATGTGGCTTCCGTTCGGGAGGCGGCGCCGAGGCGCGTGTAGATCACCTTGAGGTGCGCCTTCACGCCATTCACGCCGTGCGCCGTAGAAGTTGCCTTCGCGGTCGTGGCGTTTGACGACACGCACCCGGCCACCGCTACCGTGGCGGCCGCCATCATGAATTCACGTCTGTTCATCGTTCGGTCTCCTTCTTGGGATGCGTCCAGTATAGCACAAGGCCATCGTCCTGGGAAGGGTTGGAGTCGGACTTGACGCTAGACGGGCAGGGTGGATTCTGATAAACTTCTGGCGTTCCAGAAATGAGGAATGTCTAGATGAACGGAAAACGTGACGGTGTTCAAAAGGCGTTGTTGGTCGGATTGCTGGTGGCGATGTGCCTGTTGTCGGCGACTGCGGCGACGAAAGCCGAGGTGTCTTTCACGCCCGGCGCGTGGAGCACCAATGACTGGATTCTTGTCAAGAGCCCCCGCTTTAACTACATGCACGGCTTCGTGCAGCAGGAGGACGGCATCGAAAACGAGTGTCCGCCGGTTTCCGGAGAGGAGATATTCAAGAAGCACTGCCGCGAAGTCTATTCCGCCATGGTGCTGAAGGAAAGGGCCGAGATCGGGCAGACCGTGTCGTCCACGATGAGTTTCGACTGGCGCATGGCGCCGCTGATCGTGCTCGCCGAGAAGCTGGACAAATCCGAAAGCGGCGAGCCGTCGTTCGGCGAGCACTGGGAGATCGTCCTCTACGACGAAGGACTGAACGTGTGGCACCACTCCATCAAGGACGGCAAGCCGTTTTGGTACCTGGCTGCATACCTTAAGGTGCCGTTCGCCCGGAACACGCGTTACGACCTTGAGGTGAAGGTCTCGAAAACGCGCAAGGGCGTGAAGGAGATGGTCGTGAAGTGCGGCGGACACGAGTTTGGATACGTTGATAACGATCTCCCGGATTCGTTCTACGCGGGCATCATCGGCTGCGAGGGCCGCAACAGATTTTACGACTTCAAGGTGAAATGACGCAATCTTCGACGGCGGGGGCCGATTTCGGCAACGCGCCTCGTAAAACGGGCTCCTTCCGCGTCTACGGCAACACGGGCTACAACTGGTTCGGCCTGTCGGCGTGACGGTGGCGCGCCGCGGACATGGTGACTCCGTAGCGGCGGCGGAGTCGTCCGCCTCGAAGGCGACGTGGCGCAGCTGCGCGCCGGAAACTACGTCGTTGTGCGCGCGGCATCTGTCTCCGGGAAGGCGAACGGGTGGTCGTGCGCGTGCGCGAACGACGGTTACCGCTATTCGGTGTCCGTGCGGGGCGGAGAGCTGGTGGTGTCGGCCTATCCCCCGGGTACCATGCTGTCCTTCCGCTGATTCGCCAACGATGTTTTGAACCTAAAATCCTCGGTTGAAAGTCTCACGCAGAGGCGCAGAGAGGCAGAGCGCGCGGAGAATACTCAAAAATTCGGAGAAAAAGAAAGCTATGGCAAAAGAATCCCGGGATTTTCCTTTGCCCCATTGATGAAAACAAATGTGTGCCAAACAAAGCGGGAAAATCTCTCAAACTCCGCGCTTTCTGCGGCTCATCGAAACGCGCTCTCTGCGGCTAACACTTTCTGCGGCTAATCGAAATAAGAAGGGTTTGTTCACGGGCGCATCTCCATCATTCACCGATTCCCGTTCCAGGCCCCAACTTTCCATTCGTCGCCCCAATCCACCTCCCTAGCCCCTTGCCTCTCTAACCCCTTGCCTCCACGCCATCCGACGCCACCACCACATTTTCATACGCTTCGTAATCTCATTCTCGTACTTCGCTTTCCATCCCGCGAGCATGTTGGCCTCCGCCACCCGTCTCGGGTCCATCAGCGCGTCCAGCCACCCCATCAGCGCGGTCGCGCTTCCCCGCACGCCCACCCCCACCTCCAGCCACACGGCCCTCGCCCGCACCACGGCCAGCTCCGGCACCTTCACGTTCGCCGTCTGTTCCGGCAGCCCCGCCCGCACCATGGCCAGCTTCGGCACCTCGGCACATGCCCCGGCCGAATGCGGTGCCTCCGCCCGCGCCGCCGACGTTCGGTCCGCACAAGGCCGGCACGTACGTAAACGGGGCGATTTCCCCGTTCACGGCGGGCGAACTCGCCAAGGGCGCGTTCGGCTGCGGCTA
>ONRL01000305.1 GCA_900320225.1 uncultured Lentisphaerota bacterium
CGCACCGGACCCTGAAATAGTATTCGCCATCGGGCAGGTAGAGATGGACCGCGCCCGACGCATCGGAATAGATGCCGGACGTGTCGTAGCGGTCAAGGCCCTCGATGTCTTCGATCTCCACCAGGCTGCTGGGCGCAAGGCCGCCCACGGTCACGCGGTAGGCGTTCGTGTACGAACCCGAGTCCGTCTTGGCGACGGCATTCTCCAGTCTCGTGTTGAACGTGCCGCCGGAAACCGTCACCTGCGGAGAGACGTCCCCGGCGGACAGCGTGCCGCCCGAGAACTCCAGCGTGGCGGACGCGTTCTCAAGGCAGAACGGCCCGGCGCCCGCAGCCTTCAGGGACAGGCGGTCGAAGCGGACCGTAACGCCCGCAGCCGCGACGTACACCGACACGCTTCGCTCCGAGTTGGTGCCTGAAAGAGTGTATTTGGCCGCACCGCTCTCCAGTGTCAGCCTCTCCTCCGTTCCGTTGTAGGTCCATCCCGTGCCGCTTTCCGTGCCGATGTCGACGCCGTTTATGCGTATGCCGACACTCGCCGTCGGGCAGATAGATGTTGAGTTTCCCCGTATAGTCCGAGGTGACGACGCCGCGAACGTATGCCTCTACGCCCGTCACGTTCATGCGGGTTTTCGCCGGAAGGGCGTGCACTTCAACGCGCCAGCACGTCTTGCCGTCGATTTGACGCGAATCAGGCACCCCGCCGCTTCGGGCCGACTGCACCGTGTTGCTCGCCGCGCTGATGTCAAACACGGCCGTGCCGCCGTCGATGCCGGCGCCGCGGATCTCCACGGAACGCACCACGTTGGTCCGCTCCCCCCAAATGCAGATCATGCCTTCCTCGTCGGCGTAGATGTCGACTCCGGCGTAGTGCGGCCACAGGTCGTCGATGACGCTCACAGAGTCGCCCTCGTCTATGCCCACGCCCTCGACAACCGCATACACCAGCTCCACGCCGTTGGAGTTGACGGGATTCGGGTACGGATTGGTGTTGCCGTAGAAATGCTTCGGGCGCACGCTGCCGCCGTCGATGACGATGGACCTGCTTCCCGTCGGGGATATCACGCTGCCGCACGCCGTATCGAAGTCGCTGAACGAACCATCCCCCTTTTCAACGAGGACGGTTCCGCCCGTCACGCGAAACGTACTGTCATCCAACAGGGGGCCGTTCAAGCCCGTGCCGATGCCACAAGCGCCCTTTGCGCCGGTCGCATGCACATAGCCGCCCGTGACGAGGACCGACGCCACCCCGCCGCCAACGCCGCCGCCGATGCCAGCCCCGCCGCCGGTCGTGTATGCGGAACCACCGCCTCCGCCGCCGGTCGCGAAGATGTATCCGCCGTTGACCGTGATGGAACCGGCGTTCAGAAACTTGCCGTTCTGCTTGACGCCGCGGGAGCCGATGCCCGCGCCGGATATGCCTCCGTTCGCGATGAGCGTGCCGTCGCCTTCGATCGTCAGCGACGCCCCCTCCGGGACCTCAATGCCCGCAGTGTATTGAGAACCCTTCTGGCTCACGTACTGCGCGTCCGGGTTGCTGATGCACGCGATGGTATTGTTGCCGGAGAGCGTCAAGGTGCAGCTGTTGGAGACGACGAACGGCGACTGGTGGTTGTTCGGCGTCATCAAGATAAGATTTTCCAGCGTGACCGTCACGTCGCCGCCCGTCACGACGACGTTGATCGTCCCGTTCGTGGAATTGCCGGTGATCGTATGGTCGCCGGACGAGATCGCGAGGATCCCGGAGCCGGCGCCGTATTCCCAGCCGGCGGCGGAAACAGACTTGCCGCCGACGACGGGGATGCCGTCAACCGTCAGCATGTCGGACGAAAACTCGGTGTTGCCGGAGTCGTCCATCTTGTAGCCCCAGGACTTGACCGTCTCGTCGCCGTCCGAATCGACAGCCGTAATCGTGATCGTGTATTGATTGCCGTCCGTCGGCTCGAGCCAGAGCGTGAGCTTGCCGTTCGCGTCCGTCCAGAGATCCCTGCACGTCTTCGCCTCGTCTTCGATGACGACGCTCGTGACCTTGCAGTTTGGAGTCCCCATGTCGAGGGATACGGGAAACACCGCCTTGCCGCTGCCGTTTTTCGCGGCGGGAGAAACCGCGTCCTTCGCCGCATAGATCGCCGCGAAGCCAAACGTGTTGTTGCCCGAGCCGGTTGCATCGTAGCCGTTGCCGATCGCGGACGCCTTCGTGCCCGCCGTCGGGAACACCGTGCCGCCGGTTATCGTCACGTCGGCGCACCCGGTGTGGCCACCGCCGATCGCGGCGGCGTACTGCCCGCCACGCGCCGTGACGATGCCGCCGGAGATCGTTACGGCGCCCGCCTTGGCGATCTCCTGTCCCCCGCCGATGCCCGCCGCGTTCGCACCGCCGATGGCCGTGATGCGCCCTCCTGAAATGTTGATCTTTCCGCTTGACGTGCCTAACCTTCCGCCGCCGATGCCGGCCGCGTTCTTGCCGCCCTGGGCGGTGAGCCAGCTGTTCTCGTCGCCGGAGATGTTGATGGTTCTGCCTGAATACACCGCGATGCCGGGGGCAGCGGACGAGCTTGCTAAGGTGTTCGTGCCCTTGACCGTCAGATCCAGCGTCACTCCGTCCGCCAGCCCGATCGCGCACTTGCCCGATCGGGACTCCACGTCCAGAGTGAGGTTCGAGACGGTGAGGGACATGTCGCACCTCAAGTCGATGTTCACGTTGCCGGAGCCGCTGACGACGTGCGGACCGGCGTTCGTGATCACAAGCGAGACCTTGTTTGTGTCGCCATCTTCAAACGTCGTGTACCAGCCGGGGCCGACGCGGTGCGCGATGTCCTCTCCGTTCACCTTGATGTCGAGCGGCGTGAAGGCCGTCGCCACCGTGTGCCCGCCGCTCACCGTTGCAGTCCAGATCTTGTCGCCGTCCTCATACGATGCGTTCGCCTTCTCGCCCCATTCATAATCGGCGGAGGGCATCCAGAGCCAGACGTGTCCGTCGCCGTCGGGCTTGACCGTGTCCTTCACCTCGCCGAGAATGCGCTG
>ONRL01000303.1 GCA_900320225.1 uncultured Lentisphaerota bacterium
CAACGGCAACGCCACGAAGAGCTTCAACGGGCAGATCCACCAGGTGGCCGTGTGGGACCGGGCGCTCACGGTGGACGAGGTCGCGGCGGCGTTCGGCCACCCGAACAACACGGTGATGGGCGTGGGCCTCGCGGACGGCACGGTCGGCGAGTTCGCGGCGGCGGGCGAGGGCAGCCGCGACTGGACGTTGAACGAGGCGTGGCACGACCTCGCGGCGTCGGTGGACGCCGCGCACCCGGAACTGACGATCCGCTTCACGCCCGCCACCAACAACACGGCGCTCGTCCACGGTCTCCACCTGCGCACGGCGGCGGTCGGGACGGGAAGCCAGAAGGCGCGTCTGACGCTGAAGCTGAACGGGAGGAGCCTCGCCCCCGCGGCGGAGGTGGGGGCGTACGAGGACCTGTGCTGCATCGTGCCGAAGAACGCGCTGACGACCGGCGAGAACGTGCTGAAGATCGTGTATGGCGGCGGCTCGGCGGCCTCCGTCGCGATCGACAAGGTGGAGATCGGCGGTTCCTGGCAGTTGGGGGCGGACAACGGCAACAACTTCGAATTCTCGCAGGAGGGATCGAACCGCGGCGTGGACTTCTACGTGGGCAACCGGAACATGGCGAACAAGATCCGCGCGGTGACGTCCGGCTGGAAAAACGCCTACATCCATTTCTTCATGCCGCCGGAGCTGACGGAACGCGCCTTCAGGTTTACCACCCGGATGAGCGACATCTCGGGCTCTGCCACCGCCGACAACTCGTTCCGCATCCTCTTGAACGGCGTCGAGAAGTTCTCGGCGGCGCACGGCACTTTCAAGAAGGGCGATATTGTCGCGTTCGACGTGGCGCCCGGGGAACTGCTGGGCGGCTGGAACAACTTAAACTTCCAGTTCATCTCCAGTTCGGGCTACGTGACGTTCGACTACTACCAGCTCGCGATCTCTGACTACAACCCCGCCACGTTCCTGTTCGTTCGGTGATTGAACCGCACCGCTGTACTGTAAGTAGTGAAAGGATACGACATGAAAAAGGTATTGATGGCAATCGGTTTCGCGGTGGCAGTCGCGATGGGCGCGGCGGCGGCGGAGTATTTCGCTGACGCCATCAACGGCAACGACGCGAACGACGGCCTGACGGAGGCGACGGCCAAGCTGTCGCTGAAGGAGGCGATCGCCCTCGCGGACACGGGCGACATCGTGACGCTCCTCCCCGGCGACTACTCGAACGGGGCTCGAAGAACGGACGCGCCAGCCGCGACGTGACGCGCATCGTGGGCAAGTACGACTACGAGGGCGGAACCGGCAACGGCAAGACGGGCGGCATGGGCGACAACTGCGTGCGCGGCCTTTGGGTGACGGTCGACGGCGCCGGATCGACCATCGAGGGCATCACGTTCGTGGACTGCTCCGCGCCGTTCCTGACGGGTTCGGGCGATGCGACGAGCGGCGGCGGCATCTACTTCGGCTATGGTGGCGCCACGTCGGTGAATGCCGACAAACTCGACATCGTCGACTGCGCGTTCATCCGCTGTCAGGCGACGCGCGGTGCGGGCACGTACGGCGGCACGACGGTGCGCTGTCTCTTCAAGAGCTGCCGCCACACGAAGTACGGCGCGGGCCAGCGCGCGGGCTCGTCCTACAACAGCGTCTTCGACGACTGCCACGTGGTGCCCGGCCTCGGGCAGGACTCGAAGACCACCGGCGGCGTTCTCGCCTACATGCGCTACATCGTCAACTGCACGATCATCAACTGCGAACCGCGCGTCGTCACGACGGGCAGCGTGCTGAGCCTCCACAACTGCATCTGCCAGAACAACGGAGATGCCGCGTTGCCGCAGTCCTGCACGTTCAACTGCGTGACGGACACGAGCACGATGACGAGCAACAGCTGCGCCGTGTCGCTGATCTACGGCACGGCCGAGGTCTGGTCGCCGATGGACGGCGACTACCGCGTGACGGCCGGCGCGAAGGCGCTCACGCACGGTTCGGCGGAACGGCTCGCGGAGATTCCGGCGGCATACCGCGACACGGACTACTACGGCAATCCGCGCACGACGGACGGCACGGTGTACTGCGGCGCGGTGCAGGCGGTCACGGACGAGGTGGGCAGCGGCGTCGCCTTCCGCCTAACCGAATCCGGCGGCGCCTTGACGCTGGACGGCGAACCCTTCAACGAAGGGTACCGCACCTGGTTCCAGCGCACGGGCTGGCCGTTTTCCGTGAAGATCGCCTTTGAGTCGGCCTCTCCGGCGCGCGGCCTCGTCCGTTATGTGCTGAGCACGACCTCGTTCTGGCCGCTGCAGGACGACACGATCTACCTGGTGCCGGAGGAGAATCACGTCAAGACCTTCGCCACGGTGACGGGCGCCATTGTGCATGTCGACCCCGTCGCAGGCGACGACGCGAACGACGGTTCGGAGAACGCCCCCTACCGCACGCTCCAGAAAGCCGTGGAATGCACGGCGGCCACGCTCGTCCTCGCGCGGGCGGGCGACTACGCAGAGGGGGAGACGGCCTGGAAGGGCTCGAACCGCGTCTACGTGAGCACAAAGAAGGAATTGCGCGTGAAGGCCGTCGCGGGCGCGGACAGCACGTTCATCACGGGCGCCGCCGATCCGGCACCCGCCATCGCCAACGACCACGGCCTCGGTCCGGCGGCGGTGCGCTGCATCGGCGTGGCCACGAACGCCGTCTGCTGCTTCCAGGGATTCACCCTGCGCGACGGGTACGCGGGCTACAACGCGGACAACGCCGATACGGACGCCGTCCACGGCGGCGCGCTGCTCAATGCGGACGGCATCACCTCCACCTACGGCGGCGTGCTCGCCGACTGCGTGATCACGAACTGCGTCTGCTCGCGCGGCGTCGCGTTCGGCGGCTTTCTGCAGCGGTGCCGCATGACGGGCTGCGACGCGACGAAGCTGGGCCTTCTGCGCTCCTGCCGCGCCGTTTCGTCGCTCTTCGACCACAATCCCGGTTCCGGCGGCTCGATCGTCAGCCAGTCGGCGCAGGCCTTCAACTGCACGTTCGCGACGAACGGCTGCGCGACGCTTGCGTCGGGGTACGGGAAGGCGTACGGCTGCGTGATGGGCTGGCGCGGCGGCTCGGACATCAGCGGCACGCCAGACGAGATCAAGTACAACCTCTACGCGAAGAGGAGCGTGTCGGTGGACGCGACGAACGTCCAGGAAGACCCGATCAAGTTCGTCTCGCCCGAAACCGGCGACTGGCGGCTTCAGTCCATCTCCGCCGGCGCGGCGCTCAGCTGGATGTCGTACTTCACCTCCCATGGCTACACGCCCGTCAGCTTCGACGGCACGCCGTTCGCGATCTTGGACGGCGGACGCCTCCCCGCCGGCGCGTTCAGCGTGCGTGCGGTGACGACGAACTACGTGGACGCGGTGAACGGCAACGACGCGACGGCGGACGGCGCGACCGAGGCGACGGCGTACAAGACGCTCGCCGCCGCGCTGGCGGCGGCGCAGCCGGGCGACACGGTGGTTGCGCTGCCGGGCACGTACGCGGAGGGTTCGACCGTGCCGACGAAGACGCAGTCGGGAACGACTGCGGAGCCGACGATTGCCGCGCGCGCGGTGGTTCCGGACTTTGTCACGCTCGAATCGCGGGACGGCCCGGAGGCGACGGTCATTGAGGGTGCCCGCGCGACGGTGGACGCGAACTCCTACGGGTGCGGCTCGGACGCCGTGCGGTGCGTGTTCCTCTGCCCGAATGCGACCGTGCGCGGTTTCACGCTGTACAACGGGCACACGGACAGCGGCGGCAGCAGCTATGCGGATTCGGTCGACACGC
>ONRL01000301.1 GCA_900320225.1 uncultured Lentisphaerota bacterium
CTCATGACGGCGGCGTCAACGGGAAATCCTCACCTGAACAGAATGAGCGTGCCGCGGCCGGCGGTGAGGATGTAGCCTTCCCTGTCCTGGCAGACGGCGCGATCGTTGTACTTGATCTTTGAGAGCGTCTGAGCCGGAAGGCAGGCCGTCGTCCCCACGCGCAGGCCCGTTCTGTGCATGTCCTTCACCTCGGGACCTGTCACTGCGAGCCGCGCGCCCTCCACGAAAGTGAGGCCGCCTTCGGCCAGAGAAAGCGCGGATCCTTCGCCGAGCGTCACGCCCGAGACCCCGTTGGTGAGAATCGGCAGCTGCGCAAGATCCTGCACCACGCCGTCCGCCAGCTCCAGCGTGCCGCCGCGCAGCTCAAACACCTTCGTCGCGTTCACGAGCCCCGAGGCACCCAGCACCCACGTGCCTTCGAAGATGCGCACCGGCGCCACCATGAAGTTCCGCCCGTTCTGGATGGCCTTCGACGGTCCCATCTTCTCGATCACCAGATTAGTGAGCTGGCTGTTGTAGGCGATCATTTCGCCGTTGAACGCCAACGGCCCGTCGCACACGACCGGGAACTTGCGCTCTCCGCCGCTTTCGTTGCCGCCGGTAAGAATGAGGCCACACTCTATCTTGTTCGTCAGGTCTCCGGACGAAGTCCAGCGGCATTCCTTCGAGTAGCCCACCCGCGGATAGGTTGGACCCTTCACCACACCGCCATTCGATATGTCGAGGTACTGGAGATACGTGCGGGCGTCTTTGTCCGAAGCCGTGACCGTGACGACGGTCCCGCCGTCCACCGAAACGCGCTGGTTGTCGGCGCCGAACACGGCGGTGGCGGCCGTCTGGCGCAGTTCGCCGCCGCGCATCACGTTCATCTTGCACGTGCCGCTCTGGTAGCCGGTGTAGAGGCTTAGTCCCGTCGCGGCAAGCTCCACGATGCCGTTGGACATCACGTTCAACGTCCCGTTCGGCGGCAACGCCGCCGCATTCGAAACGACAAGACACGTCTTCACACGCCCCGAACCCTCGACGTCCACGCGTCCGCTCAGAATCGAGTTCGCACCGGTCAGCGCGCTCGTCGCGGCGAACACCGCATCGTGGTCCGCGAACGCCACGTTAACGTGATGGATGCAGTAGCCCCACACGCCGTAGTCTTTGCCGCCTTTGGCCTTGGCGTCGTCAAGCGTGAGGATGTAGCCGAACTTCTCGTCGCCCGTGCCGGGAACGTTCGACCAGGAACAATACTGCGCACGTGGGACGCGTACGCGCAAAAGCGGTTCGACATAGTTGATTTCTAGGTCGATCGTCTTGAACCAGTTACCGTCGCGCGTCTGGAACTGATAGAACCTGGTGAGTCCGTCAACGCTGTTCGAGACGAAATAGACATGCGGATCTGTGTCGGTGGCGATATTGGGCCCCTGGATCAGCCCCGTGACGTTGGTGATCGCTGAAGGGGCCATGCCCTTGATGGTCGCCATGGTATTCCAAGAAGTGCCGATGTACGGAGCGGTTCCATTCATGCTCGTTCCCGTGTAGCACAAGGTGTCGCCAGGCACGACCGGCAGATCACAGTCCCACGGAAGGAAGGAAAGCGCAGCGCCCGCCCCGCCCGAGACGGTGCCTGAAATGTCGAACCGGCCACTGTGCCTGTTCTTGAAACCAAGGGTGCCGAGAACGTAGAAATCGTACGGACATGCCCCGGACGCCGAGATGGCCGCGTCGCCGGAGAACACGAGCGACGCCGTCGCGCCGTTCGTCACCGTCCCGGCGGCGGAGAAGGCGTTCTCCACCACGACGGACGGCAATTCGGGCGTGACCTGGCGCATGGCGATGTAGTCGATGTCGTACCCGTGTACGCCGATGTTGTCGATCGCCACACGGTAGGGGCTCGTGCCTTCGAGCGTGTCGAAGTCCGCACCAAGGTACGCGATACCAGTGATGTATCGCGTGTAGAGGATTCGGGCCGCCACGTCTTCCCCCTCCTGCACGAAGCGCACCTTGATGGTCTTTACGAAAGAGCCGTCTAGGGCTTGGAACTGGACGTCGAGCGTTCCCTCGCCGGGCGTGAGGTGGTACGGATACCCGCGTCCCTGTACGGCGAAAACGCACCCAGGCCAGTTTTTCTTGTTGAAGTCGCACCAGGTCGGCGTCCACTCCGAAAGCGTCATCCCGCTGAACACGACGATATTCGACACGCCGGAAAGCGGCTGTCCGTCGTAGACCTCGAGCGCGGCCTCCGCGCCAAACGTCACGGCGCCTTCTGCCGCCACAGGCAAGGCCAGTTTCAGTTCGCCAACCGCTAGGGACACCTCCGCCCCTGCGGCGAACGTCATGGAATCGCCGTCAATCGTCACGCCCTCGGACGCGTTCTTCAGAAGCGTCGAGACCTTGCCGCCTTCAAGCGTGATGGCCACCGCGCCGTCGCCGAGCGAGGTCGTGGGGCTCGCGGAGTCCCATGTGTACGTCGTCTCGCCAACCGCCACCGCCACACAGAAGGCGGCGATCACGACCGCGGCAAGGCGCCGCGCCCTCGATGACGCGACGGCACCCACGCTGTCGCAAAATACTGTGTTTTCCTTCATTTTCCGTGCTTCCTCCTCCGGCGCGCACCGCTCATGCGACACGCAAACTCGGCCCGACCATTTTTACGCGCGAAACCATATCACATCTTGGACTTCTCCGTCAATTCAAGAATTACCGCCGCGCGGCACCTCCTCTCGAAGTCGTGCGGCCCGGACAGCGGCCGCCGACTTACTTGACGAGCGTGATGCCGCCGACTTCCTTCGCCCAGTCGAACGCCTTGAGCCAGTGGTTGCACGTGAAACCGACG
>ONRL01000326.1 GCA_900320225.1 uncultured Lentisphaerota bacterium
GCCGTCGAACGGAATCGACGGCCTCTACGGGTACATCAACTTCCAGGCGAACGACGTCACGATCAAGGCGCCGCCCGGCGGCCTCGAAGAGGACTCCGGATCCATCTTCCTCGGCACCGGCGCGGGCACGCACACGCTGACCATCGACACGCGCGGCTCGTTCTGGGAGAAGAAGAACCTCAAGTCCGTCAACGACTGGTGGGGCTCGCCGTTCGCCCAGAACCTCACCGGCACGCACATCTTCAACTTCGAGGGACTCGTGCGCGGCGGCGTCACGCCGGCCGTCTGGCGTTTCGAGGATGCGCTGTTCACGTGGAAGTCCACGGGCGCGTCGCAGCAGGACTTCGACCTCTGGAGCGGAAAGTTCTCCCTCAGCAGCCAGCTCTATCTGGGTTCCGCCGGCGGCAACGTGAACTTCTACATCCATCCGGAGGCGACGCTCGAGTCCACCGGCTGGTTCTACCAGCGCGGCAACGCCACGACGCACACGTGGTTCCTCGGCGGAAACCACGCCTTTCACTCGCTCGCCCTCAAGGACGCCAACGCCGGGAGCGGGACGACGTGGATGCACATCACGAACGACGCCGTCGTGACGGTGCGCTCAGAAGCGTACCTGGGACACCAGTCTGCACAGGGTGGCGTGGCGAGGTCTCGCGGCATACTCGACGTGTCCTGCTCCGGGCGCTTTGTCGTCAACGCGCTCAACCTCGGCGGAGGAGCCATAACGACGAACCGGTTCAACCGCGGCGACCTATTTTTGCGCGATTCGGCCTCGCTGTCCGCCGGGGCGGTCTACGTGGGAGCCCGCGCGTGCGCCACGGGCGTTCTGGAGGTGGCGGATCACGCGGTGGCCGAGACCTCCGGGGACCTCAGATTGTGCCTATATTCCAACTCGTGGGGACGGGTGACGCTTTCAGGGAACTCCAGCACCACCATCGGGGGTATCACCGCCATCGCGTACCAGTCGGGACCGGGTTCGTACGGGGAGCTCGAACTCAAGGACGATGCGGTGCTGTCGTTGAGTCCGTCTGTGGGCAACTGGCTGTGCCTGGGGTCGCATTCCAGCCCCGGTTCCGTCGCGCGGTTCACGGCGGGCGGACGCTCGCGCGTGACGGCCAGCCCGGCGTCGTCCGTGGAGATGGGCTACGGGTTCGACGCGGATCTTGAGTTCAACGTGGCGGACGACGCCGTGGTGACGTTTCCCGGAGGCGTGATCACGAACAAGGTTCCCGTCGGCGGCAGGAGCGTGGTCTCCCTCTCCTCGAACGGCGTCCTGGCCGTGCGCGGCGTGTACGGCGCCGATCCGGCGACGGGCGACGCCTGCATGGCGTTCATCTGCGGATGCGCGTCCGCCATGATCGGCGCGCGCGGCTTCGCGTTCGACTCGTCCGGTTTCGACGTCTCCATCGACCAGGCGTTCACGGCGGCGGCCGGTGCGTCGGACGCGACGTTCACGAAGACCGGCCTCGGCGCGCTGACGGTCCTCAGGGACTCGTCGCATCCGAAGACGCTGGTCTCGCAGGGTGCTCTCGTGTTCGGGCCAGGCGTCACGCGCTTCGGCGACGCGCTGGAGTTCGCCGCCGGCGCGAAGCTTGAGATCACGGACGCGGCGACGTACGTCGAGGCCGATTCGCTCGCCTTCGCGGGCAGCCTGCAGGTCGTGCTGCCGAACGACTACGCGCTTGACGCCGCGCATCCGATCCTTTCGATTTCGGGCGGACTCGCGCAGTCGGACTTCGAGAAGATCATTGTGTCGAACCCGCAGGCGGGACGGGCGTATGCCCTTGAACTCGGCGCCGACGGCAAGACGGTGAGCGTGACGGTCACGGTGGCGGAGGGTGCCGCGAAGACGTGGACGGGCGCGTCCGGCACCGACTGGAACACGGCGGCGAACTGGGATCCGGCGGGCGTTCCCACGCACAACGACGCCGTGACCGTTGCCAACGCCGCGACGATCGCCGTGTCGGCACCGGCGTCGGTCGCCACGATCATCGCCCCGGCCGCGGCGGTGTCCGTCGCCGGCGATTCCCCGCTCTACGTCGCCGCGGGCGTGGACGTGGCGCAGGGCGGCACGCTCACGCTGGGCGCGCCCGTGCGCAACGCGGACGGCACGGTCGCGAAGACGGGCGCGGGAACGCTCGTCGTCTCGGGCGACAACGCCACGACGATGCAGGGCGACTGGGAGCTGGAAAGCGGCGTGACGGAGTTCACGTCGGCGTCGGCGCTCGGCACGGACTCCGCCCGGCAGGCGGCGCTCTCGGTGAGCAACGGCACGTTCCGCTACTCCGGCGCGGCGGCCGAGATCGAGCGCCCGTGGCGGCTCCTCGGCGAGTATCCGTCCATCTTCGACATCGCGGGCGACCTCACGTTCAAGAACTTCAAGATATCCCACCTCCAGGGCGACGGCGGCTTCGCGAAGCTCGGCAGCGGGACGCTGACGCTCGATATGCCGGCCGGTACGACGACTCTGTCGTGGTGGTCATCGGCACCGCGGAAGGGCAACTCCGACATCAACGGCATTCTGGCGCTCCAGAACGGCGGCGCGACAAGCTGGGACGGCCTTGCGCAGCTGACGGTCCTCGACGGTCGCCTTGCGATAATCGGCAAGGGCAAGAACGAGACGATCGTGAAGCAGGAACACCATGGCGGCATCGGCGGCAGCGGCGTGGTGGCGACGTCGGCGCCGGAACTCTACTTGAAGGACCTCACGATCTCGATGGGCAGCGGCAGCGGCTTCCACACGATGATGGGCCAGCAGATGGCCGCCGGCTCCGCCGCGCCGAGGATGGTCCTCGACAATGCGAACGCGACGTTCAACGGACTCAACGTGGGACACAGCAAGGCGAGCGGCAACGCGGACGTGGTGCGTCCCGTGCTGGCGATCACCAACGGCACGTTGAACATTGCATGGAACATGTCGATCCCGAACAATGTCGGCGGAATCGAGCCGATCGTGCGCGTCGGCACGAACGGCGTGCTCCAGCGCGCGTCCACGACCGCGGCCGGCGGCATCAACTTCTACCAGAGGATCGACGCCCGGTTCGAGGACGGCGGACTTCTCGAGGTGCGGACGCCGCAGAACCTCACCTTCGGCGGCAATGCATACGGCGAGCTCGTCTTCGCGCGCGGCGGCGGCATGAAGGTGCACCGCTTCCTCGGCAGCCAGACGGCGAACACGGCCGAGATCGTCCTGGACGGCGGTTTCGCGGAGTTTACGCTCAACGGGGGCGTCTCCATGACGGCCAGCCCGGCGAAATGCGGCATCCGCGCGGACGCGGGCGGCGGCGAGCTGATCGTCGGCAGCGGGGTCGAGCACGCGCTCGCCGTTCCGCTGCGCGGCGGGGTGCTGACGAACGACCTCTCCTACACCCTGTCCAACTACCAGCCGGTCTACGCGCCCTTGGGGACGACGACGGTGAAGGTGGCGAACACGGGCGGGGTCGAGATCGCGGAGGGCGTCCTGAAGTGCGTGGCGGGGACGACGGACGCCAACAGCCGCTTCTCGGGCACGGGCACGCTCTCGGGCGAGTTCGACGCGTTCACGCTCGACGTCGAGCCGGGCGCGACGGACGCGCTCACGTTCGCCGACCTCACGGCGACGCGCGTGACGGTGGACTTCGGCCGGAAACGGTCGTCGCCAAGGTCGCCACCGAGGCCGCGTTCCGCGCGATCTCCTGGAAGGGCGCGAATTGCGGCGACGGCATCGTCAGCGAGTTCAGGTACGACGCCGCGGCCGGCGTGGTGCGCGCAAAGTTCCGCTCTTCTGGGGTTGTCATCATCCTCAGGTAGTTTTCAAAGGAGGCAAGTATGGGACAATACGACGAAGAGAAGGCCCGGCAGAAGATCATCGCCGTGCTGGCGCGCATGGTGGTGCTGCCGCCTGAGATGGTCAAGGCGGACGTGCGCTTTCAGGATATGCTGAACACCGATCCCTCGGCGATGCGTGAGTTTGCGCAGCAGGTTGAGAAGGCGCTCGGCGTGACGCTGAACGATTCAGCACTCAGCGCGCACCCCACGATTGCCGAACTTGCCACTTATTGCGCCCAGCACCTCTCCACGCCGCGCGGCGAACGTCTTTACGTGGTGGTGAGCCGGATGCCGGACGGCAGCACGCGCGAGCGCATCTATGCCGCGCGCGGCCACGAGAAGGCCGCCCAGTTGGCGATGGACGACGGCGCGGCGGCCGTGCTTTCGGTCGAACGCGAGGACGCGGAGGACGGCGCGCCGAGTGGACATGGTGCGACGTACAAGGTGCTGGTGCCGCTTCTCTGGGGACTTTTCATCGGCGGCGCCGTCTTTGTCTTTTTCTGGTGGAGACGCGGGTTTGAGAAATTTTGGTAATCCTCTTGTGGCCGTGGCGTTGCTGTGTGCCGCAACATCCCTGCACGGCGATGCGCTGTATGACGCCTTCCGCGCGCCGCCCCAGGCCGCGCGTCCCTGGTGCTACTGGTACTGGGTGAACGGGAATGTCGACGAGGAGACGGCGAGTGCCGATCTCGAGGCGATGAAAAAGGCCGGTTTCGGCGGCATCCTGCTGCTCGACCCGCGCGGTTACGACAAGGTCGTGAAAAAGCCCGAGCCGAAAATGCCGTTTGGCGGCGACGAGTGGCGTCGGCTTGTGGTCTACTCGGTGAAGGAGTGCGCGCGTCTCGGCCTGGAGTTCACGATGAACCTGGGCGACTGCGGCGGTTCGCTGAAGGGGCCGTGGCTCACGGGCGAGGACGGTCCCAAGCGTCTCGTGGTAGGCGTGGACGCGGACGACCCGCCGGCGGATTTCAAGTACTACCATGACATCGCCACGTTCGCCGTGCGCGTGGCGCCGGGGACGCGCGTGAAGTCCGGCTGGCGCAACGCGGGCGGCGTGGTGAACCGGTGGGAGAAAGACGCGCTCGTGGCCGACGTGCCGGCGCTCGAATGGCACCAGGGCGCACCCGGGAGCGCCGCGCTTCAGCGCGGCCGCAACGGCGGGCCGGACGGCGAATGGCACACGCTCCGTTTCGGGTACTGCGCGATCCCCAAGCGCGAGCACGACGTGGACGTAATCGATGCGGCCGCCGTGGAGCGGCATTTCAACCGCATCGCGGGTCCGCTCTTCGACGCGCTCGGACCGCTCGTGGGCACCACGTTCACGCACGTCTATTCCGTGAGCTGGGAAGGGGCGATTCCCACGTGGACGGGTGATTTCGCGGACGCCTTTCGTGCGCGCGCCGGCTATGATCTGCTGCCCGACCTGCCCGTTCTCGCCGGCTTCACGCGCGCGGGCGTGCGATCCGGCCTGCTCGTCGACTACCGCCGCGTACGCAACGACCTCTTCCGCGACCGCTTCTACGGCACGGTGCGCCGTCTCGCCCACGCGCGCGGCGTGAAGCTCTACTCGGAGTGCGGCGGGCCGTGGAACCGCGACCCGAGCGTGTTCCGCGAGGCCGACCAATTCGCCTTCCTCGGGGTGAACGACATGCCGCAGGGCGAGAACTGGCCCATCGCCCCCGCGCACCACTCCGACCTCGCGTTCAACCGCCCCGCCGCCAACGCGGCGCACATCTACGGCCTCCGGCGCGCCTCGGCGGAGGCGTTCACGCTCATGGACGCCCACTACTCGATGTGGCCGGAGCGGCTCAAGCGCACGGCGGACGACATGTTCGTGGACGGGGTGAACCACGTCGTGTGGCACACGTTCACCGCCTCGCCGAAGTCCTTCGGCAAGCCGGGCATCGAATACTTCGCCGGCACGCACATCAACCGCAACGTG
>ONRL01000297.1 GCA_900320225.1 uncultured Lentisphaerota bacterium
CAAGACGAAGATCGTGGCGGACTTCGCGTTCCAGGCGCCGCTCACGCGCCAGTGGCGTCTCTTCGGCGTGGAGGGAAGCTCGGCGGTCTTCGCGTGCCTTTACATCAGCAACGGCGACGTCTACTCATGGTCCTGGAAAAACAGCAGCGGCAACTATACGTGGACGTACGTGCGCGTGACGACCGACCGGCGCACGATCACCCTCGACGGGCCAAACAAGAAGATTGAAGTCGTCAAGGACGGCAACGTGGAGACCAACCTGACGATGGCTGCCGTCACGGCCACTTCCACGTTCCCGCTAGGACTCTTCGGGAACACCTCCGACAAGTACGGTTCCGCAATCGGCAACAAGTGCAAGGCGAAGATCTATTCTTTCAAGATCTACGAGGACGACGTGGCGGTGATGGACCTTGAGCCGTGGCACGGAACCGACGGCTCGTATGCGTTGAAGGACGTATTGTCCGGGAAGGTCTATCTGCCCATGACGGGCAACGCGTTTTCCGGCGGCGGCGACTTCGTCCACACAAGCGACGCCTATACGTGGACGGGCGCGGAATCGTCGGACTGGAACGCGGCGGGGAACTGGCAGGTCTCCGGCGGCGCGGCACCCTGGCCGCCGCAGGCGGGCGACGACGTGACGATCGCGGCCGGCAGCTCCGTGGACATCGGCGACATCGCCGGCACGGCCTCGACGCTCGCGCTCACCGGCAACGGCACGGTGGCGCTGACGGGGACGCAACCCTGGAATCTGGCCGCGCAGCTGACGGTGGAGTCCGGCACGACGCTCTCGCTCGCGGCGGACACGACGGTGCGCGTGCCGTCGGCGACGTACGGCGGCGCATCCGTGGCGGCGGGACGCTACGCGGCCGGCGACCTGCCATGGCTCGCGGGAAGCGGCACGCTCGTGGTCGGCAATCCAGGTCCCTTGGTGGAAAACGGCGTGCTCATCCTGGACGTGCCGCAGGGGCAGACGCTCGCGTACTACACGCAGCTGGCGTCTCCCATCACGAAGGTCGTCAAGCTCGGCGCGGGCACGGCCATCGTCTCGAACGACAACAACAGCGCGTGGGTGGGGACGGTTGACATCAAGGAGGGCATCCTCGAGGCGCAGAGCGCCGTGGGCAACTCGACGGCCTCGATTCCCGTCTTCGGGCGAAACGCGGCGAACACGATCACGGTCTTCAAGGGCGCGCAGCTGCACGCGCGCGTGCCAGGCGGCAAGGGGCAGGTGGACAAGCGGTTCGAGAACAATCTCGTCCTTGCGGGCGACGGGCCGGACGGTTTCGGCGCGCTCCGCATGACGCGTGTCATCAGCGGCTACAGCAGCATCGACCAGCTCTTCATGAACGTGACGCTGTCGGACGACGCGTCGGTCTACAATGGCAACCGCATGGGCTTCTCGTCCGGTACGGTCGACCTCGGCGGCCACACGCTCTCGCACCGCGCGCGCCCCTCCGGCAGTTCCGAATTCATGTTCAACAGCGCGACGGTGAAGAACGGGCATGTCGTCGCCAAGAACAACTCGAGCATGACCACGCAGGGGACGTTGTCGCTCCAGGGCACGGCAGACAACACGCTCACCGTCGAGAAGGGCTCGCAATTCAGCATGTGGAATACCGACATCCGTCGGTGGGACTGGACGCTTGTCCATAAGAACGGATCGCTGCTGCGCGCCGGTTCGGGCACGACGGCGGACCGCAACAATATTCTCGGTCCGATCATCCTCGAAAGCGGCACCGTGACGGTGACGAACTACTCGCCGAACAACACAGCCATCCGCATGAACCTCGTGGGGCCGATCTCCGGGGCCGGCAAGATGTTCCACAACGGCAGCGGCCACGCCTACCTCATGAACGGGGCCAACACGTGGACGGGCGGTCTTCAGGTGAACTGGGGTACGGTGTGGGGGACGACGACGGGTTCCATTCCGCACGGACAGATCCGCGCCTCCGGCTCCGGCAAGATCAACTTCGTGGCGAAGGACTGGGACCACGCGGCGCTCCACAACGTCCTCACGAACTGGGACGGCAGCGGCGCGGTGAACGTGTATACGGCGTCGGGCGAGAACGTGACGGACAGCACGGACTTCGAGCACGCGACCTACTACCGCCACGGCGGCCCCGGCACGCTCACGTTCACGGCAGACACGACGCCCGAGGGCAAGTCCGGTCTCATCAACGGCGAGGGCGAGATGGTCGTGGCGGGGAACAAGACGCGCCGCCTCACGCAGTTGAACGTGCTGGGCGGCACGATGACGCTGGAGAACGCGGGACGCATCTGCTCCTACGAGTGGGACGTCGTGAACGACCGGCGCGGCGCGACGAACAAGACCTGGACGGTGGGCGGCACGAACACGAATGCGCCCGCGCGGATGGTGGTGAAGTCCGGCACGGTGCTCGACGCTTTCCTGTCGCCCGGCGGCAAGACCTCGTCGTATCTCAAAATCCAGGACTCGGGCACGAAGGGCGCGATCCTGGAGGTGCACGACGGGGGCGCGGTCACGAACTGGATCGGCCTCGGCCACGACTCGAACACGAAGGGTGCGTTCTACCAGTATGGCGGCAATGTGCGCAACATCTGCTGCAACGGCTATGACGGGTACGCGGCCCGGTACGCGAACAGCTACGGGTTCGTGGATTTGATGGGCGGAGCGCTGGCGATGCGGTCGTGGTGGCGCTTCGGCGGCCACCCGACGGCCGTCGGCATGATGCGGATGTCCGGCGGCACGTTCACGGCCGAAGGCAGCCAATGCTTGAGCTTCGGCGGTTGGGGCGAGCTGTACATGACGGGCGGCACGCTCAACGGCGGCAGCACCGTCCACCTCGGCGAATCCCACTGGGGCGACAAGACGCCGGGCGAGTTCGACGCGATGCGCGGCAACCCGCGGGCGACCTACACCTCGTGGGTCGACATGTGCGAGCGCACGAACACGTTCACGGGCGTGGTGAACATGAACGCGGGCGTGCTGTCCACGCCGTCGTTGCAGAAGGCCGACTACGAGAAGGCGAACCGCGACAACGAGAGGGCGCGGGCGTTCGTCAACTTCGGCGGTGGCACGTGGCAGGCCTATGCCGACTACGCCACCATCTTCGGTTCGGGAATACGGGCGGTGAACCGCGTGACGGTGTTCTCGGGCGGCGCGACGCTCGACATCAACGGCAAGTCCTCCTCCAACGGCGCGGTGCCGTTCGAGAAGCCGTTCGGGAAGGGCGTCGCGTCCATCACGTGGCCGGCGGGCACGTCCACGAACAGCTACATCGGGCCGCCGGAGGTGTACATCACGGGCGGCGGCGGTACGGGCGCGGTGGCGCACTGCACGTTCGACGCGCGCACGGGCACGATCGGCGAGATCGTGGTGGCGTCGCCGGGCTGGGGCTACACGGGCGCGCCCACGGCCACGATCAAGAGCGCGGACCGCAAGACGACGATCGCGTGCGCGGTGACGATGACGGACGGCGAGGAGCAGCCGGGCGGCGGCCTCACGCTCACGAACTCGTCCGCCACGGCGGGCACCTTCACGCTTTCGTCGGCGAACTCGTACACGGGCGCGACCGTGGTGGCGGGCGGCACGCTGAAGCTCGGCGCGGCGGACGCCATTCCGTCCGCCAACGAGGTGCGCCTCGCGGGCGGCACGTTCGACGCGGGTTCGTTCACTCCCTCGTATGCGCGCGTGGGCGGCTACGGCACGCTGAAGGGCAACGTGACGGTGACGGACAAGCTCGTGTTCGACGCGGCGCAGCCGCCTTCGGCGGGACTG
>ONRL01000292.1 GCA_900320225.1 uncultured Lentisphaerota bacterium
AGCGACGCGCCCTTCTGCGCGAGCAGGCGCTTCAGCATCGCGAAATACTCGTAGTCCTCGATGCCGTCGCGCAGGAGCTCGAGACGATACGAGCCGACCGGCGCTTCCAGGACGGGCGCGGACGGACGCCCGTTCGCCGCCGCGAGGGGCGGGTAGAGGAAGCGGCCGTCGCCGTTGCCCCACGGACGCTTCTCGCCGCGCTTCATCTTCCCCGCGCTTGTCCAGCTCATCGCGTCCTCGTATGGGTTCTGCGGATAGTCCGGGTAGGCGTTGCCGCTCGTCCACCACGTGGTGGTCCAGATCAGCACGCCCTGCACGTCCTCGCCCCAGGTCTGCCACAGCCACAGACGCATCTCGGAGCCGGGATGGTCGATGAACTCCGTCACGTACGGCGCCTTCGGGCCGCAGCACACGTACCACCAGAACACGTCGCCCAGCGCGCGCGCGGCCTTCTCGCCGCTCGCGTGCAGGTTCGGCGTGAGCGGACACCACGTGTTCGGCCCGTTCAGGAGCGGTTCGCTCGGCTCTTCGGTGAGCATGCGGCGCAGGGCGGGCGCGTGGCGCTTCAGCGTGGCGAAGCCGTTCATCACGAAGTCATAGGCGCCTCCACGCCGCCGAGGTACTTCGCCATGAGCGCCTCGTACTCCGGCGTGCCGCCCGCGTATCCCTGGAACTTCGGCTCACGGCGCGACTCCCAGTCGCCGCCGCCGAGTCCCTGCAAACCGAGGCGGAAGCCCGTAAAGTGGTATTCGTTGAACGCCTTCTCCATCGCGGCGTCCCAGTCCTTCCAGTCAAACTCGGGCGTGGCCGTGAGCGGATCCTTCTTCACGCCCTTCCACTTCACCTGCCAGTTGTCGCATGGCGCGGGGTTGTAGGGTGAGAGGTGGTGGTCGGAGAGGGCGCGCAGGTACTTCTCCGCCACGAGGCGGCGCTGTTCGGGCGTCTTCAGCCCGTGGTAGCTCCAGATCGTGCCCCAGTGGACGCCGAACGCCGTCTCGCACGTCATGCGGTCCGGCAGCTCGAACGCGAACACCTCGACCTCGAACGGCACTGTGGATTGCACGCCGTCGGCCACGACCGCGAGCGTGCCGCGGTAGACGCCGGGCCGCGTGCCCTTCGTCGGCTTCACGCGCACCCAGAACGGCTGGTTCTCGCCGGCCTTCACGGGGAACGCGCCGTCCTGCGGCGGCAGCGGGTCCGGCCAGAGCGCGCGGCAGCCCATCGCGTCCGTCGGCTGCTCCACCTTCACGTACCCCACGCGCAGAACGTCTGCGGGAATGCCCGGCACGGACGCCGTCACGCGCAGGTCCTTCACGTCGCGGCGCGGACGCACCACGAGCTGCACGGCCTCGGCCTCGTTCTGCGCCGTGCGCAGGGAGACGCCGGCGGCGCGTTCCGACGGCAGGCCGCGCCCGCGCGGGATCTTCCAGCCGCTTGACGCGGTCCACACGTCGTAGGCATCCGTGCCGCCCGGCACGAGCGCTCCGTAGCCCTCGTCGTAGTAGAGCGGCGCCTTAATGCGCGCCACCACCTTGTCCGTACCGTCCTGCACGTAGTCCGTCGCGCCGAACGCCTGCAGCGGCGCGCCGTCGAACTCGGCCTCCAGCGCGTAGGTGTAGATCTGGAGAGAGCAGCCTTTGTTTCCGCGGAAGCGCACGCGCAATGTCTTGCATGGGAAGAGCGACGCGGGGATCTCCGCCTCGAACTGCGAGGCGTTCGTCACGATGAAGAGCGCGGTCCACGTCTGGCCGTCCGCCGACGCCTCCACGGCGGCCGTGCCGCCCGCCCAGTGGCCGCACGACGCCTTGACGCGTCCGTTCTTCCAGGTGCGTCCGGCGAGTTCATGGCGGTAGACCACCTCGCTGTTGCCTCCGAGACACCAGCGCGACGTGTTGAAGTGGCTGCGGCAGGACTCAAGCGGACGCGCATGATTGCGCCCCGCGCCGTCCAAAGAGGTCAGGAAGGCATAGCGGCGTCCCTCCACGCTCTCGCCGTGGCCGAGGGGCTGTCCGCCGAACACGCGATAGCGCGGCGTGACGGGCAGCACGCGCGGGTTGGCGCACGTGACCGTGCCCACGAGGTGCCAGGCGCCGAAGTGGAACGGCACGGACGCGGACACGTTGTAGAACACGTTCGTGTAGGAACGCGCGCCGTCGCCCGGCGCCGGCAGGTCCACGTTCACGTCGCGCGCGCCGGCGGTCACGGTGCCCGTCGCGGGCCCCGTCGCGTCGAACGCGAAGGCGTAGCAGCGGTTCGGCGCGAGCGCGACGGGCTTCGACGTCCAGCGGTTCCCGCTGCCCTCCGTGACGGCGACGGGGCCGTCGCACGGCACGGAGACCTCGCGGATGCGCTGTTCGATGTGCTGCCAGAAGCGTTCGGCGATCAGCTCCATGCCGAGGTCGCCGGGATGGTTGTAGCGGCCGTGCGTGTCCTTGCGCGAACGGACGTCCTCCATGTTCACGAACACGTCGCCGTGCTTCTTCGCCACGGCCTCCTTCTCGGCGTCGAGCTTCGGACGGATGTAGAAACCCTGCGAGAAGAGGACGAGCGCCTTCCCCTCGGGGTCGAGGTAGGTGCGGAACGCGTCGAGCGCCTCGCCGAACGTGCGGGCGGGCGGCGGGTTCATCGTGCCGGCGTCGTAGTCCTTCGGCACGTTCGCGCCGAAGAAGAGCACGATCACGTCGGGCTTGAACGCGCGCGCCCACTTGAAGTTCTTCTCGCACGACCAGTCGGGCTTGAAGAAGGAGCGCTCGATCGTGCCGGCCACCTGGAGGAGACAGCACTGCGCGTCGGGGCGCGCCGCGGCGATCTTCTTCTGGAGGAGGTGGACGTAGTCCTTGTCGCGCGCGCTTGCGGCCATGCCCCAGTTGTTCGTCCAGCCGATCTGCGGACGCGGACCGTGCAGCGTGATCGAGTTGCCCACGAACAGGACGCGCGGCCCCTTCTTCGCGGGGTCGAACGCCTTCTGGTCCTTCGCGTTCTGCCCCAGGGCGGGCACGGGATTGGCCTGCAGGTCGTTGGATTTCGCAACGGACGAGACGCCCGTCCCAGTCGCGGCAACGCAAATCGGGGCCGCGAACTGCAGAGCGGCCGCCAATGCTGCCGCGAATCCCATTGCTCTTTTCTTTTCCATCTGCTACCAATCCTTTCTTGTTGCACCACGTGTGAAACTCAGAGCTGGATGCGTCCGGCCGTCTGGATGCGCCTCTGGACGGCCTGCTCGAACCGCGCCTTGGCCTCGAGCCGGAGTTCGTTCGTGCGGCGGATGTAGGCCGGAGGCCTTTCCGAGACCGGGCCGCTCCTCAGGAAGTAGGCCTTGTTCGGAGAAAACCCCTTGCATTTGCGCAGTTTGCCCGCAGGCTGAGATTCG
>ONRL01000291.1 GCA_900320225.1 uncultured Lentisphaerota bacterium
CTTTCGTCCGCGTCTGGGGATCGATCATCTCTTTAATCTGCACGAGGAAGTCGGGCACCGTCTCGCCATCCTGGAGGGTGTCGGTGAGCCTCATCGACCTGAGCGCTGTCTTGATCTCCGACAGCTGCTCGTTCATGAGTCTCACCGTCTCGTCCAGACGCTGCATGCTCTGCAGCATGCTGAAGATCGGACCCGGCAGTTCCACGCCCATCTCCTGGATGAGCTGGAAGGCCGCCGACATGATGCGCCCGATGTCGGAGGCGTCCGCGCGGTCGAAGACCTCCTGCAGCGCCCTGACGAGGTCATTGCGCTTGGCGGCGAGGGTCTTCTTGCCTTCGGCCGAGAGAAGATTCTCGTAGTTTTCCAGGAACTTGGACGCTTTCTTCGCCGGAATCCAGGCGAGCGCCCACTTGAGGCTGTTGAGCTCGCTCGCCGAGAACCTGGAGGCGTTGCCGTAGTCGATCACCGTGAGGCGCGTTCCGTCGCACATCAGGTTGCCGGCGTGCACGTCGCCGTGGAAGAACCCGCCGTCGAAGATGGCCTCGAACGTCCACTTCTCGATGAAGCCGGTGAGCTGCTTCTGCCGCGCGAGGATGTCGTTGTAGGTGTCCAGGAGCGCCTCGCGCGTCGTGAGGATCTTGCTGGGGTCGCCGCTGAGGTAGTTTACGCTTCCGTCAGCGTTGCGGACCTTCTTCAGCTTGCCGAGGACCGTGTCGACCCTGGCCTTCGAGTCGGCGATGAAGCGGTCGTAGGTGACGCCGGGGGCCTTGCGGACGACAAGGGTGTTGGCGGTCGCCGCGATGAACGGGTAGAGCTCCATGCTGCGCACGCCCTCGATCTTGTCGTTGACGACGCCGGAGGTGTAGATCGAGCCCTGCTTGACGTTGTTGGCCTCAACCGTGAAGTCGAGCTCCTTGAAGATGCCCTCCAGCCGGACGTCGAACACGCCCGCCATTCCCTTCGTCCGCTTCGCGATGTCGAGGAAGAGGTCGCGCTCGCGGCGGGCGCGGGCCTGGACGTCCGGACGCAGGATCTTGACGACGCACTCCTCGCCGGCGGGGTTGTCGACCGTCACGATCTTGCAGAGGAACGCCTGGCCGACCGTAGCCGCGCCGAGGGACTTCGTCAGCTCGATCGACGTGATGCGTCCGTTGGAGCGCTCGACCATGTCGAGGAGCGTGGCGCGGACCATCTCCGGCGGTATGGACGGGAGGTTGCACTTGAGGTCCGCCACCGCCTGCCGGAGGTCTTGCGGTAGCGCGGTCTGCGGCAGGCCCTGCATGAGCTTCTGCAGCACCGGGCCCGCGCCCTTGATGAGTGCGCCCAGAATCTCGCCGGAGTTGGACTCGGAGCCGGCGTAGCGCAGCAGCGAGGACGCCATGCGGTGGCGGTCGATCGGCTCCATCTTGGAGAAGTAGGTCGAAAGCGCCTCCATGAGAAGCTGACCGTAGCCGGTGTCGACGTCGAGCGTGCCGGATCCCGCGATTTCATCCAGCGTCTTCTGCCAGAGCTGCTTGCTCTTGGCGGTCGCCGTGGACTGGCGGAACGCGGTGGCGAGCTTCTCGGTGAGGACGCCCTGCATCTTCGCGAGCACCTTGTCCGAGGCCGAGGCGAGGTCGGAGGAGAATCCGTTGAGGAAGTCGGCGAGCCCGGGAACGCCCGCGCCGTCGTTCGTCTCCAGCGCCTGGAAGAAGGCGTCCAGCCCGCCCGCCGCGTCCACCATGGACTTCAGCTGGATCATGCGCGCCTTGAGGGTCGTGGTGATCTCGTGGGTGCGCGGCACCACGCCGTCGACTTCGCCGCCGGTGGCCAGGCTGAAGGTGTCGAGGAGGTCCGAATCGGAGCCGAGCGAACGCAGCACGATGCCGAGTTCGTACTTGTGGGAGAGTATCGTCCGGCGCATGATGTCCGCGTCGGTCCTGCCGGCGTCGCGGTCGATGTCGTAGCGAGTCGTGTCGTCGGGCATCACGAGTTCGGCGATGAACTCGTGGACGCGGCGACGGCGCGACTGGACGAGCGTCTCGCCTTCGCGGGTCTTGCTTTCCACGGGCAGCTTGACCTTCTCGTCGAGCTGGTTCCGGTCGGTCGCCTGCATCTTCCGGTAGAGTTCGAGCGTGGCCGCGCCGTTGAAGCGCGTCACGCCGTCGCCGTTGAGGCCGGCGAGCCTCTCCTTGAAGAACGCCTTCGGGTCGCCCTGGGTCTGCAGCATGCCGCGCGCGAGTTCCGTCAGGTCCGTGGTGGGCACGTGGCAGAGTTCAGTCGCGAGCGTGCCGGTGATGCCGGCGATCACGTTCAGCGCGAGCTGGCGGGCGCGGCTGGAGCCGGCGTCGAAGCCCTCCGTGTTGAAGAGCGCGAGCGCCGCCTCGCGTCCGTAGACCGTCGCGTTGGCCGCGATCTCGTCTTCGATCTGCGAGAGGAAGCCGCGCACGTCGAGGGGGCACACGATCGGGATTTCGACGTCCTTCCGGACCTTGTCGAGATGGTATTCGTGCGAATTCGACCCGTCGCGCAGCTGCCAGACGTCGATGTTCACCCGCTCCTTCGCGGTGAGGACGCCGTTCGCGACGCTGAGCGTGAACTGTACGCCGTTGTAGGTAACCTGCGACTCGGCCGGACCGTTCGGCGCGGACATCTGCTTGAGCACGTTGTAGATGGCCAGCGTCTCCGCAACATGGGCGGTCGTCGGGATCGCGGTGCGCATGAAGAACATCGCGCCTTCCCGCTGCTCGGCGTTGAGCTGCGACATCGGATCTAGATCCTGCAGGCCTGCGAGCGGAGGGGTGTCGTCATTGGGATCCGGGTGATTGATGAGATCGACCACACCCTTGCGCATGAGGGAGAGCTTATTCGAGAAGTCGTCTGCGGTGGTCTCGTAGACGTGCTTGTGGAGGACTCGCAGGCACACCTCGTCGACGCTCCCCGCATCGCACCTGCCGATCACGTACAGGTTGGAGAGGATTGAAAAGAGCGAGGAGACCTT
>ONRL01000289.1 GCA_900320225.1 uncultured Lentisphaerota bacterium
AACCCACTGCGCCCATGTTCTCGCGCTGCGCGGCGCCTGCGTGCACATGATGTTGAACGAACCGCCGCGGGAGGTCCAGCCGTTGAGCGTGTTGCCGGATGTGACGCCTCTGCGGTCGAATGTCGTGTCGGTGATCTTGAACGGAATCTCCAAGTCGGGATTGGGGAATATGGCGCGCGCGCCGCCAGCCGTAGGCCCCGTGGCAAGCACACGCGTCCGCCCCTCCAGCTGGAGGACGGAGCCGAGGTTCGCCGTGCCCATGCCCACCTTGATCTTCTTGACGTTGTTCGAGACGGTGTGGACGCGCAACCAGCCGTTGCCGGTCGTCTGCACCGTTCCCGCCTCTACGTTCGTTGTCTTCGTGCAGGTGACGCCGGAGCGAGGGTCTCCCGTGATGGACGGGCTGGTCGTGGCGTTGTAGCTGTTAAATGCGTACTTCTCGCCCGCGCTGACCGTCAGCGCCGGCAGGTTGCCGCCCTGGAACCGCACCTTGCCCGCGTTCCAGATGAAATCGCCCGTGAAGCCGAGGCCGTCCGTCGGACCCAAGGCGAGCGTGCCGTCACCGTTCTTCGTCACCGTACCCGCACCCGCGATCGCAAGCAGCGGCGTCACCGTGCCGTTCGCACCCGTCACCGTCGCCGACGCGCCTTCGGCCAGCGCAAGCTCCACGCCGCCCGGACGCGGCGCGAGGTTCTTCACTTGGGGCAATTCCCACTTCGCGAGCAGGTAACGCTCCACGGCCGCACGCTCCGCCTCCTTGAGCTTGTTCGTGAACACGATGACCTCGCCAATGTAGTCCATGCCCTGGCGTCCTTTGAGGATCGTTCCTTCCTGGAAACCGCAGTAGCCGAAATTGTTGGCGGTCGGGAGGCTGTCGTAGTAGTCGATCTCCCACAGTTGCCAGGCGCGCTTCGCCGGCGTGAAGCGCGCGTCGACCTTCTTGCCGTCGAGATAATACCCCGCACTACCCGTCGGCTTGCAGATGTCGGCGCGCGGATAGGCGATGGCGGTGGTGCCGTCGTACGCCATCGTCTCATTCCCGATCGTGTTCAGGTAGAGGCTGTTGCGTCCGGCGCTGGTGTCCGTGTAACCAATGAAATGCCCGACGCAGTTCGTAATGGCCTGAACGACGAAGACATGGCGAATGCGCGAGAAGCCTCTTGCCACGCCATTCGTGTACCAGCGCATGTACTGGCCCGACGTCTGACCGCCGAAGTAGACGCCATTACGTCCGTCAAACGTCGTCAGCACGGGGTCGATGCCATACAGCGTGGCCGGATAGGTATCCGACGTGCACCACCTTGGAAGCGCGTAAATGCGCGTGGGCGAGCTGGGATTCGTCTCGCGCACGTCGAGCCACTTCGAGACGTAGGCCGGCGGCGTCTCGCCCTCCTCGACGATGCCGTTCGTGGTGGCGACGCTCGATTCGTTCACCCAGAACGCGGCGAGATCGCAGACCGCCGGCGGCGTGGTGAAGTCCGCGTCTGCGGACATCGTGACGCTCACCGCCCCCTCCAGCACGGTGAGGCGTTCGTCGGTCACCGACTTCAGCGCGCCGCCGTTGACCGCGAGCGTGCCCGCGCCCGTCTTGTACAGCGTCGACTGGTTACCCAGCACCACGCTGTCCACGTTGCTCACGGCCCCGTCCGGCACGTCCACGACGCCCCGCTGCCTGTATCCAACTGCGATTCCGCCTCCCCAGGCGGCGAGCGCCAGCCCGCCGGAGATTCCCATCGCCGTCACGCGCATGAAAAGTTTTCTCATCGTCTGCTTCCTCCAATCTTACGAAAAATCCGTTGCGCCCATTATGCCAAATTTGCGCTTCAGGCACAAGGGGTAAAATGAATTTTCAGCAAGCGTACAGTCAGCGCGCGTTTTTTATGGTATAATCCGTTCCGCACGAGGCAACTTTTGAGAAAGGCAGAAAAAATGACGAATGATTCTCATGGGCAGAGCAGGCGGGAATTCCTGTCAAAGGCCGGTTTTGCGGCGATGGCTTTGGCGGCCGGCGGGTGCGCGAGTGGGCGCGCGAAGGTCGGCGGCGCCGGCGCGATGAGCAACTTCGCGGCGCCGCCGCTCGCGCGCGTGCGGGTGGGCGTCGTCGGCGTCGGCTCGCGCGGCACGTACGCCCTCAAGCGCCTCGCCTTCATGCCGGGCGTCGAGATCGCGGCGTTCTGCGACATCGACGAGGCGGCCATGAAGCGGTGCCGCGAATTCCTCGCGCAGAAAAAGCTGCCGCCGGCACGCGAGTTTCTGGGGCCGGTGGCGTACAGGGACCTCTGCCAGTGGGACGGCGTGGACGTGGTGTACGCCTGCGTGCCGTGGAAGCTCCACGCGCCCGTGGCGCTCGCGGCGATGCGCGCGGACAAGCACGCGTTCGTGGAGGTGCCCGCCACGATGGACGTGGACAGCTGCTGGGAGCTCGTGGAGACGAGCGAGACGACGCGCCGCCACTGCATGATGCTCGAGAACTGCTGCTACGGCGAGCACGAGATGCTCGCGCTCAACATGTGCCGTCTCGGCGTGCTGGGCGAGACCGTCTACGGCGAGGCCGGCTATCTCCACAGCGGCAAGACGCGCGGCTTCAAGCTCAGCGAGTTCCGCGCCGAGTGGTACCAGGAGCACCGCGGCAACTACTACCCCACGCACGGGCTCGGACCTGTGGCCCAGTACATGAACATCAACCGAGGCGACCGCTTCGACTACCTCAACTCCATGGAGACGACCTCGATCGGCGACCTGATCCGCGCGGGCGACACGCGCTGGAACGGCGAGAACCTCGAGACGTACAAGAAATATCTGATCGGTGGCTACAACTCGTCGCTCATCCGCACCGTGAACGGCAAGGTCATCCTGCTCAATCTGTCGTGTCCCGTGCCGCACCCTTACAGCCGCATCAACACGATCCAGGGGACGCACGGCGTCTTCATGGACTATCCGCTGCGGATCGACGTCGAGGACACGCCCGGTTCGGGTCCGCACGAGAAGCGCGACCCCGAGTTCAACGACCGCTTCGACCGCG
>ONRL01000344.1 GCA_900320225.1 uncultured Lentisphaerota bacterium
TTCGTGCCGTTCTCCGCGCCGTAGGACGCGGCCTTCACGGAGTGGTTGTCCCAGTCGTGCGTCCAGTACCCGTTCATCCACACGCCCTCCGCGAAGTTCCAGCGCTTCGCGCGCGGGTCGGAGTAGATGAACGCGCCGGGCTTGTTCACGCTGCCGCCGCCGGACGTCATCTTGATCTTGGCGCCGTGGTCCACGCACTTCGAGAACGAGGTGTAGTCCGCGTTCGGCCAGCGCGCGAGCGTGCCGAAACGGTGATTCAGGAAGAGCATCGGGGCCGTGGGCGTGCCCCCGAACGCAAGGGCCATCGACGGGATCTTGCCGGGGAGGATCTTCGAGACATCCGCGCACAGCACCTTGCCGCGCGCCTCCTCGGGGAGACGCGCGAGCACGGCCGCGTCCGTCACGGGCTTAAACGCGCCCGCCGGCACGCGCGCGCCGCCCACCACACGTGCCGTCCCCGCCTGCGCCGCCTTCCAGACGACTGGCAGTTCCGCCGACATGCCGCCGTCGCGGTCGTCCAGCGCGAAGCTCTCCGTCTGCACGTAGTCGCCCGGCGCGAGCACGATCTCCACGGCCTCCGCCGGGGAGATGCGCGACGCCTGGCGTGCCGCGCGCACGCCGTCGCGCGCCGCCGCGAGCGTGGCGAACGGCTTCACGAACGAGCCGTCGCCGCCCGGCGCCGCCGCCGGATCCACGTAAAACGTCGCACCGCCGGCAGCCAGCGCCGCCCCGCATGCGAACACGGTCAGAAGTCGAGTCTTTTTGTCCATGCCGATAGTTTAGCAAAAAAGCCCGCCTCCGTGTGCGATTGAATTAGCGGATGATGAGCAATGTGTCACGGCTGGCGACGCACACCGTGACCGTGTCGGAAACGGTGTAGTTCGCGTCGTCCGCGTAGGCGACCACCGAATACCGGGCCTTCTCCGGCGTGCCCGTGTCCACGTCGAGCCAGGCGCCCGTGGCGCCGGGGATCGGCGTCGTCCCCTTGAACCACTGGTAGCGCACCGCGCCCGGCGCGAAGGCGTGGAGCGCGTGCGGCTTCCCGATGCCGACGGTCGCCGGCTGCGGCTGGATCGTGAACGCGGGACCGTTCCCCTTCGACGCCACCGCAGGGCGCACGAACACGTACAGGTCGCTCGTCGTGAAGCTCGCGCCGTTCGCGGCCGTCGTCCAGTCCTTCTCTGCGTCCGCCTGCTCGCTGCGGTTGCCGATGCCGAGCGAGGCATAGCGCAACGTCGTCGGTCCCGCGGACGCTCCCGTACGGGATACGGAGAGAATCACCTGGCTTTGCTGGTAGTTGTGTACCTGCAGGCAGCCGTAGCCCGGCTTGGTGGTGAAAGTCCACGAGTCGCCCCAGTCATAGACGTTGTTGCCGTCGGGGTTGGCATTGGGAATCCCCTTGGAATTTGCCTGATTGAAGTCGTGCCAGCAGAACTCGATGTTGCCTTCCGAGAACTCGCCGGGCGTCACGCGGAGAGCGTTGTCCGACCTCCATGCGCGCACGGAGAGGTTCGTCACGTATTCCTGGAAGTCGTTGACGCGGCGCTTCGTCGGCAAGCCGATCTTCGAGAGATCGTCCGTGAAGGCGTCCATCCGAGGTGCAGCAGGTAGGCCACGCGGTCGAACGCCATCTCCCCGAAGCGCGACTCGTCGACCGCATACGGCGCGTCCGTCCACGTGTAGTTGAACGTCGTGTGCGGGATGTTCAGCAAGTACACGAGCGCGTAGTTCCCGGCTTCCGGCACGGCCTCCGCCGTGAGGAACGCGGGAAGCGGGTCGGCGGCGGCGGTCGTGAAGGACGTGCTCGCCGTCTTCGCCTCGCCGCCGGACGTGTAGGCGCACTGGAGCGTGTAGCTCGCGGAGGCGGCGAGCGGCCCGGCGAGCGTCAGCACCACCTCGCGCGGGTCGACCGGGGACGCGACGGCGTCAACCACGGCCGCGGTGCCCGACGTGAACGTCCACGCCGAGGGGTCGCGCAGCTGCGGCGGCACGGTCTCGTCGAACGCCACGCTCACCTTCGTCCGGTCCAGGCTCGCGACGGCGTGGAAGATCGCGGACGGCGTCGTCTCGAACGCCACGAACACGTAGAGGCGGCGCACGGCGTACTGGGGGGCCTTGTACGTCTGCGTCCAGTCCTGGTTGGCCGCCGTCGAGTAGTTGCCGATGCCGATGTCCGTGTTGCCGTCGGAGTGGCGGAGCCGGCTGATGGAGATCAGCGTCTGCGATTCGTTGTAGTTGTGGATCTGCAGGCAGCTGTAGCCGGCGGCCGTCGCGGAACTCGGCAAGTCGTCGAAGTCGTACCGGCCCGTGTTCGCGCCGATGTTGAGGCTGTTGCCCTT
>ONRL01000288.1 GCA_900320225.1 uncultured Lentisphaerota bacterium
AACGTGATGCCGCCCACGTCCACCTCGCCGGACACGGTCACGGTGCAGCCGTCGTCCGCGAACACGGCCGTCGAGCCGGGGATCCAGGCCGTCGTGCCGTTGTTCCAGTTGAGGCTCGTGGCGTCCCACGTGCCGTCGCCGCCGCTCCACGTGAGCGTGTCCGCCGGGAGTGTCGCACCGGCCACGATCGCCGCGAGGAATCCAACAATCTTCAACTTCTGTTTCATGGATGTTCTCCTAGTCACTTGTTTTGCTGCTCTACCTGAAAATCACCATCGTGCCGTCGGCGGTGACGGTGAGGACGCACGCGGTGGCGCCCACGTTCACGTGCGGCTTAAGGTTCTTCGGCAATTCCACCGACGTGTCAAATGTCGCCGCCGCGAGCGCAGCGGCAGAGGTCGCGTCGATGGAGGTGTACGTGAAGAGCGTTTTGCGGAACGCCGCGCCGGGGTCGGACGGCAGGCCGATCACGGGCGCGCCCGTCACGGTCAGCGCGCCGCCCGTTGCCAGTTCGCCGAACCACGTGCCGCCGCCGAACGCGACCGAAAGCGCGCCGGACGCCGACGCGGTGCCGGTCACGACACCGCCATCCACCTCCAGCGTCTCGACGCCCGACAGCGTCGCGTTGTTGAACGCCTGCGTGGCGACGCCGCTCACGACGAGCGTGCCCGCGCCCGACACCGTGCCGGAGAACTCGGCGGGCGACGGCAGGGCATTGATCTCCGCCGTCGCGCCGGGACGCAACCTGAGAGTGCCCGCGCCGGAGAGCGTGCCGAACTTTTCGTAGTCCGCCGCGATCTCCAGCGTCGCGCCGGAGTCGATCGTCACGGGCGACTCGTCGCCGAGCGAGTCCCGCGCCGTCGTCGCATCGAGGAGCGGATAGACGTTGCCGACCGAATACATCCCCTGCTGCGCGTAGTATGCCTGCGACAAGGTGCTCGGCGAGACCACGCGCGAGTCGATGTCGCACCAGTCCGTGCCGTTCGTGCTGACGGCCAGCGTCCACGCCGTGGGGATGCGCTGCCAGTTGCACCCGCCGGCCGCCGAGAAGAAGGTGTAGGCGTCGAACGTCAGCTCCTCGCCCGCGTCGACCGTCACGTATGAGGGCATCGTGCGCACGAAGCAGCGGTGCAGCGTGGCGTTGTCGGTTCCGCCGGTGATCACGTTGTCGCAGAACTTGGACAGCGCGGAGCCGTTAACGGTATGCATCTCGCCACCGCGCAGCACCGGCGTGGCGCCTGCGGGCCAGTCCACGCGTTCGCCGTCGCGGTAGAGCGAGAACTCGCTGACCTGCCAGCCGTAGGCGTTCACGTCCGAGGCCGGATCCCACGTCGCGTGCGGCGTGAAGCGGAAGTGGCGAGCCTTGAGCGCAGGCGCGCGCGTCGAACGCGCCGTCGTATCCGCGAAGAACGCGCTCGGAATCGTGTAGAGCGGCGACACTCCCGAGGACGAGCCGAACAGCCCGTAAGGCCCGCGCAGAATGCCAGGTTTGCCATTCGCGTATGATGTCTCGTCCGCCACCCACGGAACGTTGCGCACGTCCACGGTCGTCCAGTTCGTACCGTCATCACTCACTTCAATCTCCAACGCGACAGGCGTTCTGTTTTCGTCTACGACATTCTGGTGCGGCGTATACCAGCGGTAACCACTGAAGGTGAAGCCCGTCACGCTGGAGATCGTCACAGGCGGCAGGACGGGCGATGTCTTAGAACTGTCGACGTTCTTCACGATGCACCGAGTCGTGATGTTACCGTCAACAAGGTTCGCGAAAGTATTCGCGCCCGCTCCATTGTTGTCAGCCGTCAACTGCTTGTCACTCGGCCACGGCACGACGTTTCCACTCCCGTCAAGCAACTGAAACTCGTTCATGCCCCAGTTGTACATGTTGTTGTCTGCCCATCCTACGCCTCCCTTCACCTGCGTCGGCACGATGCGCAGGTAGTGGGCCGTGACGCTCGCACCGGAAGCAAGCGGCCCGGCGACCTTCAGCGTACCGGCATGCACCACGGTGGGGCCGGTGTACGCGGCGTCCTGCGTCTCGACCGTGCGCGTGCCGCTGCCGCTCTTGACGAGGCCGAGCGGCCCGTTGCCGTCCGCGAGGCGCCCGTAGAGCGGCGTGTCGGGGGAATCGTCGTTGAGCAGCACGGAGACGGGCTGCGTGCCGACGTTCTCCACCGACACGTTGGCGTTCGTGGCCGTGTACCTCACCACCTGCTCCGCCGGGCCGCCGCGCTCGGAAGAAAGCAGGATGCGGCACATCCTGTCGCGGCTGCCGACGCCCTGGAAGATGAAATTGCCCGTCCACTCCGTGAGGTCCGCCGGCGCGAACGCGCTGCCGTCTTCCAGACGGATGTTCCGGAATCCGCTCACCTTCCCGGCGAAGAACGGCTCAAGCGAACTGACGCGTATCCCCGGTTCCGCCGTGGTGGTGGAGCCGGTCAGCTCGAACGCGGTGTCGGCAGTGATTGGCTCGCCGATGAATTCAGACGTGCGGAACAGGTAGTTCGTGGAGAGGTTGGAGCCGAAATTAGAAGCCCAAGATCCGCCGTCCTGCGCGCCGATCGCCCGCTCGTCGCGCCGGCTGTCAAGCCTCATCCAACCGATCGGCGCCGCACGGAACGCATAGACGTCCCAGCTCTTCGGCGTGCGCAGCGTCGTGCCGGACGCAGCGAAGCGGTAGCCGTCAACGCGCTGGTAGTCCCGTACATAGATGATCACGTACACGTTCGTGCCGGCGTCCGCCTCCCAGTAGGTGCTGGAGAAGCCGTCCACGAGATGCGCGTAGGGATGCGCCTTGGAGAGCAGGCTGTTGCCGGTTATGCTTTCGCTGTAGATGGACGAAAGCGGGATCGGCACGCCCTTGTACGTCAGCTGGATTTCCGAGAGCGCGAACGTCTGGCCGTCGCCGCGCGGTGCGTGGAAGTAGAAGCAGAACTGGGACCAGCGCGTGTAGGACAGGCTCCGCCCGGCGCCGCCCGTCTCGATCTTCGACGGTCCGACCGTGCCGGCCGGTCCCGCGAACATCGTCATGTTGCCCCCGGCGCGGATCGTGATCGCGCCGGGACTCTCGGTCACGCGCCCGAAGAACGCGTT
>ONRL01000287.1 GCA_900320225.1 uncultured Lentisphaerota bacterium
CTCCGGCGGAGCCAGCGGAGCCACGTTGATCCTCTCCACGGCAAATCTTGAATGCCTTCAGCGCGTTGGCGGCGGCTCCGTGTCCTTGCCGGCGCAGGTCGTTCTTGGCCCATACATGTCGTATGAGGCAACGTTCCGTTGTGAAGGAGCTGGGAACGGAGGAACGCCGTCGGTAGGGGGAATAATCTCCGGACCAGATGGAACTGATGTGGATTACGCGCAGACTACAGTTGTGAAAGTTGAGATACAACACGAGCGAGAAGCGCCCGAGAATGAAAACCTTAATCGGCATGACTACGGAATAGGCGAATGGATGTATATCCGTCAATTTCCAATGTCACCTGGTATTAATGTTTCGGCACCAGATGCCGTTGTCCGCGGTGGGTCAACACAGATTATCATGTGGGGCGTCTCAAATGTGGAACATAGTCTCTCATGCTCTCTGTATGGTGTTGAGTATAAGCCGCTTGTGAGGGTCTTGAAGCCCACTGGAATTGAAGGATATGATGCTCAGGCTTATACTAACGGCCTTCCCCCAGGTGTCGCCGGGGGACTTCACCTTGTACAGAGGTATCGTGTCCTTCCGCTAACGGTTAATTTCACTCGACTGCGAATAGAGGAAGTCCCTTGTTATGATCCAATTCCTCTAACTGGGTATTTTATCTACACGTCGCCAAATAAGTTTCCTCGTACGCACACGCGGGATGCAGGTGCCGGTGAGTGGTTCTTTGTCGATCCGGGCAATCTCGTCGGGGCAAGTGAGGATGGACGCGATAAGGCAGGTTGTAAAGTGGCCCTTACACGAAGAATGCCAGATGGGACGCCAACGGACGACCCGTCCTATGGCTGGTTAGGCGGAGACCTGCCCTGGAAGGTGCCGTTCGGCTGGAAACACAGGGATTCTTCGGCTATTGAACCTGTCGGGATTTTTGCCGAGGATACGAGACAAATCTTGTCGATAACCGAATCGGGCGATTTCAGTGTACACAAACTTCAGCATACGGCGACGCGGCAGCTTGACGGTACAATCACCGTTGACGGCCACGCAGATGATGGTATCCTCGACAATTGAAAACGCTAAAAGGAATTGAGATGGAGAGATTTATCAAGATGGCGATTCTGGTATGCTCAGTGTGGACGCTTGAGCATGCAAGTGCAAGTGGAATGGGGTCGAATGCCCGAACGGACATCTCCGAAGAAGAGAAGGAGATAGAAAAAATGATATCATTGGCACCTGAGCATGTGCTTTCTCTAACCAATGACGTACGGGTTTACAGAGAACAGGTCTGTCGAAGGATCTCAAAAGTGCCTGACGCGCAGACGAGATACCGCTATTTCCGTGAATTAATGGAGAGTGCTTGCAGGGTGAGCTTTGAAAGAGTAGAAGATGCGGTCCAACAGGATCAGAACCAAGAGAGTTGGGTCCGTGCGAGAAAAACAGCAAATCTGCGGTTGGGGGCATATTATCGACTTGAGGGATTTGCTGAAGAGATATGGCTTAATCTCTTCGCTTATGAACAGACTCTGCCCCCAGGCGGTGACTTGTTTGAACCATGGTTCATGCTGATAAAGAAATTAAAGTCCGAGGGAAAGAGGCAGGGGAATGTTGTGCTGAGAATGCTTGAAGCGAATGTGAACCGAGTTGAGAGTTTGTATCTTTTTATCTATCTAAGAGATCCTCGGAGAATATCTGACGAGCAAGATCGTGCGGCGGTGGAGGCGCGTTTCAAGCAAGTGGTAGGCCGCCCGATCCGATCAGCGGAACAGTACAAGGCGGATGCACGGCAAAGGACGGAGGGGAATATAAAAGAGCACCAGAAGCAACAGGAGACCAACCGGCGGGCACTTGAATTTCAAAGGAAATACAATAGGGAGCACAACATTAATGAGCCATGATTGAGGTGAAGAATGAGACTGGGCATGTAAGGCTTGTGATAGTCGGCAGAAGTGGTTCACATCCCTTGACGTTCGGCCCGACTTCCCCCACACCTAACTGTTGCGGTAGGCGGAGGCAAGCGTCTTCGAACTGCTGAAGCCACGCTTCTCGCCCGTCCGTGTCGCATCCTTCGCGAAGGTCTTTTCATGTAGCCGCCAGTAGGTACTCGCCCGTGCGCCGACGGTGCGCGCGGCGATGCGCTCGTTCACCGGATTGTCGCGCAGCCACGCCTTGAAATCCGCCAGCTGCTCGACCATCCTCTCCGTACGGCTGCCCTTGAGCCCGCTGCCCCTGCGCCCACGATGCCGCTTCGTTTGGTGGGGCGAGGCGTCCTCGGCGAGCCTCATGGGAGAGCCGCCATCTTGGCGGCGGGCGGTTTGCAATTGCACCACTCGCGGCGATGTGGTAGAATACCGGCATGGCAAAAAGCAACTCCCAGAACGGCGCCAAATTGCTGACGCTCCCGGTGGGCAACAGTGACTGGGCACATGTTGTCGCGCACAACTGGCACGCCGACAAGACGCAACTCATGTCCGGAAGCGCGTGGCGCTGGCCTGAGCATACCAAAAGCAGATAAGGAGACAACAGATCATGACAGAATGGGACAAAATGCAGGCGCACCAGATCTACAACGATTTCGACGCGGATTTGTTCAACCGGAGGGTCGCGGCGAAGAAGCTGTTCCGGGAATTCAACCGCACGGAAGACGAAGAAACCGAACGGCGGCAGGAGATCATGCGTAAGCTCTTCAAGAAGGTCGGCGAGCGCGTCTGGATGGAGCCGGACTTCACGTGCGAGTTCGGCAAGAACATCACCATCGGGAGCGACGTGTACATCAATTTCGGCTGCACGCTCCTGGATTGCGGGCAGATCACGATTGGCGACCACACGTTGCTGGGGCCGCGCGTCAGCATGTATTCGGCCAACCATTCGCTGGATGCGGCGGAGCGGATCGCGGGGGCCTTGATTCCGGAACCCATCACCATCGGCAACCGCGTGTGGATCGGCGGCGGCAGCACCATTCTCAGCGGGGTCACCATCGGCGACGATGCGGTCATCGGCGCCGGAAGCGTCGTGACCCGCGACATTCCGCCAGGGGTCGTGGCCGCGGGCAATCCATGCCGCGTGTTGAGAAAAATCACGGAAGAGGACAAAGT
>ONRL01000285.1 GCA_900320225.1 uncultured Lentisphaerota bacterium
CTGCGGCGGCGGCTCGAACCCGAACCGCGAGTCCCCGATCGAGAAGTACTTCGGCCCGAACGGCTGCGTGGACATGGGCAAGGGCATGGTCACGAACGAAGGCGTCGAGACGAAGAAGGGCTGGAAGGAAGAGGCGCTTCCCGCGCCGAAGGAGGAGGTCGTGACGAGCGCCAACACCGGCGGCGACCAGCTCACCTCCGCGCACATGCGCAACTGGATGGAGTGCGTGCGCGCCCGCAAGAACCCGAACGCCCCGATCGAGGCCGGTTACTCGCACGCGATCGCCCTCATCATGGCGAACGCCTCCGCCCGCACGGGCATGCGCGCCACGTTCTGCCCGAAGTCGCGCCAGGTGATGGTGGGCGGCAAGCCGTTCGTCGGCTACGCCTCCACGGCCTGCTGCGGCAAGGCGAAGTGCTGCAGCTGACGGAAAGGACGGTCTTCACGAGCTACTCCTCGCTCGCGACCGGCCGCGCCTAATATTACTGGGACAACGGGCGTCCCGCCCGTTGCGGCAGTGCCGGGTGTGCAACCATTTGCACCCCGGCGTTTCTCTTGCCGCGCAACTTGTTCTTTTGTTACAGCGAGCGAGTGGAGCGGATGAGAAAATGGCCGTGGCGGATGGAGATGATCTCGGGAATGTTGCGCTTCACACGGTAGATGATGCGATAGTCGCCAAGAAGAACCTGGCGGATGTCCGCGCGGCCGAATTCCCTGACCACGCTTCCGGAAAGCGGGAACTCCTCAAGGTGGGAAACCGCTTCGAAGACATCATCTTCCCACTTCCACGCCGTCGTCCAATCACCGCTTTCCTGCGCGATGTATTGGACGCACTGCGTGCGGCGCAATCTCCCGCGTTTGGACCAGCGGATCATAACCCCAGCTTTTTCTTGATCCGCTCGCGCTCGGCATGCGCTTCACGGATTTCATCTTCCTGGGTGGTGAACTCGCCTCGGTCCAGCTCCGCCTCGGCAGTGAAGAGATCGTCCATGAGTTCCAGTGTTTCGCGGATGTTGTCGAAATCGGCAACGTCGATGACCACTTTTGAGGCGACGCCATTTTGCGTGATGAGCAGAGGGCGCCCGCTCTTGGTGTTGCGGTTGAAACATTCCGCCATCGTCTTGCGGAACGTGGAGAATGTAACCACGTCATCCGCGAGGCGCATCGTTTTCATCGTTCGCTCAAGCACGGGCATTGGAAGTCCTTTTTACGGTTTGGAAAATCATTGGTATTGTACCACTTCGTGTACATCGCTGTCAAGGGGCGCTGCGTTGAGCCGGGGAGTGGAAGGTGAAGGGCGCGGCGTCGTTGGCGGGACCGTGGGTGGAGGTGGGTGACGGCGGTCGCGGGGCGACCGCCCTGCCGATGCGGTTCTTCAAAGTGGAGGTGGTGTTGCCGTAGGTCTAAGTTTGACGAAATGTCCGAATTGGCCAATCCCAGTGTTCGGCGCGGAGTTTTGGTATACTATGCGGCATGGAAAAAGCAGAATCAGTTTTCGGGGCGCGACGGACCGTTGATGGACGGCGTGCCGAGTGCGTGACGCGTCGCGGATTCCTGGGCGGCGCCGCCGCCCTGGCCGCCTGTCTGATGTCGAAGGGCGCGCGCGCCGTGTTCGCTGCGGCGGACGCGGCCGAGTCCCTGCCCGACTACTACGCCCCGCATCTCGCCGCGGTGGCCGCGAAGGTCAACGCGCGCGCGGGGCAGGCGGCGGATGCCTTCTGGTTCATCACCGACCTCCACATCACCGCCAATCGCAGGAGGTCCGGCAAGGCGATCGCCGCGCTCGCGCGCCTCGCGCCGTCGATCACGAAGACGCTCGTGGGCGGCGACTTTCCCGAGGCCTTCGGCGCGAAGTTCGAGACGGACCGCCTCTGCGTGGACTATGCGGTGGACTACTACCGCCTCTTCTGGAAGGAACCCATCGAGGGCGTCGGCGTGAAGGTGTACACCGCGAAGGGCAACCACGACTTCACGGTGAAGCACGACGCGCAGACGCCCGCCGGCTTCACCTACTCCGGCGTCGACGCGCGGAAGATCGTCATGGACTCGGCGGGCTGCCGCGAGGTGGTGACGAACCCGGATGACCCCGAGGCCTGCTATTACTACTTCGACAACGCCGCCGCGCGCGTGCGGTACATTGTGGCGGACACGACCGACTCGATCACGTCGTCGCGTCCGTATTGGGCCGTCCAGTCCGGCATACACGAGAAACAGCTGCTGTGGCTCGCGGACAACGCCGTTGCCACCCTGCCGATCGGCTGGCACGCCGTGGTAATGCACCACATCCCGATTCAGGGCGTGGTGGGCAACGCGGGCGAGATCAAGCTCTACGCCCCGTTCCGTGAGCTTCTCGAGGCGTACCAGGCGCGGGGGCGCACAACGCTCTGCGGCAAGGAGTATGACTTTTCGAACGCGCAGGGGCGCATCCTCATGGACATCACGGGCCACCACCATGCGGAGCGGCAGACGTTCGTGAAGGGCATTCTCCACGTGACCGAGCCGTGCGACGCCGCCTATTCCGACTACATCGTCGGCTCAGCCCCCTGGTGCGGCGACCTGCCGTCGAAGCGCGCGGGCGCCGTGACGGAGCAGACGTTCGACGCCGTCCAGCTCGACCTCGCGCGGGAGATGGTGTATTTCACGCGCGTGGGCGGCGGACAGGACCGTGCGATCCACACGCGGGCTCGCGAGGTGAAGGCGGGCGCGACGTGCTCCTTCGCGAGCACGCAGCTGACGGGGCCGGTCACCTGGGCGTGCTACGACGGCGACCGCGTGACGTACAAGCGCAATCCGAAGAACCGCTACACAAGCCTCGTCGAATACCACAACGACTACGCCACGGTGGCGGCCAATGGCACGCTGACCGCGTTGAAGCCCGGCCCCGTGATGGTGCTCGCGATGGACGCCGCGCGCAACAAGGAAATTTTCCCCGTCACGGTCGTCTAGTCCCTCAAAGAATACTTTGAAAAGTCCTCTTTGACGCAAAACTTTTCAAAAACGATCAAGGATTCCAAAAGTAGAATAAGGCTCAATCGCTGACCGCGGCCTTGTCGCCGCAGGATTCGGGGCGTTCCGGCGCATCGGCCGGGACGCCCCGGAAA
>ONRL01000284.1 GCA_900320225.1 uncultured Lentisphaerota bacterium
ACCTGCGCCGGCAAGGACACGGAGCCGCCGCCAACGCGCTGAAGGCATTCAAGATTTGCCGTGGAGAGGATCAACGTGGCTCCGCTGGCTCCGCCGGAGGCAGTCACGGTGAGCGTGTTCGTCGTCGAACGCTTTTCCACCCAACTGTTGGGTGACGCCTCGTAGCGGTCCTCGAAGATCAAGGCTGGTTGGCTGAAGGTGATTGAAACGGACGGCGTCTCTGAGTATGGTTCGTCGGGCGGCTCGTCTGGAGGATCATCAGGGGGATCATCGTACGAGCATCCGCAGAAAAGCGTAGGGAGATTGAACGTGGAACACTCCATGGTGTACGTGCCGTCCACGGAGCAGCCGTGACACCCGCAGTCCGAGCCCGCACACATAAAACCGAGCCAATTCCCGTAAAAGGAATATTCACATGACGACGATCCTGAATCCCCAGACCGGACGCCTCCTGATCGCATGCCACCAGCACTGTCGTTTCCCCATTGAAATGTCCCGCCCGGATCATAAGGAATGGCATTGATGTAGTATCCGCCGTTCCCGTCCGGCGCCACGCTGAACTCCAGGGGCCAGCGAAGGCTTGCGCGACAGAGTTCATTCGTCTCCAACTCTGGGTACATGTATTCCATGGGGTACGACACCGTGAACGGAACGGGCGCCCGCGAGCGCCACCACCACGGGGTTGCCGAGGCGCGAGTCGCGGTCGCCCGTGAAGAAGATCGGCGCAGGGCCGCGTTCAGTCACAACGTCCACAAAGTAGTAGGCGTTGGAGTTGATGCCCTCGCGCCACGAGAGTTCGGCGGACGCGCAGGAGCGCGTCCCTCCCCCGGGAGAGAATTCGGCGGACGCAACAAGTTGCGTCCCTCCCCCGGGAGGGTCGCGCTCCTGCGCGACCGCCACGAACAGATTGGAGCACACGGTGTTGTACCATTCCGCGTTCGTGCCGTGGGCGTCGGGGCCGGGGGTGAGCGGATCGGGGTCGACCGAGTTCTCGAGACCGTCGTTGTCCCAGTCGAACGGCCATACGCGCGCATGGCGCACCGTGCGGTCCTCGTAGCGGTAGGTGAAGCCCCCGTTGGGGAAAAGTTCCGCCTGAAAGTTGACGGGGTTCGTCGCATCGCGTCCAAGCGCGGCATTCCACCAGGTCGTCAGCAGCGTATTGGAAGGCGTGGTGTCGTACCAAAAGACGCTCTCACGCCGCCCTTCTGGAAGCTGTGGCCAGTTGACGAGCGGCAGAAGCGAGAGACTCTGGGCAAATGAGCACGGGAAGTCGTGCGCGCGGATGCTTGTGCGCAGCTCGCCGCGCGCGAGGACGGTCACGCCCGTTGCGTAAGGATACGACCATCCGTTGGCGGGGATGCGGAGCGCGTCATCGAACGCGCCGCGACGGCGCCAGGGTTCGTTCGTGATCGCATTGGCGGATGGCTGCGCAAACGACTCGGCTTCTGTTTCCTCCGCCACCCGCCAGCCGTTGGTGATGTCCTCGGGCGTGACGGTGAGGGCAAGCGGCGGGTTGAATTGGAGAAGAGGTCCGCCGACTCCCTGCACGCCGTTCGTGTTCTTGCCGCACAGCGTCGTGCAGACGATTGCGAGCGCGGCGAGTCCCGCCCAGACGGGCTTGCCGAGGCGACAGGAGTGTCGCTTCCCCGAGAAGAGCTGGGCGAACAGCATGATCAGCCATGCCGCAAGACAGACGCCCAGCGCGGGCGCGAAGATGCGCAAAAGAAACTGCGGAATTGCCTCGGCTAACTGCGCCATGCCGTCACCTCATCAAGATGGTGAGCGAATCGGGAAGGATTTGCACCACCGACGACTCTGCCGAGTCGGCAAGCCCGCGTCCCGTCAGGCGGAACATGTTCCAGTTCTTGCGGTAGAACATCCCGGCGTCGACGAGGTCGCTTTCCTCCAACGCCAAGGTCCCATCGTTGTCCGCATCACGCCCGAACGCGAACTGCACGTTGTTCGTGGCCGTCGTGCGGCAGGTCAGACTGAGCTTGAACTTCCCTACATGTTCTTGCCACGCCATAAACGGCACGTTGGTGGTGGTCTCGGTGTCGATATACTCCACCGGCGGCAGTACGGGATGCACCGGTGGCAGGGCTAGGGCAGTCGATGAGATGGCAGCGAATAGCAGAGACAGCTTGTTCATTTGCTTTCAGTATACCATGATTCCCTCGTTCCGACTAGTCTGCAGTTTCACGTGCTCATGGGACGCGGCCAAAGGGCCAAAAACACGTACTTTCGCTCTTCGGAACAGTAAAGCATGAATCTGCGCTACTGTTCTTGCAGCCCCAAAACCCCGGCTTTCGCTGGGGTTTTCGCGTATTTTCACTCCCCCGTTCCGCAAAAATAAATTCCTTTACTGTTCTGGGTGCCAAACTCTTCCCCGTCTGCGCGAGGCGGGGGCTGTTCCCCGCCGAAGGCATTCAGCCCGTGCAGTCGGAGAACAAGAAAATGGAGAAGAAACAAATTGCTGCCGGCCGCTCCTCTCGCGGGCGCGCGCGTGGTATGACATACGCAGACGGGGATGTAAATTCCCTTAACGGTTCCCTCACAGACCACGCGCGCACGCGCAAGGCGAGGCGCCGTCCGTTTACCGAGGCCGAGGTTACCGCCTGGCGGAAACTCATCTTCGCGGAGACGATGGACGATCCCGTGAAGGTTGCGGTCGAAGAGGCGGTGAAGTTGTTCGGATCAAGCGATGACTTCACAATTTGGGCGTGGTACGCGAACCGGATCGGGGTCAACAATTTCCTTGAACTGTACTTCGAGCAGCGGTCAGTCATGCGGTACACGACTCTGCGCAATCCGGCAGCGGCGTTCCACATGCGGCTCAAGCGCTTCTACAACGCACGGTTCCCGAAGGTGGAAGGAGGTGCGGCATGACATTTCGCATGGCGCTCAAGCACATTCGCAGGTACGCGCCCGAGACGGAACAGACGTTTCGCGCCATCTGCCGGAACCGCTACTGCCGACCAGTCCGCGACTGGGCGATCTTCGATCTCGCGCGGTCGAAAAAAATGCCGTACGACAGCGTCAAACGCCGTTATAACAGGCACTTGGCGCGTCTCCACGAGATTTTCCGTGTCCCGGCCGGCGACTAGTTATGGAGGGCGGACGCGATGCCGGAGAGGTTCCGGCGCGATGGCCGCCCCATCTTTCAACGAACAGCGGCTCGCCGAGGACGGCTCGCCCCACCAGCAAATCGGTGGGGCGAGGCGTCCCGCCGAGCCGCCCACAAAACACGAAAGGTTCAAGCCATGAGCAAGATCAAGACGACGAAACAGTTCAAGGAGCAGGTCGACGCCGCGTTCGCGACGATGCATACGCGCGACGAGGCGAAGGCGGCGTAGTTGGTGGTTGGTTGGTTAGAAAACGGAATAGCAAAAGAAAGGTTAAAGAAAATGAAACTGAAGATCGATTGGAAGGCGCTGGGAAAGTCGCTGTGGAACGCGGTGAAGCCGGTGCTGCTGGGCGCCATCGGCGGGGGCGTGATCGCCCTCTCGGACGGCTGCTCGTCGCTGACGCCGAGCTCGAAGACGCAGTCGATGGGCGTGTACGCGATCGGCGTGCCCGGCATCGCCATCATCACGAAGTCCACGCAGAACGAG
>ONRL01000282.1 GCA_900320225.1 uncultured Lentisphaerota bacterium
GGTGGAGGTGGACGGCGCGTTCGCGGACTGGGCGGACGTGCAGCCCGAGTTCCGCGACGCGATCGGCGACACGGTCCACCGCGACCACGCGGGCTGCGGCGAGAACATCCGCTATACGGACGCGAGCGGGCGCAACGACATCGCGGACCTCAAGGTGGCCGAGACGCCGCGAGGCGACGTGGCGTTCTACGCGAAGACGGCGAATCTCCTCTCGCCGCACGCGGACCCGAACTGGATGCTCCTTTTCGTGAACGTGGACGCGAAGCAGACGACGGGCTGGTACGGGTACGACCTGCGCGTGAACCGCGACATCTCCGCCGACGGCACGACTACCTCGCTTGACGTGTGGCGCGGCCCGGTGGTCGGCGGCTACTGGGAGTGCGTCGGGCGCGTGCCGATCCGCATCGGCGCGCGCGAGATCGAGCTCACGGTGCCGCGGAAGTTCTTCGGCGCCGCATCGCTCCACTTCCAGTTCCACTGGAAGGACAACCCCGAGACGCTCGGGCGCCTCCCGACGATCCAGGGCGACGACGCCCCGGAGCGTCGGTTCAACTACGTGTTCAGAAGAAAGGACTGAAGAACCATGCGAATCATTGACTGCGACTACTTTGTTGTCGGCTCGGGCATGAGCGGGCTCATGAGCGCGCTGCATCTTGCGGCGGCCGGACGCACCGTGCTCGTCACGAAGCAGCGTCTCGAGGACTGCAACACCAACTTCGCGCAGGGCGGTATTTGCTGCGTGGCGGATCCGTCCGACTCCTTTGAGGAGCATGTGCGCGACACGCAGATCGCGGGCGCGGGCCTCTGCGACGAGGCCGTCGTGCGGAAGATCGTGTCGGAGGCTCCGGCGGGCATCCGCGACCTGATCGACTGCGGCGTGCGCTTCGCGAAGAAGGAGGACGGGAGCTGGGACCTCGGCCGCGAGGGCGGGCATTCCATGCGCCGCATCTTCCACGCGGGCGACATCACCGGGCAGAAGTGCGAGGCCGCCATGGTGCGCACGGTGAAGCGCCATCCCGAGATCGAGGTGCACGAGGACACGATCGTGATCGATCTCATCATCACGAAGCGGATCGGCGTGAAGGGGCCGAACCGTTGCGTGGGCGCGTACGTGCTCGACCGCAAGACGGACGAGATCTACGCCATCCGCTCGCCCAACACCGTCCTCGCGACGGGTGGCTGCGGCAAGGTCTACCTCTACACGTGCAATCCGGACGTGGCGACGGGCGACGGCGTGGCCCTCGCCTGGCGCGCGGGCGCGAAGGTGGAGAACATGGAGTTCATCCAGTTCCACCCCACCTGCCTCTACCACCCGCAGGCGAAGCGGTTCCTCATCAGCGAGGCCGTGCGCGGGGAGGGTGCCGTGCTCGTGGACCGCCACGGACAGCCGTTCATGCAGAACTACGACGCGCGCGGGTCGCTTGCGCCGCGCGACATCGTGGCGCGCGCGATCGACAGCGAGATGAAGCGCACGGGCGCGCCCTACTGCTGCCTCGACATCCGCAAGAAGGGACGCGCCTTCCTCGAGAAGCGTTTCCCCAACATCTTCAACAAGTGCCTCGAGTTCGGCATCGACATGTCGAAGGACCTCATCCCGATCGTGCCGGCCGCTCACTACTGCTGCGGCGGCGTGCAGGCCACCGTGGACGGGCGCACGTCCGTGCCGGGGCTCTCGGCCGTCGGCGAAACGGCGTGCACGGGCCTCCACGGCGCGAACCGCCTCGCCTCCAACTCGCTCCTCGAGGCGCTCGTCACGGCGCGCCTCACCGCAAACCGGCTCACGGCGCATCCCGAGAAGAGCGTGAAGGGCGTGGCGATCCCGGTGTGGCGCATCGGCCGCGCCGTAGCCCCGGACGAGGCGGTGCTCGTGTCGCACATGTGGGACGAAATCCGCCGCCTGATGTGGGACTACGTGGGCATCGTGCGCACGAACAAGCGCCTCGCGCGCGCGCGGCACCGCATCCAGACGCTCCGCAAGGAAATCCGCGAATACTATTTCGCCTATCTCGTGACGCCGGACACGCTGGAGCTACGCAACCTCGCGGTGTGCGCCGAGCTGATCATCCGCAGCGCGCAGCGTCGCCACGAGTCCCGCGGCCTCCACTACACGCTCGACTATCCCCTGAAGGCCAAGCGCCTCCACTCGACCGTCTTGCCCGGATTCCCCGTGAAACCGTCGTGATTGAAGGCACGCGGCAAGGCGGATGTGCTATAATGTTCAGCGATCGTTCAGGAGAGAAAATGAAAATCAAGTCGATAGAGGGCGGCGTGTGCGCCGCCAAGGGATTCCGCGCGGCCGGCGTGCCGGCGGAGATCAAGTACAAGGGCCGCAACGACGTGGCGCTCGTGGTGGCCGACCCGTGGCGGCCGCGCCGGTGGTGTACGACCGCGAGGTCGTGCGCGGCGGACGCATCCAGGCCATCCTCGCCAACAGCGGCTGCGCGAACGCCTGCACGGGCGCGCCGGGCCTCGCCGACGCGAAGCGCAGCGCCGTGGAGACGGCGAAGACGCTCGGCATCGATCCGAAACTCGTACTCGTCGCGTCCACGGGCGTGATCGGGCACCGCCTGCCCGTGGACCGCCTTGTCGCGGGCATGAAGGCCGCGGCGGTGCAGCTCGCCGCCACGCCCGAGGCCGGTCTCGCCGCCGAGAAGGCCGTGATGACCACCGACACGAAGCCGAAGCAGGCCGCCGTGCAGGTGAAGATCGGCGGACGCACCGTGACCGTGGGCGGCATGTGCAAGGGCTCGGGCATGATCGAGCCGAACATGGCGACGATGCTCGGCTTCATCACGACCGACGCCGCCATCACGCCCGCGATGCTCCGCCGCGCCCTGCGCCAGGCGATCGCCGTGAGCTTCAACCATGTGGTGGTGGACGGCGACGAGTCGACGAACGACAGCGTGTTCCTGCTCGCCTCCGGCGCGGCGGGGAACGCGACGATCTCTTCCGCCGGCCCAGACTACGATGCCTTTGCCGCGGCGTTGACGGCGGTGGGCGTGTCGCTCGCGCGCCAGATGGCGGCGGACGGCGAGGGCGCCACGAAGTACGTGGAGGTGACGGTGCGCCACGCGAAGACCCAGCGCGACGCCGACCGCGCCGCGCGCGCCGTCGCGAAGTCGCCCCTCGCCAAGACGAGCTGGTTCGGCAAGGACCCCAACTGGGGCCGCGTGCTCGCGGCCGTGGGCTACTCTGGCGCGGCGGTGGACGACCGCGCCGCCGAGGTGTTCTACGGGAAGACCTGGGCGTACCGGAAGGGGAAGGTGGCGGACGCTGCCCAGCTCGCGAAGCTCGCCCGTGAGATGGAGGGTCCGGAGCTGAAGGTGACGGTGGACCTGCACCTCGGCGACTTCTCCTCCACGATCTACACGTGCGACTTCTCGCTCGACTACGTGCACATCAACGCCGACTACACGACCTAACAGAGGAGGACTGCCGATGAACGCCTGGAAGGGATGCCTGATCGGACTCGTCGCGGCGTGCGGCCTCGCGGCGCATGCGGACGATGACTTTCTCGGCGAGGCCGCGAAGACTTACCGTCTCCTTGCACGCGACATCGCGCACTGGAACGAGACGCGTCCCTGGACGCGCGGCGCCACGTCCGCGCCCAAGTACCAGCCGCCCGCGGAGGAGGCGTTCAACCGACACGCGCTCATCTGGCCGGAGGACCGCGATCCCCTCGACGTGCTCCTCCGCCGCACGCAGGCGCTCGCGGATGACCTGCAGTCAAGTCCTGATGCGCAAACTGTGTTTGCGCAGGATCGGGCCGCCCTCGCCGCGCTCGCCGCCTCTGCCGCGAAAACCCCAATCTCCGATATCGACGCCCGCTTCGCGCTCTTCCTCAAGACGATGCGCCTGCGGCGCGCCATCGCGTTCAAGAACCCGCTCCTGAAATCCATCGACAAGCTGCTCTTCATCACGCGCGAGGTGTTCCCCACGCAGGAGCTCGACTGGGGCACGCACATCTGCGACCAGTTCTTCGGCTTCCACGCCCGCGCGAAGGAGTCGAGCCGCGGCGACGGACTCTACGTGCTGGAAAACCCGTTCTCCGACAACCCGAAGCTCGTCAACCTCCTCCAGAACCGCGTAGTCGAGAAGGGACCGTGGAAGGGGCGTCGTCTCATCGACAAGCCGGGCTGGGACGACGCGCGCACGGGCGGGTTCCTCTCGCCGGACGTGTCGTTTGACGGCCAGGAAATTCTCTTCTGCTACACGAAGGCGCGTCCGAAGATCCGCGTGTGGGAGGACGACACCGTGTTCCACATCTTCAAGTGCCGCGCGGACGGCTCGCACCTCGAGCAGATCACTTCCGGCAACGTGAACGACCTCTTCCCGTGCTGGCTGCCGAACGGCCGCGTCGCGTTCATCAGCGAGCGCCGCGGCGGGTTCGGGCGCTGCCACCGCCGCGAAGTGCCCACGTACACGCTTTTCTCGATGTTCCCCGACGGCACCGACATCACCTGCCTCTCGCCGCACGAGACGAACGAGTTCGGACCGTCCGTGGACGCGAACGGCATGATCGTGTACACGCGCTGGGACTACGTGGACCGCGGCTTCAACCAGGCGCACCACGTGTGGATCACGTATCCCGACGGACGCGACCCGCGCGAGTTCAACGGCAACACGCGCACGAGCGAGTGGGTGGGGCCGCACGCCGAGCACACCGTGCGCCAGATCCCCGGCTCGCGCCGCTACGTGGCGACGGCCGCCGGACACCACACGCTCATGCGCGGCTCGCTGATCGTGATCGACCCGGCGGTGCCGGACGACGACGCGATGAGCGCCGTGAAGCGTCTCACGCCCGACCAGCTCTTCCCCGAAAGCGAGTCGCACGACACGCAGATGCACCACTCCGGCGCGTACGCCACCGCGTGGCCGCTCTCCGAAAACTACTATCTCTGCGTGTACGACGGCGACGCGAACTGTCAGTACGGTCCCGTGGACGGCCCCCGCCGCCGTTACGACATCACGCTCCTCGACGCGTTCGGCAACAAGATCCGCATCTACGCGCATCCGCAGATATCCTGCCTCTACCCGATGCCGCTCGCGCCGCGCGCGAAGCCGCCGGTGATCCCCCACAAGACGCTCGTGGGACGTCCCGCCGCGGCCGACGGGACGCGTCCCGCGCCCATCCCGAAGGAGAAGCTGCCGAAGACGGCCACGATTGGCGTGGTGGACGTGCGCAACTCGCGCTATCCGTTCCCCGCCGACGCGAAGGTCACGTCGCTCCGCGTGTGGCAGGTGCTGCCGAAGGTGGAGTTCTACGTGGGGCGTCCGCGCCTCGGCGCGTGCGACCAGACGCCGGGTCGGCAGTGCCTCGGCACGGTGCCGGTGGAGGCGGACGGCAGCGCATACTTCGAGGCGCCGGTGGGCGTGCCGCTCTATTTCCAGGCGCTCGACGAAAACGGCTGCGCCGTGCAGACGATGCGCTC
>ONRL01000281.1 GCA_900320225.1 uncultured Lentisphaerota bacterium
GCGAAGGCGTCCACGGACTGGACGGCGCCGCGCGCGTTCACGGTGGCGCCGGACGCGCGGGCGTGTCCGCTCCCCCCGAAGGACGCGATCCTCGCGCGGATTCCCGAAGGTCACCCGCGTCTCTTCGCGCGGCCCGAGACGCGCGCCGTCTACCTGGCGGGCTTGAAGACGACCTACGCCGAACCGTGGAAACGCCTGCAGGCGATGTGCCGCCGCGTGCTGAAGAATCCGCCGTCCACCGAGGAGCCGCGTCCCTACACGGCGGACGAGCTCCGCGCCAAACACCCGGAGGCGTGGAAGCGCAAGTGGGTGTCCGACTACAAGCGCGTGCTTTATCTCACGCAGGCGATGAGCGAGCTTGCGTTCCGCTGGTGGATCGACCGCGACGCGGCGAGCGGCGCGCTCGCGCGGAAGATCCTGATGGAGATCCTGCCGTGGGACCCCAAGGGAGCGTCCGGTTACCGACTCAACGACGAGGCCGGCATGCCGTATTATGTGCACGTCTCGCGCACCTACACCTTCCTCAACGACCTGCTTTCCGAGGAGGAGCGCGCGGCGTGTCGCCGCGTGATCCGCGTGCGCGGACAGGAGATGTTCCGCCACCTCTATCCGCGCATCCTCTGGGCGCCGTTCGCGAGCCACTCCCAGCGCGCCTGGCACTTCCTCGGCGAGGGCGCCGTGGCGTGCTATGGCGAGATTCCCGAGGCGCGCACGTGGTTGGAGCATGTGCTCGACACGTACGCCTGCGTCTATCCGGTATGGGGCGACGACGACGGCGGCTGGCAGGAGGGCACGGGCTACTGGAACAGCTACACCGGGCGGTTCATGCGCTGGAGCGACGTGATGCGGATCGACCTCGGCGTGAACGCGTTCGAGAAGGCGTACTACGCCCACGCCGGCGACTACATCCTCTACCAGGAAATCCCCGGCGGGAGGGGACCCGGCTTCGCGGACTGCGCGAACGGCACGCGCGCGGAGATGTTCGCCGAACAGATGCGCGTGCTGGCGGCGAACGCGGGCAACCCGCACTGGCAGTGGTACGCGGAGACGGCCGCGCGCGGCAAACTTCCCCTCGTCGTCTCCTACGTGGCGTTCGCGCGCGCGTCGCAGACGCCTCCGACGGCGCGTCCGCCCGTGGACGTGCCGCAGTCGAAGCTCTTCCGCGGGGTGGGCCTCGCGGCGATGAACAAGACGCTTCTCGCCGCCTCGAACAACGTGCAGGTGCTCTTCAAGTGCGCGCCGCGCTTCGGTTCGACCTCGCACGGCTACGACGCGAACAACTCCTTCAACCTCAACGCGTTCGGCGAGCGGCTGTTCGTCCACTCCGGCGAGCGCGACTGCTACGGCAGCGTGTTCCACCGCGACTGGATGTGGCACACGAAGAGCTGCAACTGCGTGACCGCGGGCGGCGTCTCGCAGCAGCGGCACGACTTCCGGAACACCGGCGCGATCGCCGCGTTCCGCACCTCGCCCGAGCTTGACGTGGTGACGGGCGTGCTGGGCGACCGGTACGAGGACGGCAACGTGACGAACTTTACGCGCACGGTCTATTTCCGCAAGGCGTTCCCCGAGGCGGTGCTGGTGGTGGACCGCCTGGCGGCGAAGGCGCCCACCACGTTCGAATGGCACCTCCACACGCCGACCGGCCCGTTCGCGATCGCGGGGCAGCACGCCGTCTCGGCGCGCGGCGCCTGCGCCTCGGCGGAGGTGGACTTCCTCTGGCCGGAGGGGCTCGCCCTCGCGCAGACAGACGCCTTCGACCCGCCGATCGGACACGGATACAAGCTCGTGGAGCACCACCTCACGGCCACGACGCCGCAACCGGCGACGACCGCGCTTTTCGTGACGCTCCTCGCGCCCTACCGCACGGGCACGGAGACGCCGCCGAAGGCCACGTGTACGCGCGGACCGCAGGGACTGCGCGTCTCCTGGCCGGTGCAGGGCGCGTCGCCGTGGGTCGTGGACGTCCCCGACCCGGCGGAGCGATGAATCATCACAGGCGGGCGGCGGGGGTTTAGTTTGCCGGCCTGACTATCTGGATGCGGCCGATTGGGTAGCGGAGGCCCTTGCCATCTTTGAGGGGAAGGGCGAGGCGGGGCGTGCCGTCGGGCTCGCCGAGGGAGGCGCAGAGCGTGTACGTGCCGGGCGTGAGCGTGGGTACGCGCGTGTCGGTGGCGTAGTTCCCGATCTTGTTGTGCACCGTGTACACCCACACGCCGTCGTTGATCTGCGGGATCTCGCCGGTCCAACCGAACGTGCACGTGGTGGTGCGCATGACGGGGTGTTCCGCGCCGCCGGTTTTGGGAAGGGCGTCGGCGAAGTCGTAGGCGTCATCTGTGGAGACCCACGCCACGCGGCCCTTGTCGTCCACGAGCGACCACGCGAGCGTGGCGCCCTTGTAGCGTCGGGCGGCGCCAACGTTCACCCATGTGGATTTGACCGTGACGGGCTGGCCAAGCTTGACCGTCTCGGGGTAGTCCACCTCGCGCAGCTCAAAGCGGTAGCCAAGGCGGCGTGCGGCGCGGGCGTAGGCGTCCTTTGAGTTCTCGAAGATCTCGCGCGGCCAACCGTGGAGGGAGAGCCAGGTGGCGTGGTAGGCTTCGACGGACTCGACGAGCTTCTCGTCGCTCCACGCGCCGCGGTCGCGCGAGAGATTGTAGTGCTCGTGCTCCACGAAGACCGGCGCCACGGGGGCGAAGTAATCGGCCCAGTTCGCGTGGAACCACCAGGGGTGCGGCTTGAGCCGCGCGGGAATCATCTCAGGAGTGAACACGAGGATCGAGTCGTCGCGGAAGCCGAAGCCGAGGTCGCGCGCGTGTTTCATCAGCGGGACTTCGGCGGCGGGGCGCGGGTCGGACGAGCCAGCCTGGTCGTCGATGCACAGGAGCGTCGTGTGCGGGAAGATGCGGCGGTGCAGGTCGTAGTGGACGTGGAACGCCGCCTCGGGGTCGCGTCCCTGCGCCTTCATCTCGCGTCCGTAGGCGCGGGTGTGCCCCTCTCCCCACATGCCGATCGTCCCGATGTCCATGAACGCCACGTAGGGCTTGCCGTCGTAGCGGCGCGCCATGGCCTTGAGGAAATTTTCGAGCTTCTTGAGGAACACGGGATCGCCGTAGTCGGGTTCCCAGATGTCGGTCTCCGCACCCGGCGGATCCTTCCCGTATATTTTGGCCATCTTCATCTTGAAGAACCAGCCCTTGGCGCCGGCGTCCTTGACCCACTTGCCGGCCGCGATCCACGGAGCGGCGTAGCTGTCGAAGAGATCCCAGCGGTACCGTCCCTCCTGCGGCTCCAGGAGGCACCAGGGCAGGCGAAAGTAGATGGTGGAGACGCCCGGGAACCAGCCGAGTGTGTCGCCGCGCTCCTGGAGTTGCCCGTAGGCCCACTGCCTGTTCGAGTAGTGGAACAGGACGAGGCCCATGTCGGGGTTGACGAGGATCTCGTCCGTATTCTCCGGCTTGACGGTCACGGCCTGCGCGGCGCAGCACGCGGCCGCCACGATGAGTGTGAATGTTTTCTGCATGGCGAGAGTATACCATAATTTCGCT
>ONRL01000279.1 GCA_900320225.1 uncultured Lentisphaerota bacterium
CGGCATGATGCAGGGCGGCCGGTGCGTGAACTGCACGCTGGTCGATACGGACTCCTCAATTTCTTGCCAGAGCGTATTCGTCAATTCGCTTCTGATGTGCGCGGGGGGCTCCATGTCGTTGACCGGCGCTTCGGCCATCTCGGCAATCACGAACTGCGTGACCGGCCCGCTCGTCAACGGCAGCGGCGTCGCGTTGGCGAACAGGATCCACGAAACCGTCGAGACGGAGGCGTTCCAGTGCGTCGCGCCGATGTTCGACGACTTCCGGCTGATCGAGGGATGCGCGGCAGCGACGCAGGGCGACGGCGCGCTGCAGGACCTCTTCGCCATCCCCGAGGCCGACCGCCACAAGGACTTCTTCGGCAATCCAGTCCCCACGAGCGGCCCCATCTGCGCGGGCGCGATCCAGCAGACGGTGTCCGTGGCAGGCGGCGGCATCCGCTTTGCCTTCGGCAACAGCAAGGGCATCCGGTTCTCCTTCGGCTCGTGCGATGTCGTGCGCTACGCCTACAACCTCTACGCGTTCGCCGAGTCCTACCCCACGCAGTGGCAGTTCAAGGCCACGCAGCTTTCGGGAACCAAGCTCTTCTGCTTCGATGCGACCCAGCAGCACGGCGGAAGGTTCTATCCCGGCATGGACGACGTCACGTGGCTGATGCCGCCGCCGGCGGGGATTGTGGAGACGAACACGCTCGTGTGGGCGACGGGCGGCGAGCTGTACGTGAACCCCGGCGACGGGTATTCCGACGACAACGATGGCCTGACGCCCGCGACGGCGAAGAAGACCCTCCAGGCGGCCGTCAATGCCGCGACGAACAACTACTATACCATCGTCCATGCGGCGGAGGGCGTCTACGACGAGGGCGGCTCGTTCGAAGCGAGCGCGTCCAACCGCGTGACCATCACCACCACCAAGCGCATCCTCCTGAGGGGCGCCGGGGCGGGGAAGAGCGTCATCAAGGGACTGGCGGACACGACGAGCGGCGAAACGGACGGACGCGGGGACTACGCCATGCGATGCGCCTGCCTCAACAACGCCGACTACAGCGTCGTGCAGGGCTTCACGTTGACGGACGGCCACGCGCGGACGGGAAACGACGCGGGCGCAAACCAGAACATGGGCGGTTGCGTTTGGGCTGTCAACAACACAACCTGCCAGATACTCGACTGCGTGCTGACGAACGGGTGCGCCGCGCGCGGCGCGGCGGCGTGGCGCGGACGCGTCCAACGGTGCGTCATCACGGGCAACCATGACATTTCGGGCGGCATGCGCTATTCGGACGTGCGCTCTTCGCTCGTGATCCGCAACCCGGATTGCGGCGGGAACGCAATCCTCGGGCATGGCAGCGTGGTGCAGCAGTGTACGGTAGTGGGAACAAACAAGAACGAGACTGCCATCAGCGGCAATCAGGTGCCGGTTACGAACACGGTGGTCTATCTGTGCAGTGGCACCACGAGAGATAACACGTCCGGCGGCACCTACGTGTGGGAAGTGTTGTACGCCAACGGCGGGTCGATAAAAGCCAACCCGCTTTTCGTGGACGCGGCGAACGACGACTACCGCGTGCTTTCCTGCTCGCCGGCGGTGGGCGGCGGCGTGTTGCCGGACAACTACTATGCGACGTACTGCTCCGGTTTCGGCAACACCCCGATCCAGTTCGTGAACGGGCTTCCGACGTCCGGCGCGTTCCAGACGCCCGTCCAGGCGCTGACGGTGTCCACTTCGTCCGGAACGGTCGCGCCTTCGGGGACGATTCCGCTGGAGAAGGGCGAGAGCGTGACCGTGAGCCTGTCCGGATCGCCGCGCCACCACATCGGCTGGACGGTTGACGGCGAGACGGTGGAGACAACCGGCGGCTACACGTTCACGGCATCCGCCGACGTTCCGGCGGGCGCGGTGGCGATCGCGCCGATCTTCGACACGAACTGGTACGTCAACGCCTCGTCGGACTACACGGACGCCAACGACGGCTGGACGCCGGAGACGGCGAAGCACACGCTCGCGGCAGCGATGGCGCACGCGATCGCCGGCGACGTGGTGCATGCCGCGCCAGGCGTCTACGACGAAGGGAGCATGCTGCACGACGCAAGCCGTTCCATCCGTTCGCGCGTGATCGTGCCGGCGGGCGTCTCGCTCATATCGGACGCCGGGCCGGAGGTGACGTTCATCATGGGGCAGAAGGCGACCGAGCCGATGGACGAATACGGCGCGGGTGCGGACGCCATGCGTTGCGCGATGCTGTGGTCCGACTCGCTCCTGAAGGGATTCACGCTCACGGGCGGACGCACACGGTGCGACCGGGATGCGGCGGGCACGGGCTGGCTGTGGGACGAAGACAACGTGGCTTCGGCGGTGTACGCGCGGAACGAACGCACGTCCACGACGGTGGACTGCGTGATCTCCAACAACGTCACGGGGCGGAGCGCGGGCTACTGCGGCACCTACATCCGCTGCAAGTTCCTGGAGAACGTGGCCTACGCCAATTCGCCCGCCACGCGCAACTGCTACCTCTACAACTGCCTCGTTGACCACAACCGCGGCGAGAACGCCGTCCAGAACCACTACTACGCGAGCGGCTGCACGTTCGGCGCCGACAACATGAAGCTCGACGGGACGACCGAGACGTACTCCATGACGGGGCCGCTGGCCGGCGGCGCGATGTACAACTCGCTCTCGCTCGGACGCATCAATACGGACGTGCTGTCGTACAGCTGCGCGTTCGTCTCGAACAAGACGATGCCTCCCGACGTGCGGCGGACCAACTGCGTGGTGGCGACGGCGGCGGAGCTGGCGCTTGACGCGGACTACCGCCCCGTCTTCGGCAACAAGGCCATCGACGCGGGCTCGAACGAATGGGTGACGGCCTCGGCGGCAATCGACCTCGGCGGCGGACAGCGCGTCTACAACGCCACGGTGGACTGCGGCGCATACGAGTTCGACTGGCGTCCGCGCTACTCGCGCGACCTCGCGCCGCGCTGGGTGACGGTGACGAACGCCTCGCCCGAGGTGGTCGAGAGCGACCGCGGCACGGTGCGCCTGACCGACGGCCGTCTAGACCTGGCGTGGGAGGACGGCGGCGCGAACACCACGAAGTACGAGTTCTCGGCCGAGGTGACTGGCACGGGAACCTTGACGGCGCTGCGCGATGGCGTGGCTTTCGCGGAACTGACGGCGGCAGACGGCGCGCAGAAGGTCAAGTTCTCGAGTCCGGCGGCCGTGACCGGCCTTGCGTTCCTCTACACGCCGGGCGCGAACGACAGCGGGTATGCCGAGCTGTTCGGATTCACGCATGGCAGCGGAACGATGATTATCATGAGATAAGGA
>ONRL01000278.1 GCA_900320225.1 uncultured Lentisphaerota bacterium
GCGCCTACGACCAGACGGGGATGACGATCGCCCCCTACAACTGGCGCCAGCCCTGCGTGGAGCTCGGCATCTTCCGCCGCGACCGCACGCCGTATCCGGTCGTGGACGTGGTGCGCAAGTTCGTCGCGCTGCAGGACGCCCTGCCGTTCGACGCGCTCCCGAAGGCGCGGACGGACGCCGTGGTGCTCACGACCGACGCCGCCGTGGCGCACTCCTCCTACATCCTCGCGCGCCAGGCCGGCATCATGCCGCGCTTCGCGAACCCCGAGGAGAAGCTGCCCGACGCCAAATGCTACTTTCTGCCCAACGCGCTCGGACGCGCCTACCTCACGATCGAGCGCTGGGAGGAGCTGAAGGCGAAGGTGCGCGCCGGCGCCACGCTCTACCTCTCGTGGAACGACACGTTCCTCGACGCGATGGAGGAGGTGGGCGGGATCGAGGTCGCGTTCCGCCAGGCGACGGGCGGCTCGGACGTCTGCGACTTCGGCGACTTCAAGCATACGTTCGGCTATTCCGTGAAGCGCCGCTTCAACGCGTTGACGGCGGAGACGCTCGCGAAGAACCAGCACGGCGAGGGCGTGTTCTTCCGCAATCGTTACGGAAAGGGCACGGTGTACGTGTTCATCCACAACTTCGAGAAGACGTACTACGGCGCGGCGGGCAAGTACGAGGGCGACGCCTGGAAGGTGTGGGCGAAGGTGTGTCCCGTCAATCGGCTCGTGCAGACCGGCAACAAGAACGTGTTCGTGTCGGAGCATTGCTTCGGCGGCGGCCGATGCGGCGTGCTGGTGGTGAACAACGGCGCGCGCACGCGGCGCGCGCACGTATTCGGGTACGCCACAGCTGTGGAAGAACTGGCGCGTGGCGTGTACACTCACGGACGATCCGGATTTGGCGAAGTGGGAGGACGGCAAGCTGACGCTCGCGCCCTGCGCCGGCATTCTGCTCATGGCGGAGAAAGATAAATAGCCGTGTAGAACGTGTAGAGCGTGTAGAAAAATGATTGCGAAGCTACAACCTAACCGCGTGCGGCGCACCTACCTCGGCGGCGGCCGGATCGACGCCTTCACGGGAGGGTCGCGCTCCTGCGCGACCGAAACGGACGCGCAGGAGCGCGTCCCTCCCGAGTGTGGCGCGGACGCGCAGGAGCGCGTCCCTCCCGAGTGTGGCGCGGACGCGCAGGAGCGCGTCCCTCCCATGCCCATGCCCGAGGACTGGATGGCGTCAACGACCACCGCGTTCAACGGCACGTTCGAGATCGAGGGCGAGGGGTTGGGACGGCTTGAGGACGGGCGACTCGTGAAGGATGTGGTCGGCACGTTGCCGATTCTCGTGAAGCTGCTCGACAGCGATGAGCGGCTCGTCATCCAGGCGCATCCCACCGTGCCGTGCGCGAGACGGCTCTTCAACTCGCCCGTGGGCAAGACGGAGTGCTGGTATTTCCTGCCGGGTACGGCGCCGGATGCGTGCGTGTACCTCGGCTTCAAGCCCGGCATCACGCGCGAGAAGTGGGAGGCGGCCTTTTGGGGAGGGTCGCGCTCCTGCGCGACCGCCGCCGAGACGGCGGCTCCCCATGCGGACGCGCAGGAGCGCGTCCCTCCCGTGGGTGGCGCGGACGCGCAGGAGCGCGTCCCTCCCGTGGGTGGCGCGGACGCGCAGGAGCGCGTCCCTCCCCTCCTCTCCTTCCTCCACCGCATTCCGGTGGCGGCGGGGGATTTTGTGTTCGTGGACGGGGGCATGCCGCACGCGATCGGCGGCGGGTGCTTCATGATCGAGCTGCAGGAGCCGAGCGACCTCATGGTGGTGGCGGAGCGCGTCACGCCGTCCGGGCGGCGCATCCCCGACGCGAAGATGCACGGCGGCGTCGGCTGGGAGAAGATGTTCGAGGTGTATGAATACGAAGGCTTGACGTATGAAGAGGTGTGCGCACGGTATGTGCGGTGGGCGGGAGGGTCGCGCTCCTGCGCGACCGCCGCCGAGACGGCGGCTCCCCATGCGGACGCGCAGGAGCGCGTCCCTCCCGTAAAGCAAATTCTCGGGCCGGAATTGACGGACAAGTTCGAGATGTGGCGCGTGGCGGGCGGCGGGATGCTCTCGCTCCCGCGCGACCGTGCCGTAGCGGTTGTCACGGAAGGCGCGGGCGAGGTGAATGGCCTTGCGGTGAAGAAGGGCGACAGGTTGCTTGTCTTCGACGAGCGGCGATTTGACGTGTCCGGCAGCGCGACGCTTGTCGCCTGCGCGTGAAATTGACGCCCATTACTCAAGGTGGACGTGCAACAAAAGATCGACAAGTTGAAAGGAACAACGGAAATGAACAGAAGAGAATTCATCACGGGCGGCGCGCTGGCGCTCGCGTCCGCGCCGGTGGCGGCCGCAGGAAAGGGACCGGATGTGCGGCCCAGCGAGATCGCATACGCGCGGACGTTACCGGTGAAGGTGGAAACGGACGTGTTCGTGGCGGGCGGCGGCCCTGCCGGCGTTGCGGCGGCCGTCGCCGCGCGCACGGCGGGCGCGCGCGTGTTCATCGCCGAGGGCTTTACCTGTTTCGGCGGCATGGGCACGGCGGCGCGCGTGCCGGTGTTCATGCCGTGGGGCGACGGCGTGCGCGACCTCGCGTGCGGGTTCGGCACGCGCTTCCGTGAACGGTTGCGGAAGGCGGGTGGCATGTCGGGTCAGGGTGGCGCGTTCGACTTCGAGGTCGTGAAGCGGGTCTACGACGAGGTCGTGGCCGAATCGGGCGCGGACTTCCTTTTCCAGGCGCGCGTCATCGACGTGGTGCGCGCGGACGACGCGATCACGCACGCGGTCATCGCCGCGCCCAGCGGGATCTGGGCGGTGAAGGCGAAGGTCTACATCGACGCCACCGGCAACGGCGACGTGGCCGTGCAGGCCGGGGTGCCGTTCGAGAAGGGCGACGCGTCGGGGCACATGATGCCGGCCTCGCTGTTGTCGTCCTGGTTCGACGTGGACTGGGACCGCTGGTCGCAGGAACGGCCGAAAGGCCTGCCGCAGCCGTTCGGCGCCGAGCTGGCGCGCGCCTGCGCGGACGGCGTGTTCGCGGAGCCGGACTTGCACCTGTCGGCGGTCTACCGTTTCCCGGGTGGCTACGCGACCGCCAACGTCGGACATCTCTTCAACCTCGACGGCACGGACGAACGTTCGCTCACGACGGGGTATGTGCGCGGGCGCGTGTCGATGAAGGAGTATGAGCGCTACTTCCGCGAGTACCTCAAGCGCGGGTTCGAGAACGTGCGCCTTGCCGAGACGGCCGCGCTGATGGGCGTGCGCGAGACGCGGCGCATCATGGGCGACTACGTGATGACGCTGGACGACTACATGAAGCGCGCGGTGTTCCCGGACGAGATCGGCCGCTACTCCTATCCGATCGACATCCATCCCTCGAGCGCCGACAAGGCCGCCTACGAGAAGCACCGCGAGGAATTCGACCGGCTCTACCGCTACAAGCGGGGCGAGAGCTACGGCATCCCCTACCGCATCCTCTGCGCGAAGGGCGTGCGGAACCTGCTCGTGGCGGGACGGTGCGTCTCTACCGACCAGAAGGTGCAGGCGTCGATCCGCGTGATCCCGGCGTGTTACATCACAGGGCAGGCGGCCGGCATGGCCGCCGCGCTCGCCGTCTCCGGCGCGGGCGACGTGCACCGCATAGACGTGACTTCGTTGCAGGCGAAACTGAGGGATTTCGGTGCTTACCTCCCCCACGCCTCGGTGTGATTCGCCCTGTACGGAACAGAAAATCGAGAAAGGAAAAGCGAGTAATGAAAAAGGTGATAATGGTTGCCGCCGGGTGCATGGTGATGGTCGCGACAAGCGCGGCGTGGGCGGCGGACGTGACGGTGGCGGGCCTCAACGCTCCGCACGGCGCGCTGGCCGTTGACGCGGACACGACCGTGCTCACGAACGGCTTCAACGCCACGCTGCCGAGCGCGCTGGCGGCCGAGGCCACGCTCTGGTTCGCCGCCGACACGAACGTGATTGCCGACGAGAACGGCGGCGTGACCGAATGGCGCGACGTGCGCGAGGCGGCGAACGCCGAGACGCGCCTCTACAAGGCCGCCCTTGCGTATCTTCCCGAGGTGGACTTCGGTTCGTACGGCAGCGGACGCTGGCTTTACTTCGCCGCGCCGGGCAGCACCGACCGCCTGCGCGTGAACATCGGCTCGTTCTTCACGGTGATCGGATTCGACAGCACGTGCGGCCACATCCTCGGCGACGTCGCGGCGCTCGCGACCGGCGCATCGGGCGTGATGTACTTTCACAAGGGGCTGGGGGCTCAGACCGGCGGGAACATCGCGACGGGAACTGAGGCCAACAGCACGATGCACCTCGGCGAGACACGGCTCAACGGGACGCGCATCGACCCGCGCAATGTCGCGTACAACGGCAACGCCTTCCAGCTCTTTTCGCAGAACGGGCCGGACCGCGCGTCGCGCGGAACCCCCATCGCCTCCACGTTCTTCAACAACTGCAACTTCAAGCCGACGAACGGCGGAACGCTGGTGCGGCAGGGCGGCGGCGCGGTGGCGGAGTTCATCGCGTTCGCGCGCGTGCTCTCCGACGCGGAACGGCGCGAGGTGGAGGCCTACCTCGCGGCCAAGTACTTCGGCGTGCCTGTGGCGGGACGCGTCGCGGTGGCGGACGGCGCGACGCTTGCGACGGGCGTTGACGGCCTGACGGACACTCTTTACCATGCGGCGGTGCTGTCCGACAGCTGCGGCGCGGGGACGATCCGCAAGACGGGATACGGAACATTGCGGCTAGACCGTCCCGTCAGCATCGACGCCACGCGCCTCGATCTCGCGGAGGGTCGGTTTGAAATGGGGCATCTCCACCTGGCGCCGTTCGTCGCGCCGTGCGTCAACAGGAAATACCAGGTCGGCACGTGGTGGTGGACTTGCCTTGGCGCGCGGACGGACGGGTTCCTGTCGGTCGAGGGCACAGATGCGCCGGACGACAACGTGTCGTTCTACCCCGGCGACTGGGCGGGGCGCGCCTTCATCGTGAAGGGCATGACCGGCACGATCCGCAACCTGCCGGAGCCGTACACATCCGCAACCTGCCGGAGCCGTACACGCCTCCTGCCGCCGGCTTCGCCGAGACGAACCTGCTCGTGAACGGCGGGTTCGAGCAGCCGATCATTACCTCTTCGAGCGGATACACAGGCGATGTCCCCACCGGTTGGACGCGGATCAGCACCAGCGGAGCTAACATGGCCACGTACGGCTGTACCTGGCGCACCACGACGACCGACAAGGTCGAAGGGAACCAATGCTTTGCGCTGACGGGGAACGGTGCCACGATCGGCAACCTCCAGCAAACCTTCACCGCGCCGTTCGACGGCCTCTACCGCCTGACGTTCTGGGCGGGACGGCGCGAGAGCCGGCAGGAAACGGAGGGGCAGCTGCGCATGTACGTTCACCTTGACGGTCAAGACGTCGCCCTCCACGTCAACTGCGCTGACCATCGCGGAAACCGCGACGCCATGCGGCAGTTCTCTCTGCAGCTGCCGCCGCTTGCCAAGGGACAGCACACCGTCGGCTTCCGCATTGACAACAACGTCAGCACCGACCGCTCGGTCATCCTCGACGACGTGCGGCTGGTGCCCATCGCGAAGGGCGA
>ONRL01000299.1 GCA_900320225.1 uncultured Lentisphaerota bacterium
GGCGGACTTCGCCGAGATGAAGGCGCACGGGGTGACGTGCGTGATCCTCGCCGTCACGGAGTTCGACTTCGACTTCTGGCGGCCCAACATCCCGAAGATCGTCGAGAAGGCGCACGAGCTGGGGCTCAAGTGCGTGATCGACCCGTGGGGCAACGGCAAGTACTTCGGCGGCGAGCAGGTGTCGAAGTTCCTGCAGGACAATGTGGAGAACCGTCAGGTCTCCGCCCTCACGGGCGAGAAGCTGCCCTACGCCTGCTTCAACACGAACAGCTACCGCGACTACTTCCGCAACTTCTGCACCACGCTCGCGCGCGAGACGGCGTGCGACGGGTTCTTCTGGGACGAGCCGCACTACGCCTTCCCGAAGGGCATCGCCTCCATCACCGGCGGCGTGGCGGACGACTGGACGTGCTACTGCCCTGTCTGCCGCAAGCGCTTCCTCGACTACTACGGCTACGAGATGCCGCGCTACATGACGAACGACGTGAAGCAGTTCCGCTGGCGCGAGGCGCTCGTGGTGCTGAGCGAGATGCCGCGCTACATGACGAACGACGTGAAGCAGTTCCGCTGGCGCGAGGCGCTCGTGGTGCTGAGCGACACGTCGAAGGCGATCAAGGAAATCCGCGAGGACTGCGAGATCACCTGCTGCGTCCACGCCACGCAGAACGGCTACTACGTGAGCGAGTACCGCGGCTACGACAACTGGGACCTCGTGGGGTCGTGTCCGTACTTCGACGTGTTCTCCACCACGATCGTCAACTGGGCGCTCCCCGAGGACTTCTACCGCGAGATCACGCGCCGCACGGTGGCGATCGCGAAGAAGTACGGCAAGCTCTCCGAGCGCTGGCTGATGGGCTACTACAAGCAGCCGAAGGACTTTGCGCAGATCGACCGCTGGGTGGACATCGCCGTGGAGGAGGGCGTGGACCGTCTCGCGGCCTGGACCTACCGCGGCGGCCACGGCACGGTCGTGGGCGCCCCCGACGCGCTGGCGCTGTGGGACAGAATCGGTGCGAACTACCGGCGCGTGCTGGATGCCTAGTGCAAGCCGCTCGTCAAGTGCCTGTAGTGTGTTTCGCGTTTCTGGTTTCGCGTTTCTGGTTTCGCGTTTTGAGTTGAGCGTCTTGAATTGAAAGGAAAATGAGAATGAAAATCGTTTGTCGTTTGTCTTCTGTCTTGTGTCTTGTGTCGTTCCTGGCGGTTGCCGGCAACGAGGCCAACCCGGATGCGGTGGAGCTTGCTCCGATCCCGGTGCCGGTGGAGTTCACCAGCAACATGGACGCCCCCGTGGCGTTCGACGCCACGGCCACCGTGACGGTGGAGTGTCCCAGCCCGGATGCGGTGCCCTGGCTTGCGCGCCACTTCGCCGACTGGTACGGCGCGCAGGCGCCGAAGGTGGCGGCGGGAGGGTCGCGCTCCGGCGCGACCGGGGCGGACGCGCAGGAGCGCGTCCCTCCCGGGGATGAGGCGTATGCGATTTCCGCCGATGCGAGCGGCATCAGGATCGCGGCGCGGTCGCTCGCGGGCGTGCGGTGGGCGGCGTACACGATGCGCCAGCTCGCGATCGCGAAGCGCGGCACGTTCCGCACGGAAGGGCGCATCCTGCCGTCGCTGAAGGTGTCGGACCGCCCGCACCTCGCGTTCCGCGCCGTGCACCTGTGCTGGTTCCCCGAGGTGCGTCCCGCGCAGATGGAGCGCGCGATCCGCCTCGCGGCGCTCCTCAAGTTCAACTACGCGATCATCGAGCCGTGGGGCATGTACGCGAGCGCGAAGCATCCGTGGTGGCACTGGCCGAACCCGACCATGACGAAGGAGGAGGTGCGCCGCCTCGTGGCAATCGGACGCGACCTCGGCATCACGCTCGTGCCGCAGATCAACGCCTACGGCCACGCCACGTCCTCGCGCGGCTGCACGATCAAGCACGCGATGCTCGACCTCCAGCCGCAGTACGAACCGCTCTTCGAGCCGGGCGGCTGGAACTGGTGCATCTCCAACCCCGAGACGCAGCGCGTGCTGCGCGACCTGATCGCCGAGATGCACGACGACTTCGGGCGTCCGCCGTTCTTCCACCTCGGCTGCGACGAGGCGCAGCCGCCGTCATGTCCCGAGTGCCGCAAGACGCCCTACGCCGAGCTCGTCTGCAAGCACATCACCGGCCTCGCCGATTTCGTGAAGGCGCGCGGCGCGCAGGCGATGATCTGGCACGACATGCTCCTCGAACGCGGCGACCCGCGCTGGAAGGGCTACGTCCACCACGGCACGAAGACCACCGCCACCCTCGCGGACACCCTGCCGAAGGACGTGATCATCTGCGACTGGCAGTACTCCTACGGCAACATGAAGGAGGCGCGCAAGGACTGGCCCACGATGGCGTACTTCAAGGAGAAGGGCTTCCCCGTGGCCGGCTGCCCGTGGATGAACTTCAACGCCATGAAGCCGATGGCGGACTACATCTCCAAGATCGGCGGGTTCGGCTTCATCGAGACCACGTGGCACCACCTGCGCGGCAGCGACTGGATCCAGATGTACAAGTTCGCGTCCGCCGCCGCGTGGGGAACGACCGTTCCGCCGCGTCCGCCGATGTACGACACCGCCTTCGGCACGGCCCTGCGCCTCGTGGGGCACGACATGAAGGTGACGGACTACCTCGACACGGGGCATCTGAACTACCAGGTGCCGCCGGGCTGGTGGGTGGATAACAATTAGCTTTAGGACAAAGGACAGAGGACAACGGACAAAGGATTGAGGACGTTGGACATTGGACGTTGGACTTTTTGAGATTTGCAAACAATGAAGTTACAGCAACTACCACTCGTCTCAGGTCTCGGGTCTCATGTCACCCCCGGCAAGTCTCATGTCTCAGGTCTCATGTCTCTCCTCCTCCTCGCCGTTGCGGCGCTTGTGCGGGGCGGCTGGGCGGGGACGCTTGAGCTCGCCGTGCGCGGGCGCGCGCCGGAGTACGCGATCGTGCGCGCGGCGGACGCGTCGCCGTCGGTGAAGTACGCGGCCGAGGAGCTGCGCGACTTCACGGAGCGCATGACGGGCGTGCGGCTGCCAATCGTGGAGGTGAAGTCCGCAACAAGCGCGGCCCTCCCGCCGAAGGCCGTGTTCCTCAACATGTCACGTCTCTCGTCTCAGGTCTCATGTCCGCTCAATCTGGGCGAGGATGGTTTCAGCTTGAAGGTCGTCGAAGGCGATCTGCTTGTCACCGGCGGGAACCGCGGCGTGCTGTACGGCGTGTACGAGCTGCTGGAGCGCTACGGCGGTTGCCGCTGGTACGCCTCGTGGCACACCGTCGTGCCCGCGCGCGATTCCTTCTCCGTGCCCGACGACCTCGACGACGCGCGCGACGTCCACTGGTGGGACTACTTCAAGGGCGACTTCGCCGCGCGCAACCGCGTGAACGGAGGCTCGAACAGACTGCAGGCGCGCCACGGCGGAAACACGTGGCGCTTCGGCGGCGGCCTCGGCAACTGCCACACGTTCGAGCGCCTCCTGCCGCCGGAGAAGTACTTCGACGAACACCCCGAATACTTCAGCATGGTGAACGGCGTGCGCCTGAAGGAGCGCACGCAGCTCTGCCTCACGAACCCCGACGT
>ONRL01000274.1 GCA_900320225.1 uncultured Lentisphaerota bacterium
GGCGAAGTCTCAAGCACAGGAAGAATTCAGGCTGCGATACGGTTTTGGGGACGTACTGCTTGTAATGCAGGATACGCCAGCGGGCACCGTCCTCACGAAAAACATGCTCGGGTACAAGACCGTTCCGATGACAGGCCTTTCCGGTCGCGGTTTTCACAAGGAAGATCTAGACGAGGTCTTGGGGCGCACGCTGGCGTTCGATCTAAAGCACGGCGATGCCATCCTGAAGACAGACCTGCTGCCGAAGCAGTAGACTTCAACGCGCGCCTCGGCGGAGCTAAAGACTCAGAAGCTGGACCCAGTGGTAGTTCCTGTTCTTCCAGCGCGGCTTCCCGTCTGGGTAGGGGGTCAAAAGGGTCAGAGCTTATTGATACAGTTCTATTGATACAGTAACTCATGCTAGCTTGTACTCCTGCCTCTACGCGGCGCATCAGCGCAACCGCGGACATTATACCAAAAACTCGGCTACTGTATCAATTTTACTGTATCAATAAGCTCTGACCCTTCATTCTCCCTTTCGGTTCTGACTTTCAGAACAACGCCTTTGCCGCTCATCTGAAAATGATCGTGGTGCCGCTCGACTTGCACACGTACAACTTGCCGCCCGACTGGGAAAGGCGTACGGACTTCGGCACCTCCGCGGAGAGCGAGAAGGACGGAAGGCTCCCCGAGTAGCCGGAGAGGTCCGCGAGGAGACGCGGCACGACGGGCCATTCGCCCGTGCAGGAGAGGTCCAGCGACACCGCCGCCGGAAGCGTGACGCCCGCGCCCACCGTCAGCGAGGAATCCGCAGCGTCGAGGTCAAACGTCCACGTCGTCGACGTGCAGGCGAGCGAACCACCTTCCGAAGCCAGAGTCGCCGCGCCGGCGACGCGCAGGTCGGCCGCAAGCGTCATCGCGCCGGACGCGTCGGAAACCGACGTGACGGTGCCGCCGCGCAATTCCAACGCGCCGCCCAGGACGGTTTCCTGCGCGGGGGCGTCCCCCGTCGACAACGTCAGGCGTTCGACCAGGGTCGGCGTGAAGTAGCCGCCGTTCGAGCCCCAGATGCCGACATGCGCCGTGCCGTCCGCATACTTCGCGGCGAAGTCAGTTCCCGCCAACGCGTTCGTCACGGCGAGGACATTGCCGTCCTGGCTGAAGGACACGACCAGCTTCTCCGTGCCGTCGTAGGACATTTCCACGTGCATCGGCTTCTTGTAGACCTTGCTCCACGTAACCAAGGTCCTGTTCGTCAGAATCGGCCCAGGGGCTGCATAGACGTTGTTGTTGTTCACCCAGACGAGCTGCGTATGGCCGGCGTTGTAGATGTAGACCTGAAGTCCGTACGCCGAGGGCTGGTTGAGGCGCTTCGCCATGTCATTGTAGCCGAAGACTCCTCCGTCGGAGGCCGTGGAGCCTGCGTTATGCACGCCGATGAAGAAACCGTCGCCCATCGATCCATAAGAGGGCTTGACGGCGCTGTAGTCGAACGACACGCTCCACGGCTGCCCGAGCACAATGGGCGACGTCGTGTTGACGGCCCCCTTCGTCGTGGCCTCGTTGGGCGTTAGCATAATCGCCCGCAATCCGCTCGCGGAAGTGAATGCGGATTTCTGCGCGACCGTCCACGTGCCGTCGAACATGTTCTTGTCGAAATCGGGCACCAACTGCGCCGAGTTGAGCGCAAGCGCGCCGGCCGGCGTGTCGCCCGCGTGTTCGTCCACGATCACCGAGCCGGTGAAACCCATCGCGTCGCCGATCGCCGGCCAGACGCTTCCCGCCGCGCGGACGATTTCGCCGTCGCCGGACAGGGATTGCAGCCTTATCTCGCCCTCGGCGACGGCCTTCAGCGTGCCGGACGGGAAGTCGATGTAGGTGGAGTCGCCCGGACGCTTCACCTGGACGATGAATATCTCGTATCCGGTTTCCTCGGTGAACAGCATCCGGATGGGATGCCAGCCCGCCGTCAGCTCGACGTTTCCGGAGAACGCCGCCGCCGAATTGCCCGCGGCGCCGCTCGTGACAAGGACGTCGTCCACCCACACGGCGCCGCCGTCGTCGGCGTGGAACGAGAAAGAATAGACGCCGTCCGCCTCGGCGAGGAAATAGCCGCTGAACAGCGCACAGAAGTAGTCCTTTCTGCCACCGAGCACCTTCGCGAACGGATACGAATCGTCGCAGACGCCGATCTCGCCCGAATGAACGCCCGAGGGGAAAAGCGACATGTCCGTGCGGACGTCGGGGACGCGCGAGCCGATCGCTGCAAGGCAATTGGTGTAGAAGAGCGCATGCGAGGAGGCGGAAGGCATGTTCAGCCAGATGTCCAGGGCCAGGCCGGTCATCGAACTGCAGCGGGTGTATTCGTCGGACGTCAGCTGGAGCCGCGCCCCACTGAGGACGGAGACGGCGTTTGTCGCGGCGCCCGTGCGGTACGTGTCCATCGAGAACAGCCCGTCGCCAAACGTCACGTTGCCCAGCGAAGCCTGGCTATCCGCGCGCCAGCACGTCGCGCCCGTGTTTTCCAGGCGGACATCGCCCGGGACCGAACCGGCGAACGTGAGGTCGTTCGTCCACGCGCCGCGCAGGACGAGTTCCGCACCCGCCGGCGGATTCACGATCGAGCCGCCGCCGTAGGGGATGTAGCAGGACGCGCAGGCGATGCCGCCGAGGTCGAACGCCGTACCCGAGGCGAGCGACATCACGCCCTCCATGGGGATCGTCTCGGGCGCACCGCGCACGAGCGCGCCACCGTCCACGACAAACGCGGGCAGGTTGGCCGCGACGGCAGCCGACCGGTCGATCGGCTGCGTCAGCGTCACCGTGCCGAATCCCATCTTGTACACCTTTCCGTTCGACGGGATAGCACACGAGAACGTGACGTTGGAATGCGTGTTCAGGACGAACTCGTGGCGTGGCAGGTTGAAGCCCGTGAACTCGGCGTTCCCCCAGCTGAAATGCTGGCCGTTGCCCACTTGGACGCGAATCGGCAACGCACCGTTCGATTGGTAGCCTATCCTGACCTCGCCCGAGAAGGTGTTGTTCGTTCCGGCAAACGTGATGCCGCCTTGGTCCTTGAGAAGGATGGTGCCGTTTCCCGAGACGGACCCGTTGAGGGTGAGGCGGGGCAGCGTGCCGCCGCCCGAAAGGTAGAAAACCACTTCGCCGTCGATCTCCACGTCCATCGTTGCCGGCGCCGTCGCCAGGTTGGACTTCACGATGAAATTCGCCCCGTTGCGGACGATGACGCGCGGCGTCGTCGCAAAGGAGTTGAAATTGTACATCGTCATGAACGCGCCGTCCTCCACAGTCACGGGGCCCGTGAACGTGCGGACGCTCCCGTCGACAAAACCCAGGCAGGTGGTTCCCTTCCCGCGCATGACGATGCTGCGCGGAGCCCCGGTCACGGGATTGTCGACGAGATTTGTCACGAGGATGCCCAGCTCGCCGTAATTGGTGTAGCCGTCGTATCCGAACCGATAGACGTCCCCGTATGGTTCGTACACGCCCACCAGGATGTCGTACATCCCTGCCGAATAGCTGTTGCCGTGCGACACGCTTCCCAGCCATAGGTACGGCTGCTCCGAGAAATCCACGTCGTTCGTGAGGCCGCCTTCGATCAGGCGGACGGACACCCACGGATCAGGGTCACCGGCCGCCGCCGGCGCCACCTGGATGAAATCGATCAGCGCCTCCTTCATCGTCCTGCCGTCCGCACGGTAGGAGTGCTTCACCGTGATCTGCGAACCCGAGTCGCACACGAGCGGGTTGTCCGCCGAATACGCGTAGGCGTTAGCGGCGGTGATCTCCACGTTCTGCACGGCGGCGAGGAGCGCCTGCGCCACGCCAAGGGCAGCGAACGGCAACAAGATCGCCTGTATCCTTCTCATCTTGCTTCTGTAGAGTAGAGACCCACGCCTCGGCGTTGCCGCCGGTGCGACTTCCCCCTCATCAAACCGTACGTGCGGATTTCCCGCATACGGCTTTCCATTGAGTG
>ONRL01000272.1 GCA_900320225.1 uncultured Lentisphaerota bacterium
GAGATCGCGCTCTTCTACCTCCGCAAGAACAGCACGAAGGACTGCCGTCCCGTCCTGCGCCGCTCCTTCGACGAGGGCAAGACGTGGGGCGAGCCGACGGTCTGCATCACGGACGAGGTCGCCTACTTCGTCCTCAACAACGACCGTGTGATCCAGCTGAAGGACGGACGCCTGCTCTTTGCCGTTTCGAAGCACAGCTTCGACGGCTCGAAGTTCGACAACCTCGGCCGCGTGACGACGTATACCTCAGACGACAACGGCAAGACCTGGCAGCGCGGCAAGAACATCCTCGAGGTCCACGACGCGAAGGGCGCGTTCAAGGCCGCGCAGGAGCCGGGCGTGGTGGAGCTGAAGGACGGCAGCATCCTCATGTGGATCCGCACGAACGCGGGATGCCAGTACATGAGCCGCTCGACGGACCGCGGCATCTCGTGGTCCACGCCCGAACCCTCCGCGCTCGTGGCGCCGGTCTCTCCCGCCACGATCAAGAGACTGCCCACGGGCGACCTGCTGGCCATCTGGAACGACCACACGAAACGTCCCGACGAGGCGAAGAAGGCGCCGAAGTGGGCGAACGGACGCCGCACGCCCCTCACGACGGCGATCTCGCGTGACGAGGGCCGCACGTGGACGCACGTCAAGAACATCGAGGACGATCCGTCGGGTTGGTTCTGCTACATCGCGCTCCAGCCGCTCGACGACGGCACGGCACTCCTCGGCTACTGCGCCTACAAGGGCCTCGCCCATTCGCGTCTCGTGAAGGTGCCGATCGACTGGTTCTACAAATGATTGGATTGCTTTCGCTACTTGGAGATAGGGAGACTTGGAGTCTTTTTGAATTTTTCTCCCAATCTCCAAAACTCCGAATCTCCCAGCAGTGAAAGCAACGAGGGGACAATTGTCTCAGATGATTGCTTTCGCTTCTGGGAGATTAGGAGACTAGGAGTTTCGGAGGAGATTATAAAAATCCTCAAAACCTCCTAAACTCCAAAACTCCCAGTAGCGAAAGCAAATAAGAAAAGCCATAAGGAAGTTACAGGTAAGGATGAAACTGCCACTTGTTGTTTTGTCGATGGCGGCCGCGTATGCGGCGTGCGGCGAAGAGGCCCTCGTGAAGGGCTTCAACGGTGCGCTCTCGCCCGACGGCACGACGCTTGCGTTCCAGCGCGACGCAGGCGCCGAGACGTGGCTCGGCCTCTACGACCTGCGCACGGGCGCGACGACGTGGGCCGAGAAGGGGCCGGGCCGCGCCGCGTTCCCGTGCTGGACGCGCACGGGCGACCTGCTCTACTCCTTCGGCAACGAGCTGCACACCGCGTTCGAGACGTGGAAGGGGAATCTGAAGGAAGGCTACGCCATCCGCCTGCGCGGCGCGGACGGCACGGCGCGTGACGTGCTCCCGCGCGGACGCTGGCGCGACTACTCGCCGTGCCTTTCCCCCGACGGGCACACGCTCTGGTTCGTCACGTCGCGTCCGCCGCCCGGACACCCCCACGCAAAGGACTTCATCGGCAGCTGCCTCGCAAAGACGGATTTGACAGGTTCCGCAACTGCCTCTATCGTCTATTACCCAAACGAAACCTGGGGAACCGGCGTGTCGCAGCCGGTCGTGTCGCCTGACGGGAAGCTGCTCGCGTGGGCGGAGCTGACCACGTTCGCGCTGCCGTGGCGGATCATGGCCGCGCGCGTGGACGACGTTCGGGACATTGCGGCGTACGCGCCGAACTGGAGTCCCGACGGCACGCTCCTCACGTTCACGGGTTGCCGCGGGGACGACCCGGGCTGGCACGTCTACGTGCTCGATCCGGCCGCCGGACGCATGCGCCGCATCTGCCTCGGCGAGAACTCGTCTTTCGCGCCCGACGGCAAGAGCTTGATCTACGACCGCGACGGCACCGTCTACCGCCGTCCGTTCGGCGTGGCGGACCGTCCGACGGCGAACGACCTGCCGTCGGTCACGACCGCCGTGCGTCCGTGGAAGGAGGGCGAGACCGTGCTCTACGCCGGCACGAACTTCGTGCGCACGTCGAGCATCCCGCTGCCCGCGTCCTGCGCGTTCGGGTCGGACCAGACGTTCTTCGTCCGCGCGAAGGTGGACTGGGACGGCGATGCGAACCGCTTCCAGATCATCGCGTTCGGCGCGTACGCCGAGCATCCCCTCGGCTTCCAGCTCTACTTCGCGCTGAACGGGCGTCCGCACGTGGGCACGCGCAACCTCACCGGACGCCACGTGTGCCTCCACACGCGCGATCCGCTCGCGAAGGCCGGCGTGTACGAGATCACGGGAATACGGTCGGAAAATCGATTGTGGTTGAGCGTGGACGGCGCGGAGCCGATCTGCGCCGAGTACAACGGGTTGATCGCGCTTGACCACCCGCAGAAGATGTCCATCGGCAGCGGACTTCTGCCGAAGTCGCGTCTGCTGTCGCTGGAGGTCGGGCGTGGCTGGCCCGCGAACGTGCCCGAACCGCGGGGATGCGGACAGAACGAGTGGAGGAACCTGAAATGAAAAGGATGTCTCTGCTAGGATTCGCCGCCTTGTGCGGCCTCGTTGCTTCCGCCGCGCCGTTTGACGTGGTGGCGCTTGTCGATTCGCTCGACTTCGCGCACGTGTACGACATCGAGACGGCGACCGGCACGGTGCAGACGCTTGAGCACGTGCTGCTCACGCATCCCACCACTGTGCTTTGGCGCGACAAGGGCGGCTCGCTCATGCGCTACCCGAGCGCGGAGGAGGCGTCACCTGTGGGCGAGTCCCCGCTCGACAAGCGGAAGCTGCCGCGCCTCAGCGTGTACGGCAACCTGCGTCTGGAGCGTCCGGAACCGGACGCCTTCGGCATCGTGCGCGGCGAATGCGCGCGGCGCGGACTTGTCTACGGCATCCACACGACGTGGGAGGAGAACCACTGGCTGGCATATACGGAGTCCAACTGGAACGTGGCGCATCCGCAGTACATGTGCCGGACGCGCGGGGGCGGTCCGCGCCTCGCCACCGCGTCGCTCGCGTGGCCCGAGGTGCGCGCGCACAAGCTGCGCCTCGTTGACGAGCGCCTCGCCCTCAAGCCGCAGGTCGTGTTCCTCGACCTCCACCGCAACGGCGGGTGGGGGCCGCACATGGAGTACGTGAAGCCCGTGATCGACCGCTGGCGCGCGAAGTACGGCTGCGAGCCGCCAGCGGACGCGCGCGACCCGCGCTGGCTCGCGCTCGTCTCTGAGGACGTGATGTCCTACCTGCGCGCGTTCGGGGCGAAGTGCCATGCGGCGGGCGTGGAGTTCCACATCGGCTTCAAGCATCTCACCGTGAAGGACGACTTCCTCTGGAACGCATACGCGATCGACTGGAAGGCGCTTGCGGCGGACGGCACGCTGGACGCCGTGGTGGTGATGGACGTCGACGCCGGCGCGAAGCGTCCGTTCGACGTGACGCGCGAGATCCTCTCCTACGCGAAGGCGAAGTGCGGCAAGGCTCGACTCTACTTCCACTGCAGCATGTACGCGATGCCCTACGGCATCCCCGGCTACGTGAAGGCGACGGGGATGAAGGCACCCGACGTGGCGCGCGAGCTTCTGCGGATCGCGAAAGACACGGGCTGCGCGGGCGCGTATCTCGAATGCGTCGACTACCGCAACTACTCGCCGGGCGTCTGCGACGCGCTGGGCGAAATACATTGACGAGACACAAAGGGGTGTGTTATACTCATGCCAGAATCTTGACTTTCTAAATCCGTGCCGATTTTAGAAACTCAATGTTCTAAAATGACATGGTTATTAGAAAATGAAAAATCGAGGTGCCCAATGACTGCCGAAGAGATAGAACCGCTCTTTAGGACGAGCAATCGCTTGATCCGCGAGACGGATTGCAGTTTCCATCGGTATTTGGCAAAGGAAATCGACTGGAACGAGCCGCTTGTCTGCATCATGGGCGCACGTGGAGCCGGCAAGACCACATTGATGCTCCAGCATGTCAAAGAGGCGTTTGGCGAAGGGAGCGACAAGGCCATCTACATGAGTCTTGACAACCTGTGGTTCGCCGACAACAATCCGTTGGGCGCCGTCGAATACCTCTACAGCCACGGTTTTACGCATGTGTTCCTGGACGAGGTCCACCATGTCGGAAAGCAATGGTCCTTGCTGCTGAAGAACTTCGTGGACCATTTTCCGTCCATGCATTTCGCGTACAGCGGTTCATCCATGCTGAAGCTGGAAAAGGGCAAGGGGGATCTGTCGCGTCGGCAGTCAATCTATCGGCTGAAGGGGCTTTCCTTCCGCGAGTACCTAGAATTCGAGGGCGCGGGGAACTTTGAAGTCCTTGAACTTGGGCAAATCCTCAAAGAACACATTCCGATCGCGTCCCGCATCTGCTCGGACATCAAGATACTGCCCTATTTCGACAAGTACCGTGTCAGTGGATTCTATCCCTTCTACAAGCGTTCGCCGTCGCATTATCTCGACCAGCTGCTTGAAACGGTGCACAAGGTGCTGGATGTCGACTATCCGAGCATCGACGACGTTTCGCAGGAGACGATCCGAAAGGCGAAGCGGATGCTGATGATCCTGGCGGCATCCTGTCCGCAGACGCCGAACATGTCCGCGCTGTACCGCGAACTTGGAACGGAGCGGGCGCAGGGGCTCAAAATGCTCTCCGCGCTTGAACGCGCCGGGCTTCTCGCGCTCCTGCCGCCAAAGGGCGAGTCTCTCAAGAACTTGTCAAAGCCGGAAAAGATATACTGCGACAACACGAATCTCATGCATGCGCTGGTGCCGAACGCGAACACGGGCACGTTGCGCGAGACGTTCTTCTGCAACCAGCTCAGGAAAGACCATGCGGTCGTCTTCTCCGGCGAGGGTGATTTCTTCGTGGACGGCAAATGGACGTTCGAGGTCGGCGGGCGCGGCAAGAGGTTTGGGCAGATCGCCGACATCCCCGACAGCTTTGTCGTGAGCGACGACCTTGAGACCGGCTTCGGCAACAAGATCCCGCTTTGGCTCTTCGGGTTCCTCTACTAACCGAGGCAGTTGCAAAAACTTATTTGGAGGCCGTGTAGAACGTATAGAGCGTGCAGATCTGATGCGGGTGGATAGCGCGGAAGGGATGTGCTATACTACGGCAACTTCGGTTGAGGAAAACAGCATTCTTGAACGGACAAGCTTGGCGAAGCTTCTGGCGAGGCTCGCGGCAGGCAAGTGAAGATGGAGATGAACTTGACATGAAAGACATGGCATTGTTTTCGGCTGCGTGTGCCGCACTGGCGTCCTTCGGCGCGACGGCGGACGTGGCGTTCTCGGTTCGGACGATTCCCGTGGCGGCGGGAC
>ONRL01000269.1 GCA_900320225.1 uncultured Lentisphaerota bacterium
GACCTTCAGGCGCGAATGGATGTTCGTGGCGTCGCGGACGTAGTACTGCCCCGCCAGCGGAATCTTCTTCCCGCCGTCCAGCGACGGCGTGATGTCGCGTTCCGCCCAACCGATCTCAAGGCCGGCGGCATGGACGAAAAATACGTTCAAGGCACACAGCGCGCATGCCAGAACAGACCACACACGCGCCGCGCGTCTTGGCCGCGGCGACACCAAGCGAGTATTTCTCATGCGGATAGTATAGCAAAAATCACCCGCGCGCGATCCTAACTGTATGACTTCGGGCTTGCGGGGAAATGGCGGTTTGTGATATTATCGCCCGCCGATTCATGCTATACTGCGCGGCAACAGAAAAGAAAGGTTTGAACCAATGAAGATATCAAAGCCCCTCATAGTCGTATCGGTGGCGTGCGTTTCCGCCGTCATGGACGCGGCGGGAAAGGACTGGTCGGAGATCTACCTCGGATCGTGTCCGAGCGTGAACGCGGACGGCTCGCGGTTCGTGTTCGAATGGAACGACTCGATCTGGATCGCTCCCACCGCGGGCGGAACGGCCGAGCGGCTGACGCCGGAGGAGTCGCTCGAGTCCTGGCCCGCGCTCTCGCCCGACGGTAACCGCGTGGCCTACCTTTCCTCGCGGGACGGCGGACACAAGATCTTCGTGATGGATCTCGCGACGATGCGCGTGAGCCAGATATCGCGCCACAGCGAGCCGACCGGCCTCTCGGCATGGGCGCCGGACGGCAAGCGCGTGGTCGGCAGCGCGCTGCGCGACCACGCCGCCACGTCCGAAGGCTGGCGCATCGCCTTCTTCTCCCCCGACGGCGGCGAGACCTTTCCCCTCGCGCACGTCCGTTCGCACGACGCGGCGCTTTCCCCCGACGGGCGGCTGCTCGCGTTCTCGCGCCGGGGAGAGAAAAACATCTACCGCAAACGCCGTTCCGGGAAGACGCCGGAGGATGCGGAAATCTGGCTCTACGACCTGCAGACGAAGGAATTCCGCCGTCCCGCCACGATGTCGGAGAACGCCTTCTTCCCGCGCTGGCGTCCGGACGGCAAGGCGTTCTACTACCTGGGCCGCAAGCCAGGCGCGGCGGTGGCCGGCGTGCGGGAGCACGTGCTGGCGGACGGCGCCGACCGCGAAGTGGTCTCGTTCGGCGACGACGCGGCGTTCCAGCCGTCCGTCTCAGCGGACGGCCATACGATGGTGGTGCGGTCCGGGTTCGACTTCTGGCGCCTCGACCCGACGGCGTCCGACCCCAAGCCCGTGCGCATCGCGCTCCGCCCGAGCGGATACCAGTCCACCTCCACCTTCGGTCGCCGCCGCTTCTACACCGCGGCATGGAACGCCGAGGGCGAGGGCGACGTCGCGTTCTGTTCCGACGGTCTCGAGGCGGCGTTGACGGTGGGCGGCGGCCTGTACGCGATGGACACCGTCGTCAAGACGCCGCGCCTCGTCGCGGAACGCCGCCTCGCGCGCGTGACGAAATGCGCGTTCGCGCCCGACGGGTCGTGCCTGTACTATCTGCTGGACCGCGGCGACGGCACGGACGTCTGCCGCGCGCGCCGCGCCAACGGCTCTTTGCCGTGGTGGGAGAACTCGTCGTTCAAGACCGAGACGCTGATCTCGGACGACAAAGTGCGCATCGGGCTGTACCTCTCGCCCGACGGCACGCGCCTCGCCTGCCCGAACCAGCGCGGCGAGATCGACGTGGTGACGCTGAAGGACATGAAGACGGAGCGGCGGGCGGAGGCGTACGCCGCCGGCGCCGTCAGCTGGAGTCCAGACGCGCGCTACCTGGCAGTGGAACTCGTAGACGCCAACAGCAACCGCGACGTGTGGATCGTCCCCGCGACGGGCGACGGGAAACCTTACAACCTGACGCGGAACTGGAAGTGGGACGGGACGCCGGCGTGGAGTCCGGACGGCAAGCTGCTCGCCTGGGCCGGCAACCGGCCGGGCATCGGCAACGGCAACGACCAGATCTACTACGTCTACCTTGACCCCAAGGACGAGGAGGAGGACCAGGCGGAGACCGTCCGGCGCGCCCGCCGCGACATCGGCACGCAAGACAAAGACGAGAAGGACAAAAATAAGAACGAAAAAGACGAGGGCGCACCACGCGTGAACATCGTGTTCGACGGGTTGTTCGACCGCATCCGGTGCACGGGCGCCTCCGGCACCGCGCCGTTCTTCTCGCACGACTCCCGCACGCTCGCCTACGGCAACGGCTCTGCCACGTACACGTTGCACGTCCCTGACCGCATGACGGGCGAAAAGCTGTCGTCCAAGCGCGGGCGCAACCCCTGCTGGTACGCGAAGGACAAGCGGCTCGCGTGGGTGGTGGACAACAAGCCGGCGCACAAGGACACGGTGTTCGACCTGAGCGTGTACCGCGAGGACGACCTGTCCGACTACCGGGAGCTGGCGTTCCGCACGGCGTGGGCGAAGCTGAGGGACGGGTTCTACGACCGGAGCATGCACGGCGTTGACTGGAAGTCCGTCAGGGACAGGTACCTGCCGGCGGCGCGCCACGCCTCCAGCCACTCCGTGTTCACGCGCGTCATCAGCCTCATGACGGGCGAGCTGAACGCCTCGCACCTGGGATTCTGGTCGTCGAACACGTCGGACCGCGAATGGGTGCGTCCGCCCAAGCCGCACAACTGGACCGCCGTCACGGGACATCTGGGCGTGCGTTTCGCGCCGGGCACGTTCCGCGTGGCCGCGGTGATCCCCGGATCGCCGGCGGAAGGGAAACTGCACGTCGGCGACGTGGTCGAGGCCGTAGACGGCAAGCGGCTGGACAAGGGAACGCATCTCGAGCCCCTCCTGACCCTGCCCGAGGGGAAGCAGGTGCAGCTCGTCGTCAAAGGGCGCGAGGCCGACCCCGTCTATCTCAAGCTTGCAACGTACGAGCAGATACGCGACCTGATCGCAAAGGAGGAGACGAAGTCCGTCCGCGCGCGGATCGACGCGTCCACCGGCGGGCGCGTCGGCTACCTGGCCGTGCGGAAGATGAAGCCGAAGAGCTACCAGATGTTCGAGGAGGAGGTGTACTCCCGGTGCTGGGGCAAGGACGCGCTCGTGATCGACCTGCGCGGCAACACGGGGGGGCACACGGCAGACTGGCTGCTTTCCGTCATCTGCGGCGGCGACCATGCGCGCTCCGTCACTCCGGGCGGGGAAGCGGGCTATCTCTTCAGCTACTGGAACCGACCCGTGTTCTCCAAGCCCGTGGCGGTGGTCGTGGACGAGCGGGTGTTCTCCAACGGCGAGATGTTCGCCCACGCGGTGAAGACGCTGAAGAGAGGTCCGCTCGTCGGGCGGCGCACCGCCGGCGGCGTGATCGCCACGAGCGACGTGAACCTGCTCGACTACGGCACGTTCCGCGTGCCGGGGCACGGCTGGTTCCTCTTCGACGGCAGCGACATGGAGAACAACGGCGCGAAGCCGGACATCGAAGTGGACCTGACGCCCGCCGACGAGGAGGCCGGGCGCGACCCGCAGCTGGACGCGGCCGTCAAGGCGATGCTCGACGCCCTCGCCTCGCCCCCTCCGGCGTTCACGCCCCATTACGCGCGTTAGCGCGAGGTGAACTTCCGTTCGATCCGTCGCTTGACGATCCCGACCTCGCGGGGTGCGAGGGCTCGGGCGCGCTGGAGGTGCCGGATGAAGCGCTCTTTGGAGCCGGATAGTGCGGCGTGGTGTACCCGGCCTTGCCGGTCCGGCGCCAGTCTTTTAGCTGGCGTTCGGCGTGGTATAT
>ONRL01000268.1 GCA_900320225.1 uncultured Lentisphaerota bacterium
GACGTGAGCGAGTACCAGGACGGCCTCGGCAAGGTCAAGGTGCGCGCCGTCATCGAGAACCGCGACAAGAACAAGCTCGTGATCACCGCGCTCCCGTGGGGCAAGACCACGGACTCGCTCATCGACAACATCGAGGACGCAATCAAGAAGAAGAAGGTGAAGGTGCGCAAGATCCACGACCTCACCGCCGAGAACGTGGAGATCGAGCTGGAGCTCGCGACGGGCGAGTCGCAGGACAAGGTGAAGACCGCGCTCTTCGCGTTCACGGACTGCGAGCGCTCCATCACCTCGCGTCCGATCGTGCTGGACGCCGGCCGCCCGAAGCTGATGACGGTCACGCAGATCCTGCAGAAGAACGTGGACCGCCTCATGTTCCTCACGCGCCGCGAGCTGGAGATCCGCCTCGCGGAGCTGGACGACCTCTTCCACGCGCGCACGCTCGACCGCATCTTCGTGGAGGAGCGCATCTACAAGCGCATCGAGAAGGAGAAGACGTACGAGGGCGTGCAGCAGACCGTGATCGAGGGCTTCAAGCCGTACCGCGCCGAGCTGCGCCGCGACGTGACGCTCGACGACGTGGAACGCCTCCTCAAGATCCCGATCCGCCGCATCTCCCAGTTCGACATCGACAAGAACCGCGAGACGATCAAGAACATCCTCGCGGAGGAGAAGCAGGTGAAGGACAACCTCGTGCACCTGCGCGCGTTCGTGGTGAAGTACCTGAAGGGCCTCGTGAAGCTGTACCAGAAGAAGTACCCGCGCTGCACGCAGGTGGCGACCACGCCGTTCAAGCAGGTGGACGTGCGCAAGCTCACGTCGAGCGAGCTTACGATCCGCTACGACAAGGAAGCGCACTTCGTCGGCGCCGGCCTCAAGACGGGCGACGAGCTCTTCAAGTGCTCCTCGCTCGACAAGCTCGTGTTCGTGTGGAAGGACGGGCGCTACAAGATGTGCGCGCCGCAGGACAAGATCTTCGTGGACAAGGACCTCCTCGAGGTGTTCCTCTTCAACCCGGAGAAGGACCGCGAGAAGGAGTTCGTGTGCGTGTACGAGGAGCCGCTGTACGGCTTCTCCTACATCAAGCGCTTCACGTTCGGCGGCATGATCAACAACAAGGAATACCGCCTCGCGCCCGAGAAGAGCAAGCTGCTCTACTTCGAGGCGGGGTGTCCCGCGCAGTTCTACGTGAAGTTCAAGCCGGCGAAGGGACAGAAGATCCACCAGATGCTGTTCGAGCCGCTCGAGCTCGTGGACAAGGGCGGCGGCGAGAAGCGTCCGGTGGTGGAGCTGCGCGGCGCGACCGCGCGCGGCATCCAGCTCACGACGAAGGCGATCGCCCGCATCTCGTCCACCAAGGGCAGCTGGTGGGAAGAGGGCGAGGGCGCGTCGAAGGGCGTGCTGCTGTAGGGACGCCGCGATGGCCGGTGCGCGGACATTCCGCCTGGCGCTGCGCGACTCGCTCCCGGTGCTGATGGGCTACACGACGATGGGGTTCGTCGCGGGCGTGCTGCTCGCGGCGAAGGGGAACGTCGTGCTCGCGCCGCTCTGGGGGTTCCTCTCCAGCGCGCTGTGGGTGACGGGCACGATGAGCATCGCGGGCGTGCCGTACATCGCCGCGCACATCTCTGCGGCCGCCTTCGCGCTCATGACGCTCGCGGTCAACTTCCGCTACGCCTTCTACGGCTTCTCGATGCTCGGGCGCTGGAAGAACGTCTCCTTCTTCCGCAAGTGCTACCTGATCCTCATGCTGACCGACGAAAACTACGCCCTCGAGGCGGCATCGCCGATTCAGGATCCGGGTGAGCATCTGCGCTATTGCACATATCTTTCGGTGCTGAACCATTCCTACTGGATCGTCGGCGTCACGTCCGGCGCCGTCGTGGTGGCGCTGCTCGGGATGGTGGTCGATCCCGACGCGATTCGCGGCTGGACGAACGGAATGGAGTTCGCGATGCTCGCGTTGTTCCTTGTGATCTTCACCGACCAGATGAGGGGGTTCTGCCGCCATGGAAAATGACGCCCTCTACATGATCGGCATCGTCGCGACGGGCTTCGCGGTGAACTTCGGTCTCCGCGCGCTGCCGTTTCTCTTCTTCGGCGCGCGGAAGGGTCCGTTGCCGCCGTGGGTGGAGAAGTTCGGAACGTTCGTTTCGCCCGTGATCATCGGCTGCCTCATCATCTACTCGTTCGCGGGGATGCAGTGGCGCACGGCGAGTCCCTACCTCGCGGCCGCGCTCACCGTGGGTCTCCAGATCTGGCGCCGTAACCCGCTGCTCTCGATCGTCGCCGGCACGGCGGTCTACATGGCCCTCCTCCAGTGGTTGCGCATTTGAAGAAGATGCCGCGCAGAGCGCAGTCCGCCGTTGACGCGCCGACGGAGTTGACGGACGGAAAGAGAACGTGCTAGAATTCCGCCATGACTGCTAAAATGAAATCGGTTGCGGGCCTTGCGGCCTGCGTGGCGTTGGGCGCCGCAGCGTTCGCGGGGACGCCGACGGGCTGTCCCGACTTCGACGTGGAGCTGCCCCGCGCCACGGGCAGCGCGGTGATCCGCGCGGTCGACTTCGGTTTCTCCGAGACGAACGACCACAACGCCGCCGCGATCAACGCCGCGCTTGCCGAGGCGAAGCGCGTGGGGGCCTGCCGGGTGGAGCTCGCGCCGGGCACGTACCGGTGCTTTGACGGCCCAGGGGTGCAAATCGAAGACCTTGAGGACTTCACCTTCGACGGCAAGGGCGCCACGCTCGTCTTCCGGCGCGACCACGCGCCGCTCGCGACGCAGGCGGAGCTACTGGAGAACGAGGGGAACGTGGAGGTGAAGAACTGCGCCCGCACGGTGAAGCCGTGCCGCGACGCCGTCTGCGACATCCTCGTGGAGCGCAACACGTTCGTCAATCCGCCGGGGCTGCTCCTGACTTCCGAAAACGCCAGCCGCGTCACGTTCCGCGACAACGCGGTGGAATGGCGCGAGCCCGTCTTCCGCCGCCTCCCCTGCGCCGGCCAGGTCCAGGTGCGGTGATTTGTAATTGCCGTGCGGGACGCGAGTGTGGTATCATGTACGCGAAACGGCGGCGTGGTGCCGTCGCTTTGGAAAGAAAAGAATGTCAAAACGAGTGGAAACCGAATTCTTCTGCCTGTGCATGAGCCCTGCGCTCGATGCCTCGGTCATGTTGCCGGCGTGGCCGTCGGACGGAGTCATCTTCAAGGACGTGGCCGAGACGGAGAACGTGGGGGGCAAGGGAATCAACGTGGCGCGCTGGCTGGCACTGCGCGGCGCGCGCGTGTCGTGCGGCGGCCTTCTGGGTGCTGACAACGCCGTGCCGTTCGAGCAGGAGCTGGCACGCTGCGGAATCCGCGACGTCTTCCTGCGCGTGCCGGGCGCGACGCGCCGCAACGAGATGGTCGTGACGCCGCAGGGCAGCTTCAAGCTGAATCGGGCGGCGTTCCCGAAGCTGGGCGGCGGCGACTGGACGATGGACGGCCTGCTCGCGTCGGCCGGCGCGGACGCCGGCGCGCCGCGCGTGGCGATACTCTCCGGCAGCCTGCCGCCGACCGTCCCGAAGGATTTCTACGCGGCGGCAATCCGCGCGCTTAAGGCGCGAGGCTGGACCGTGGCGCTGGATGCGAGCGGCGAGGCGCTGCGGCTGGGCGTTGAGGCGGGACCGGACGTCGTCAAGCCGAACGCGGACGAGTGCGAGGCGCTCGTCGGCTTCGTGCCGAAGGCGCCGGACGAATTTCGCCGTGCGACGGAGGCGTTGCGCGCGCGGGCGGCGCACGTGATCATCTC
>ONRL01000264.1 GCA_900320225.1 uncultured Lentisphaerota bacterium
CCCGAAAATTACCGTTGCAGATAGAAGAGGGAATTGGTAAACTGTTTCCGTCTAGTCTTGGACAGAAAGGTTTCGGGTCTGTATGATTGAGCTTGTTTCCAAAAGAGCGCGGGGGATCGCCCTGATCGCGGTTTGTTCGCTCGCCGCCGCGTGTGCCGCGTGGGGTGACACGCTCACGTGGAGCGGCTCCAATGCCGGCTCGTTCTCGGCGCCGTCCAACTGGACGAGCGCCGACGAGGGCGGCACGTCGACGTACGGTCCGCGACCCGGCGACACCGTGAAGTTCACGAAGGCTGTCGACCTTGAGGAGGAGACGTTCGACATCGGCTCCGCCGGCCTCACCATCGAGAACTCGGCCACCCTCAACAACTATGTCAAGTTTGCCGGTTCCGGGAAGATCGTGAAGAAGGGGACGGGCGACATGAACCTTCGTACTCTCTCCACTCACACGGGCGGCACGCGACTGGAGCTGGGAAGGATCGTCATGATCATCAGCGGCGTCAAGACGTTCGGGACGGGGCCGATCGAAGTGGTGTACAACGGCACCAGTTCCGGATACAACAGTCGTCCGCAGATTCATTTTGCCGCATGGGGTTCGGGCCTCACGAATGAATTGAGGGTCGTCAACACCCACGGCGACTATGCGGCCTTCTACTGCAGCAACGCGGCGACCATCAGCGGCCCGGTCTACGCCGACGGCGACTTTACCATCTACAACGGCTATGGTTCCTTCGCGTTCACTGCGCCAATCCATGCCCACGGGCATACGGTGACGGCCTATTGCGTGGATGGGAGAGCAGGAACCTACCTGAACCTCAAGTCGCCGGTTGACGCATCGATCACTAAGTCGGGTCCGAAACCGATGCACATCTCCGGCGTGTCGGACCAGATCGACGCCGTACTGACGGTGAACGACGGAGAGGTGAAGATCGACACGACAGGCGTCTGGGGCGGTACGAACGTGGTGGTGAGCGGCGCGACCAACATGCTGACGCTCACAGCCTTAAGCAATTTCTCCACGCCGCCTGTCATCAGGTTGCTCAACGGCGGTACGCTCAGCATGCCGAGCGTGGTCATGCGCGTGGCGGAGCTGTGGATTGACGGCACGCGGCAGAGCGACGGGCTGTACACGGCCGCGAACATGCCGGCGGGCGTGCATGCGCCGGGCGGGGTGCTGATCGTCGGCAGCGATCATCCGTTCAAGGTCTGGACGGGCGGGAAGAGCGGCCTTTTCTCGAGCGGCGGCAACTGGTCGGACGGCCAGCCGCCCGCTACGGGCGATCTGCTCGTCTTCAACAAGACCGTCAACCTCGAGGCCGAGTCCACCGATATCGGCGCGGCCGGCATGAGCCTGTACGTCGGCCAGTCGTGCATCCTGACGAACAACAACGTCTTCACGGGAAGCGGCCTTCTGACGAAGCTCGGGAAGGGCCGAATAAGGGAGCGCGCCGAACTGGAGTCGACGGGAGGCTTCAAGATGACGGACGGAATCGTCGAGCTGTGCGTCCAGGACAAGGCGCTCTTCAAAACCGCGACGGGGACGGTTGAACTCGATTACACGGGCGGCACGACGCCCAAGCTGGTCGGCGCTCCCTGGAACGCGATCGTGAAGAACCACGTGAAGATCACCGGCAATCCGCCCTCCAACTACAATGTCGTCGAGCAGTCGAACCTGATGAGGTTGAGCGGGGGCATCGAGTCCGGCAGCGACTTCGTCGTTTGCGGGTATTACGGCCCCCTGCATGTTTCCGGCGGGATATCCGCGCCTGGCAAAACGATGAAGTACATCATCAACGGCCGTCATTCGAGCAACAAGACATCGCAACTCGCCGACACCGTCGACTGCTCGCTCGTGGTGTCGAACTACTTCACGGGTGCCGTGGCCATCATGGAGATGTCGGGCAACTCGCCGAATCCGGCCAATTCGTTCACGATGATGGGCGGCACGAACCGCCTGACGGCAGCCGCCTACTGGGGCGGCACTAACATCGTGGTGCGGCGCGCTGAAACCATCATACCGGCGCATCTCATCCTCAACGGGGAGAACAACCTCAATCCCGAGGCGACGCTGACGCTCGCGGACGGCGGCACGGTGGAGGTGGCGTCCGGCAAGAAGGTGTGCATCGCGCATCTCGTGACGGACGGCGAGAGCCGCCGCAACGGCATCTACACCTCCGCGAACCTTCCCGGCTACATCCTCGGTTCCGGCCGCATCCAGGTCGGCGTCGTCGGCATGACCATCCTTTTCCGCTGAGGATCGAAACAACAAGCACACTTTGGGGCGAGATGCCCATCTTGACGAACTTTCATATAGAAAAGACAGGTGATTATGACGATATCATCAGTAATCCGCAAGCTGGCGGTTGCCGCATGTGCGGCGATGGTCGCGCTCGGCGCGACGGCGGCCGCGCAGGCACCGTTGAAGGTCCTGTACCTCGGTCACTCCATGACGCGCCATGGACCTTCGCAGAAGATCGGCTGGACGAACGACTGGGGCATGGCCGCGAGCGCGCGAGAGAAGGACTACGCCCATCTGGTCGCGCGCGGCATCGAGGCGAAGACCGGACGCAAGGTCGAGATTCGCCTCCGCAACATCGCGTCGTTCGAGCGCAACCTCGCCGGCTTCGACATGGCCGGACAGTTCGCGGAGGACCGCGCGTGGGGCGCGGACTACACGGTCACCGTGATCGGCGGGAACAGTCCCGTGCCGAAGACGCCCGAGGAGAAGGCCCTCTACAAGGCGAAGATGCTGGAACTGAACCGGATGTTCGCGCCGAAGAACGGCGGCGACATGGTCGTCTGCGGCCTATTCCATCCCAGCATGACCAAGGAACAGCTCCAACGCGAGGCGGCGGCTGAGGCCGGCTTGAAATACGTCAGGTTCTGGGATCTCGGCATCTGCAAGGATTGCCAGGCCATCGGGAAGTTCTGGCATTCGGGCGTCGCGGGACACCCGGGCGACAAGGGCATGGCCCTCATGGCCGAACGCATCCTCGACGCCTTCTTCCCGCCGCCGAGCCTCCCGATGGAATGGCGCGGCGAACGGCTCGCCGACTGGTGGAAGAACGAAGACATCGCCGAGATGCACGTGGAGGGCAACTCGCTCAAGGGCCTTGTCACGGGACGTGACGCGCAGCTCCACGTCAAGCTCGCGCAGCCCCTTGAACCCAAAGGAAATCGCTTCTTCACGTTCCGCATGAAGGCACCGTGCGGCGGGAACTGCCAGCTGTTCTGGATCCACCGCGGCGCCAAAGGGCCGTCCGAGGCGTTCCAGAAGACGTTTCCGATCATCGGGGACGGCACGTGGCACGACTACAAGGTGCGTCCGGGATGGAGCGGTCCCGAAAAGATTTCCGTGCTCCGGTTCGACTTCCCGAGCACCTTCCTCGGCGGGACGCCGTTCGAGCTCGCGGACATCGCGGTGGTCGAGGAAGGCGACGAGGTCGATTTCCTCGCGCAGGACGCGCGCGGCGTCGCGTTCTCCCTGAAGGCGCCGCCGGGAATCAACTACTACGCGCTCGAATGGAACGGCAGCGAGACGGCGGCGGGCGAACTCCATTTCTCGACGCCGCCCGACGGCCAGGAGCATGCGTACTGGTTCGACCTCGGCACCGCCACGGCGCTCAAGGGGCCTGCGCGCGGCAAGAAGAGCTGGGCGGGCCGGATCATGAACTTCACCGTGCGCCAGCCGTTCGCCGACCGCGAGCTCAAGGTCAAGGACCTCAGGTTCCTCAAGGAGCGCCCGTCGCTGCCACCCGATCCCGTCATCACGAGCGCGATACCGTCCGAGGCGGTTCCACGCGCGGGGCGTCCGTTCGTGTTGGAGGCGGTCGTGCGCAACTTCGGCACCTTGCCGGCCGAACATCTCCGCTTCTCCTTCGACGGTCTGCCGGCCGGCTCGAACGGCGCGGAGTCGCTGAACCACGACTGCGGCCCGCAGCTTCCGCACGAACGCGTGTTCAAGTTCCGGCTGAGCGACCTCGGCGCGGGGCGGCACGTGTTCGGACTGTCCGTCTCGGCCGACGGCGTCGCGCCGCGTCGGTTCGAGGTGGTGGCCGACGTCAAGCCGTCGCTGAACCTTCCGCGCCTCGACTATCCGCCGGAGCCGAAGCCGGTCGGCACCGCGCCCTACACGATCGGCGCGCTGATGTTCCCCGGCTGGGTCAATCACAAGTGGCATGCGGTGTGGAGCCACGACCACGCGCGCAAGCCGGTCCTCGGCTGGTACGACGAGGAGTCGCCCGAGACGGTGGACTGGCAAATCAAGTACCTCGTCGAGAACGGCATCTCCTTCGTCTCCGTGTGCTGGTACTGGCGCAACGGCGTCCCCTCGCGGAACCACTGGATGAAGGCGTTCCGCAAGGCGCGCTACCGCAAGTACCTGAAGTGGCACGTGATGTGGGACAACGGCTACAACTCGCTCGCGGACCAGGAGAAGCTGGCGCACT
>ONRL01000325.1 GCA_900320225.1 uncultured Lentisphaerota bacterium
CGCCGAGCGCGGCGAAGCCCACCTCGAACCCGCGCACGCCCCAGCGGTGCGAGATGAAGCCGAACAGGACCGGCGCGAACGAGCCGATCACGTAGGCGAACACGTTCACGAACCCGACCGCCGACGCGCGGCTCTCCGCCGGCACCACGTCGAAGAGCGAGGTGAAGGTGTTCGACTGGAAGAGCCCGCGCACGATCCCCCAGCCGACGAGCATCGCGAACATCATACGCGCCGAGGTCGCGAAGCCGAACGCCGCGAAGAGCGGCACGCCGCAGAGGAGCGCGAAGATCTGCACGCCCAGGCGGAAGCGCGGGAAGCGGCGCACGAAGAAGTCCGTCACGAAACCCGCCGTGAGAACGGTGACCATCGCCGCGAGGTTGGGTCCGAACATGACGCCCTTTCCGACCGTCCCCACGTCCAGCTCGAACTTCTGGCAGATGAACGCGGGCGCCCAGCTCATGCAGGCGTTCGCGCAGAAGATGAGCGCCACGTACCCCGCCCCCGCGCAGAGCGCCGCCGGGTTCCCGAAGAACGCCTTCATGCCCTGGCGCAGGCTTTTCTTCGCGCCCGGACCCGACATCCGCGCGTCACGCCAGAACACGGACGCGAACGCCACGCCCACCAGGATCGTCGCGCCGCCGAAGAGGAAATACACCCACCGCCACGAGCCGAACCGGGAAAGGATCACCGCCACGAGCGCGCCCGAGACAAGCATGCCCGTGTACATCGCCCCCTGGTGGAGGGAGAGCGCGGTGGTGCGCGTCGTCTTGTGCTCGTCGGCCATCAGTGCGTAGGCCGAGGGAGCGTAGAACACCTGTACCGCCGTGCAGGAGACGGAGCGCAGCAGGATGAAGCCGACGAGTCCGCCCGCGAAGCCGGTGAGCAACGTGAGCGCGCCCCAGCCGAGGATGGCGCACGCGATCACGCGCGTGCGCGGCCAGCGGTCGCCCGCGAACCCGGAGAACGGCATCATGATCGCGATCACCCAGTACATCGCCGTGTCGATGAAGCCGATCTGGATCTTGCTCAGCCCCGTCTCCTCCTGGATGAGCGGCACGAGCAGCCCGAACAGCTGCCGGTCCGACATGTAGAAGAAGAATGCGAGGCAGAGAAACGCCAATGTCATCCACTTCTTCATTTCCGCGCGTCCACCCCGTCAAATCAACGTGCCGAAAGAAGCGTCTTGGCGTGGAGCGAAAGGACGCCGCGCGGATCGCGCGCGTAGGCCTCAAGCGTGCGCCGCGCGAGGCCGTCCGAATCGCCGCACGCGAGGAGGGCGCGGGCGAACGACAGTTCGCGAATGCAGTTGTCCATCTCCGGACCCAGTCCGTAGCCGCCCTGTGGCGGCAGCTCACGGAAGTCTTTCACCGCGAAACCATGCAGACCCGGCTGCGAGAGGCACGCCGCAAGCGCGGGCGCCGCCCCCGGGTCGCCGAGGGCCTCCAGCGCGAGCGTCACGCCGCGCACGGACGCGACGGTCGGATTCGGTCCGAGCTTCTTGAGCTGATGCAGGAGCGGTACAAGCGCACGACGGTCCTTCGTCCGCCCGAGCGCGAGCATCCACGCGTTCATGCCGGTGTGTCCGCCGCCGAAAGCGCCCTTGCGGCTCGGGATCGCGCACTTCTCCTTCTTCGTCACGAGCCCGAGCAGCGTCTCCACGCCCGTCGCGTCGCCGAAGTAGCCGAGCGTCACCGCGTAGATCTGGCGCGCCTCGGCGTCGGCGGCGGACGCATACGCGGCGCGCAAAAGCGGAATGGCGCGCGCGCGGTTTTCGGGACGGCACACCACGTGGCTGCCCTTGAACGCATGCCCCATCGACTTCACGCTCGCGGCAAGGAGCGCGTCCGAAGAGACGTCGACGTCCGCCGTCCAGCCCAGCGCCTCCTTGCGCAGGATTCCCTCGCCGACGAGGGTCTTGCGCAGCACGGCGAGGTCGAGCGCGCGGAAGTCGCCTCCGTTCCGCGCGGCCATCGCCGCCGCGAGTCCCGTTGCGTATCCCATGTTCATGAGGTCCGCCTGCATGCGCACCATCGGCAGCACGTCGCGCGCGCAGCCCGCGCCCAGCCCGACGACCGCCAGATGTCCGATCCCCTTCGGCAGCAGAGACCGCAGGGGCACGTTCACGTCGAACTTCGACCGCATCTCGCCGCCCTCCTTGACGGGCGTCACGCTCGTCTCCGCGAGCGCGCAGAAGTCGTCCACGAGGAATCCGTGCGAGTCCTGGCGCGAGCGCGCCTGCACGACCACGTCGGGGAACGGACGGTTCGCCGTCAC
>ONRL01000263.1 GCA_900320225.1 uncultured Lentisphaerota bacterium
TCGTCAATGCGGGCTTCGGCTACGACGAGATCGCGTTCTCGCCGCGCTGGCCCGTTACGCCGTACCGCGAGCTGCGCTACTTTACCGGCTATGAAAGCGCGGGGCGCTACGTAGATTGCCGCTACGTGCAGACGGAAGAAGGGTTCCGCTACCATCTGCGCAGTCCCGCGAAGAAGATCAGGGCGCATCTGCTCGTGCCATCCGGCAAGACGCCAAAGTCGTTGCGTGTGAACGGCACTGAAACGCCCTTTGCGCTTGCGACCGTCGGCGGTTCACGGTATGTGGACGTTGCCGTGTACGTGGACGCTGTCGTCACACTCCGGGGCGGAGCCGTTGATTTCGAGGTGGTGTACTGAACTGACTCACAAAACGCAAATGTTATGCTATACTATCCGCCATGGAGAAGATTCGGCCCATACTCTACGGCGTGGCGGACTACGCGCAACTCAGGAAATCGAACGCCTGGTTCGTGGACCGCACCGCGAAGATACGCGATTTGGAGACAATTCGCTACGCGGTGTTCCTCAGACCGCGCCGCTTCGGGAAGTCGCTGCTGACGTCGATTCTGGAGGCGTACTACGACGTGCGGTACGCCGACAGGTTCGACGAATTCTTCGCGGGAACCGACATTGGCGCGGACCCGACGGACGAGCGCGGCAAGTATCTCGTGCTCAAGTTCGACTTCTCCACCGTGTCAAAGGACGCTTCGCAGGTGGAGGTGGATTTCAACGACTACGCCTCGCGTTGCTGCAACGCATTTGCCCGCAACTACCGGACTCTCCTGCCTGAAGGGCTCGCCGACCGAATTCTGGCGGCGCCGGATGTCGGGAAGAAGTTTAACGAGTTGGTGGTCAGCCTGAAGGGCACCGGGGTCAAGCTCTACGTTATCATCGACGAATACGACAATTTCACCAACACGATTCTCGCGGAGAGCGGGCTGGTCGCCTATAACGCGCTCTGCCACGGAAACGGATTCTTCAAGAACTTCTTCGCTAGGCTTAAGGCGGCGACCTCCGGGACGGAGGCGCCGGTGACGCGCCTGTTCGTCACGGGCGTCTCGCCCGTCACGATGGACGACGTGACGAGCGGCTTCAACATCGGCACGAACATCTCGCTTCGTCCGCAATTTGCAGACTTCACCGGATTTCGCCACGACGACCTCCGCGCGATGGCGGACTACTACGCGCCGCGTTGCGGATTCGACGCCGACAAGGCATACGACACGGCGCTCGCATGGTACGACAACTACAGGTTTGCTTCCGCCGGCGCGCCACCGCTCGCGAACACGACGTTGGTACTCTATTTCTTCGAACAACTTGTCAACGCCAAGGTGTGGCCCGACGACATGGTGGACGAGAACCTGCGCACGGACTACGCGAAGATCCGCCACCTCGTGACGATGGACCGCCGTCTCAACGGCAACTTCCACGTGCTCGAGAATCTGCTGGCCGGCGGCGTGCTGGAGGAGCCGATCACCAAGTCGTTTCAGGCGAACGAGCTTTCGAAGAAGGAGAACTTCACCTCGCTCCTCTACTGGCTCGGCATCACGACGATCACGGGCGAGAAGTTCGGAAAGACGGTTTTCGGCGTGCCGAACGAGACGTTGAAGGAGCTCGCCGCGAAGATGATCCCGGCGGCGTACTCCGACATCCACAAGATCGACGAACGCGTGTTCGACATCAACGATGGACTTTGCGACTTCGCCGAGAGGGGCGAGTGGCGAGGATTCGTCGGCATCCTCTCCAGAATTGTGAAGGAGAACTTCGCCGTGCGCGACGCGGTGGAGGGCGAGAAGGTGGTGCAATCGACGCTCGTCGCGCTCCTCACCGCCGCGAAGGGACCGTACCTCGTAAGCCACGAGCGCGAGGCGGGTGGCGGGTTCTACGACCTTGCCCTTGCGCCGCGTCTCGACCGCTGGCCGGACATCGCGCACACCGCGCTCATCGAGATGAAGTACGTGAAGGCGGGCGATCCCGCGCTCACGCCGGAACAGCTCGCCGACATCAAGGCGAAGGCCATCGACCAGCTCGACAAGTACTCCGCCGATCCCGCGCTCGTCGCCAAGTGGCATTTGAACACCAAGACGGGAAGCGACAAGAGTGTCGCTTCCCCGAGGGGGGCGACGCTCGGGGAAGCGGCGCTCTCGCCGCTTCAAAAGGGGGCGACGCTCGGGGAAGCGGCGCTCTCGCCGCTTCACAATGGTATCGTTGCCCTCCATCGCCTCGTCCTCGTGTTCCACGGCGGCGACTGCGTGCTGAGCGAAGAGGTTTGACGGCCTCGCAGCGAAAACGCACGGGCCGTTCGCGAGCTGCCTATAAGGAGAGATGCATGAAAAAGAACCTTCTTGTTTTGTCCGTGTTGCTGGAGGCTTTGCTCGAACCCTGCGTGGCGGGAGTAGTGACGAACGCCTATTACCGCGCGGGACTTGAGACGGTCGGCGGCGTGACGCGGCTCACGGGACTCGTGAAGGTGCAGAAGGGCGGCGACGTGTCCGTGCCGGGAACGTGGACGGTGCCGGGCGGCGCGGCGACCATGGCGTTCGAGAACGGGCGCATCGTCGTGAAGGGGAAGATCGCGTTCGACGCGGGCGGCGCGGCGTTTGAGCTGACGGGGCGTGGCGTGACGTTCGGCAACGGGGCAGACCGCTGGCAGATCGGGCTTGACGGCAAGCGGACGAACGTGACGAAGAACGGCTTTACGCTGGAGCCGCACCCGGACACGCCCGGCGACGTGACGTGGCTCGACTTCACGTGGCAGAGCGTCCCGCCCAAGCTCGACCCCGCGCAGCTCGCGATCAACCGAGGACGCCGGATCAAGTTCATGCATCCGCTGCCGCGTCTGCGCAACGGGCCCGTGCAGTGCAGCGTGAACAACAACCCTGAACTCGCCGTCCCGGGCGTGCTGACGGCGCAGGGCAAGGACATCGGGTTTTTCATGAAGACGCTGCGCGACGTGGTGGCGGCGAACCGGCGGCTCATCTTCCTGGACGGCAAGGCGATCGTCTGCAACCACAACTGGATCCGCGACCACGCGCACCAGATGAAGGGCTGGTGCCACTGGGAGCGCGACTGCCTCTCGTTCCTCCAGCTGATCATCGACACGCAGCGCGCGGACGGCATGTTCTACGAGCTCGTCAAGCAGCTGGACGACGGACACTGGACGATGGTGGACGACACGAGCCGCGTGCTGTTCCCCGAGGACAACCTGGCGCTGGCGCGTCTCGACCTGGAGGCTGACGTGGAGTACGTGACGGTCGAGGCCGCGCACCTCTACTGGCGGATGACGGGCGACGACCGATGGATGGCGTCCGTCCTGCCCAAGCTTGAGAAGGCCATCGACTGGCAGACGAGCGATCCGCAGCACTGGAACGCGGAATACGGCCTTTGCATCCGCCCGTTCACGATCGACACCTGGGACTTCGTGCCGATGACGTCCACGGGGCCGGACCGTCGCATCCACCCGTGGGAGCCGATGCCCGCGTTCCACGGCGACAACACGGGCGTGTGGCAGACGATGGTGCAACTTGCCGCGATGAACGAACGCCTCGGGCGCGCAGACCGGGCGGCGTCCTGGCGCGCCCGCGCCGACGCGCTGAAGGCGAACATCTTCAAGCATCTCTGGAACGGGCGCTTCTTCACTCACCAGAAGTTCCTCGGCACCGACAAGGGCATCGACGACAAGGAGAACGAACGTCTTTCGCTTTCCGACGCCTACGCGCTCAACCGGGGCATCCTCACGTTGGGGCAGAAGCGGTCGATTGTCGAGGAATACCAGCGTCGGCGCAAGACGACCGGCGCGTTCGCCGAATGGTTCACGATCGATCCGCCGTACGAGCCGACGTTCGGTCCGCACAAGGCCGGCACGTACGTAAACGGGGCGATTTCCCCGTTCACGGCGGGCGAACTCGCCAAGGGCGCGTTCGGCTGCGGCTA
>ONRL01000262.1 GCA_900320225.1 uncultured Lentisphaerota bacterium
GGGGAAGGGGGCGGCTTCTCCGAAAACGCCCATTGGCGCCTCACTGAAAAGTCCGGCGAAGGCGATGAAACACATATCCCCCGGATTTGGAATCCTTGGTCGCCGCCCGTGACCTTTACCAACGCCGTGGTTTTGTGGTATACTCTGCGGCATGGAGAAAATGAGGCCCATACTCTACGGTGTGGCGGATTACGCCTTGCTCCGTAAAAAGAACGGGTGGTTCATTGACCGAACCGCGAAAATACGCGATTTGGAGGACATCGCCTACGCGGTGTTCCTTCGGCCGCGCCGGTTCGGGAAGTCGCTGCTTACGGCCATTCTGGAGGCGTACTACGACGTGCGCTACGCCGACAGGTTCGACGAGTTCTTCTCGGGAACCGACATTGGCGCGGACCCGACGGACGAGCGCGGCAAGTATCTCGTTCTCAAGTTTGACTTCTCCGCCGTCGCCAAGGACATTGCAAAGGTGGGGGATTCATTCGATGCCTACGCAGCCCTCCGCTGTGACACGTTTGCGCGCGACTATGCCGACCGCCTTCCGGCTGGCCTGGCGGACAGGGTGCTCAAGGCGTCCGGAGTCTGCGCCAAGCTCAACGAGATCGTGGCGGGCCTTGCCCACACGCCGATAAAACTCTATGTCATCATTGACGAATACGACAACTTCACCAACACGATCCTTGCGGAGAGCGGGCTGAACGCCTACAACGAGCTCTGCCACGGGGACGGGTTCTTCAAGCAGTTCTTCGCCATCCTCAAGACGGCAACGTCCGGGACGGAGGCGCCGGTGACGCGCCTGTTCATCACCGGCGTCTCGCCCGTGACGATGGACGACGTGACGAGCGGCTTCAACATCGGCACGAACATCTCGCTTCGTCCGCAGTTTGCGGACTTCACCGGATTCCGGCACGAAGACATCCGCGCGATGGCGGACTACTACGCGCCGCGCTGCGGGTTCGACGCCGACAAGGCGTACGACACGGCGCTCACCTGGTACGACAACTACAGGTTCGGCTCCGCCGGCGCGCCGCCGCTCGCGAACACGACGCTCGTGCTCTACTTCTTCGAACAGCTTGTCAACGCCAAGGTGTGGCCCGACGACATGGTGGACGAGAACCTGCGCACGGACTACGCGAAGATCCGCCATCTCGTGACCATGGACCATCGTCTCAACGGCAACTTCCACGTGCTCGAGAACCTGCTGGCGAGCGGCGCGCTGGAGGAGCCGATCGCCAAGTCGTTCCAGGCGAACGAGCTTTCGAAGAAGGAGAACTTCACCTCGCTCCTCTGCTGGCTCGGCATCACGACGATCACGGGCGAGAAGTTCGGGAAGACGGTTTTCGGCGTGCCGAACGAAACATTGAAGGAACTCGCCGCGAAGATGATCCCGGCGGCGTACGCCGACATCCACCAGATCGACGAGCGCGTATATGATATCAACAACGGGCTCTGCGATTTCGCCGAGAAGGGCGAGTGGCGTGGCTTCATCGGCATCCTCTCCAGAATTGTGAAGGAGAACTTCGCCGTCCGCGACTCCGCGGAGGGCGAGAAGGTGGTGCAGTCGACGCTCGTTGCGCTGCTCACCGCCGCGAAGGGGCCGTACCTCGTGAGCCACGAGCGCGAGGCGGGGGGCGGGTTCTACGACCTTGCCCTTGCGCCGCGGCTCGACCGCTGGCCGGACATCGCGCACGCCGCGCTCATCGAGCTGAAGTACGTGAAGGCGGGTGACCCGTCCCCCACGCCGGAACAGCTCGCGAAGATCAAAACCGCGGCCATCGACCAGCTCGGCAAATACTCCGCCGATCCAGCGCTCGTCGCCAAGTGGCACCTGTGCCGTTCAAATGAGACTGGTGACTCGCTTCCTCCGGGACGCCGCCAAGATGGCGGCTCCCCATATGGAGAGCCGCCGTCCCGGCGGCTCACTGGGACAACTGACGTCTCGTCCGTTGCCCTCCATCGTCTTGTTCTCGTGTTCCACGGCGGCGACGTCGTGATGGCGGAAGAGGTCTGAACATGTTGCGATGAGATTCCGCACCTGTCGGCGTGAGCGGACGACGGCAAAGAAATTTTAGGAAGGACAATCCAGTGAAAAAGAAATTGATAGCCGTACTGCTTGCCATGGGAGCTGTGTCCAGCGGAGCCTTTGGGGCGGATGCGGATGTGGACGGACGGGCGTACGAGATCGTGTGGGCGAACCGCACGCACGACGACCACGAGCCGATCCTGCCGATGACCGACGCCGCAGGGTGGCGCGTGGAGACGCAGAACGCCGTGGCGCGGCTCGAAAGCGCGACAGATCGGAAAATGTTCGGTCCGGGCGTGGTGCGTCTCGTCTATCGCGGGACGGGCAAGAATCCACGCGTGCGGATTCTCCCGCCGAAGCCCGTGCGCGTCACGAATGCCTTCGACGCGGTGTCGTTGTGGATCTACGGCAACAACGTCTATTACTCCGCCAAGGCGAAGGGCACGCCCTCGACGACGCTCACGGCCGAGTTCCTCGACGCCGACGGCAAATCGTTCTCCGTGCAGGTGGCGCACATCCACCACCTCGAATGGTGGCTCGCGCAGAAGCGCCTTGCGGACGATCTCATCCCGCGTGCGGCGCGCGGCGCCACATTCACGGGCTTCACCCTGACGGGCGGCACGAACACGGAGGACCGCTCGCTCGACTTCACGAGCTTCTGCGTCTTCAAGGAGGAGTTCGCGCCTGTCTCGTTCAAGGCGCGCCCGAAGCGCGCGAACCGCGTGTTCCCCGACGCGCCCGCCGGCATCAACACGGGCGACGGCACGCTGCCGTTCCCGAACCGCGCGCTCACCGTGGTGCCGCCGGCGAGCGGCGAGACGTTCCTGTTCCGTCTGCCGTCCGACCTCGCCATCTGGGACGACCTCGCCTTCAGCCGCGACGGCGGCAAGACGTGGCAGCCGTTCGCGAAGGGCGGCGGACTCTGGTTCGCGTCCGACGACCCGAAGGGCAAGGCGTTCCGCGCGGCGTGTCCGTACACGGCCGTGACGAACCGCGCCGCGCCGCTTGACGTCACCTGCCGCGGCACGTGCGCGGCGACGGGCTGCCACGCGGAGGTGCGCTTCCACGTGGAGGGACAGTCCCTCGTCGTCGACGTGCGCGCGGACGGCGGGCGCGTGGCGGAGGTTCGTTTCGGCAGTTGGCCGGATCCGGTGCGTCCGCGTCTCGTGCGCGTGCCGTACTACACCTACAACGGCTACGGCGCGGCGCGTCCGTTCGTGCTCGTGACGGACACGGCGTCGGGTCCGCTCTTCCACGCCGCGACGATGGACTGGACGCAGTCGAACGCCTCGACGCCGTTCAGCGATCCCGACCTCGTGGAGGACGCGCTGGGCGCGAACGGCGGCACGCGCTACATCCCGCGTACGGATGGCGTGCGCAACCCGTGCTTCGAGCGCTTCGTCTACTCGTTCGGCACTCGCTTTGCGGGTGTCCTGCCCGTGGTGCCGAACCCGGTCTCGCCGTGGAAGCACGTCACGGGCAGCGTCGTGTGGCGCGCGCACGGCGCGGGCAACCGCAAGAACGACACATCCTACTGGCGCAACGTGCGGAACCGCGGAATGAAGCACGTCCTCGTGACCGACCACGAGACGGGCTGGCGCGACGGCAACGAGAGCTTCACGTTTCGCACCAACCCCGCGCCGAAGAAGGGCGGCGACAAGGGTCAGTACGACTACGCGCGCGCGATGATCGACGAGTTCGGGTTCTGGTACGGTCCGTACAACAACTTCACGGACTTCGCGCCGATCAACGGAAACTGGAGCGCGGACCGCGTGTCGCGCACGGCCGACAACCAGCTGCAGACGGCGTGGAACCGCTGCTACGCGCCGAAGCCCGCGTACGCGGTGAACGCCTGCGAGGAGCTGACGCCGATCATCCAGGGCAAGTTCCACTTCAACACGGCGTACTGCGACGTCCAC
>ONRL01000261.1 GCA_900320225.1 uncultured Lentisphaerota bacterium
GCGAGGAACGGCTGGACGAGCGTCTACAGCTACGACTACAAGCTCTTCAACCCGTGGGAGCTGACGCAGATCGCGTCGCGCGCGGGCGTGCATTTCTACATCAAGGCGAACACGTATGATGACGAGTTCATGCCCGTCTTCGCAAATGGGCGGTTCCTCGCGGTCCATTCCGTGAAGGGCGGCGAGAAGACGATTCGCCTCCCACGCAAGGCCTCCTGCGTCACGGACCTGCTGACGGACACCGTCATCGCCCGTGACGCGGACCGCTTCACGACGACATTCTCCACCCCCGATACGCGCCTCTTCGGCTTGTCGGATGAACGTGCGATTGAATAGTGAATGAATGGTCAAGAAGGGAAGTCCCTGTTGCATGAGGGAAGGGATTTTGATAGACTACCCGCAGATACAAGCAAAGGACAACGATGATGAAGAACGACATGTCAAAGTTCGTTTCGATGGGGAAGGACGTCGCGACGTGCATGGTTCATCATCCGTTGCCGGCGGATCTGTCTGCCGTGACGACGCTTTACTTGCAAAAGAAGGTGAGACTGGCGATGAGAAAAACGGCAATTTGCGTGATGGCGTTGCTCGCGGGAAGCGCGTGCATGGCTGAAGAGGCCAACCGGCTTTCGGCCGCGGAACGGGCGGAGGGGTGGCGTCTCCTCTGGGACGGCACAAGTTTCGACGGTTGGGTGCGCGCGGACGGGAAGACGCCCGCCGGTGAAGGCTGGGAGATCAAGGACGGCGTGCTTTCCATCCAGGCGCGGCGCACGTGGGTCGGTGACGGCAAATGGGAGTGGAAGCCGATTCCGGGCGCCCGCGCGAAGGGTGGCATGGACATCTGTACGCAGGAGAAGTTCCGCGACTTCCACCTGAAGGTCGATTTCCGTCTTCCGCGTGCGGCCAACTCCGGCATCAAGTATTTCTACAACCCCGAGCGCAACGCCGGCACGACCACGGAGTACCAGCTCCTCGATCCCGCCCATCCCGCGCCGCCGAACGTGACGGTGGAGGCGTTCGCCAACAAGCGCCTCGGCGCCCTCTACTTCTTCTATCCCGCGCCCGCCGCCGCCTCGCATCTGAAACCGTGCGGCGAATGGAACACGGCCGAGGTCATCTCAAAAGGCCAGCATGTCGAGCACTGGCTCAACGGCGTGAAGGTGCTGGAGTACATGCGCGGCGACGAGAAGTTCCGCGAGGCCTTCAAGCTGACGAAATGGAACAAGCCGAAGTTTCTTGAGGGCGGCGCGTGGGGCGAGGCGCCGGAAGGGCGCATCCTCCTGCAGGACCACGACGACGCGGTCTCGTTCCGCAACATCAAGATACGGATCTTGCGGTAGCAACAAGTGGGGGAAGCGGCAAGAGTGCCGCTTCTCCGAGGGGAGGCTGCACATTGGGGAAGCGGCGCTCTCGCCGCTTCAACATGGGAGTACCGCCGTTCCGGCGACGGGGATTTTGCGTTTGCCAGTGGGAGGGGATTTTGATAGACTACCCACAGAGAAAAGCAAAGGACAACGACGATGAAGGATGACATGTCAAGGCAGGTTTTGATGGGGAAGGGTGTCGGCATCGCGGCGTGCATGATGCTCTGTGCGCTGGCCGCGCCGCAGGCGGGCGCCGTCGACGGCACCTGCTGGCAGGCCTCCAACCCGATGAACTGGAGCGGGCACAACTACAGCTGGGTGAACTGCATCGTCGCGCGCGACGGCGGCGTGGCCACGTTCACGGCCGGCACGAGGATCAACCAGGACGAAAACAACCTCGTCCTCGGCGGCATCGACTTCACGACCTCCTCCCCGTACCTCTACGGGAAGGACATCACGCTCACGGGCGACGCGTTCCTCCGCGGCACGAAGTACCTCTCCGGAAACACATGGCAGACGCCCAAGCCCGTGATCGCGGCGAAGCTCAAGGGCACGGGCTCCAATACGATCACGAAGAGGGGCGTGGCGGAGATCACGCTCTGTTCCCCGTTCACCGACATCGGCGCGCTCGACATGGCCGAGGGCACGCTCGCGATGACGAACGCGCCGGCGACGTTCCTCACGGACGTGGCCGTGCGCCTGCACGGCGGCAACGTGGCCTGGCGGCCCGTCCTCGCGGTGGGACAGTCGGCCTCCGCCACGCTCGGCGCGACGGGCGGCATCTCCTATGGAACGGGATCGAGCGAGATCCACGTCGCGCACGGCAACGGCGCCTCCGCCACGCTCACGCTCGGCCCGCTCACGCGCGAGCCGAACGGCACGCTGTTCATCGTCCCCGAGGGCGGACTCGCCGCGCTCGGCGTGACGGAGTTCGTGAAGTGCGCCACGCCGCCGCCCGTCGTGAACGGCATGGTCACGCCCACGATCCTCGCGCGCGACAACTCCACGAACGGCTGGCCGTTCGCCTTCCTCACCTACGACGTGGACCGCGGCTTCGTCCCCGCCGCGTACACGGCCGGGCTCGACGGCGGCGCAACGTCCATCGCCTACGTGGGCGAGAACACGGTGCTCACGAACGACGCGCACGTGTACGCGCTCGTGGTCGACCACCGCGCGCGCCTCGTGATCACGAACGGCGTCACGCTCACCGTCGGCGACGGCGTGAACCCGGCGGCCGTGATCTTCAACGCCCGCTCCGCCGACACCGACTACGACCGGTTCGAGGGTGGCGGCACGCTCGCGTTCGGCACTTCCGAGGGCATCATCTACCACAATGCGCCGCCGGCCGGCCGCGGCATCTACCTCTACACCGCAATCACCGGTTCGGGAGACCTTAACCTCGTGAACGGCAAGGGGCCGTACGCCGCGTTCTTCTGCACGGGCAACGGATTTCTCAAGCAGGAAGGCGCGCTCCATGTCTCCTGCGCGCGCGTCTGGCCGAACAATACCAACATTTCCCCGAACAATGACGAAATCTACCTCCACGGCGGCGACCAGTACTGGGGAGCGCTCCTTCTCGCCAGCGGCACGTATTCGAAGCATTTCCGCGTCGGCGGAATCGGGAGCTTCAGCACGGACACGAGGGGCGTGATCGCCATAGCCGATTCCATGCTGTCGCTCAGCGGCGCGGTCACGCTGATGGGCGACAGCCTGGTGAGCACGTACTACCAGACGAACCCCGGCACGCTCAACTTCAACAAGCCGATCGACGGCACGGGCGACCTTTCGATGCGCCTTGAGAGGGGATGCGCCATCAACCTGAACGCCACCAACACCTACTCCGGCGCCACCGCCATCGAGGCGACGCATGCGACGTCGCCGGGCACGGTCGCGCTCGGCGCGGGCGGCACGTTCGGCGACGGCCCCGTCACGGCGAACAACCTGTCCGTCATCCTGTTCAAGACCAAACCCGGCGCGTCGATGACGAACGCGATCGACTCGACCGGCACGGTCAAGTTCGAGTACGTGTCCACCTCGGTCACCCGCTCCAAGATTCCGACGCCGAACGGCATGGACTTCGACGGGCCGGTCTCCGCCGCCACGCTGGAAATGAACAGGGGCACGGCGATCGGCGTCGGCACGAACCTGACGGTCGGCGCGGTGACGGGATCCTTCGGCGAAAGCGTGATCCGCGCGACGCGCGGCGGCGTGGCGCTCACGATCGGCAGGGACGGCGCGGACAACGAAGTCGCCGCGCGCCTTGAGGACGGCGCCGGGTCGCTTTCGCTCGTCAAGGTCGGCACGAACACGGTGACGCTCTGCGGCACGAAGACCTACTCGGGCACGACGACGATCGAGAACGGCACGCTCCGGCTTTCCCCCGCGATCCTCGAAAGCCCGGACATCGCCTACTGGCTGGACGCAACGCGCGCGGACACGCTCACGTGCGACGAGAATGGAAACGTGACGACCTGGGCCAGCGCGAACGGAAACGGCGTCTCCTTCGTCAAAAACGGCTCGCAGCTGCTGCCGAAGTATTCCGCCAACTTCCTGAACGACAAGCCGTCCGTCGTCTTCACGGCGACCGGCACGGGAAGCGG
>ONRL01000258.1 GCA_900320225.1 uncultured Lentisphaerota bacterium
TCGTCAATGCGGGCTTCGGCTACGACGAGATCGCGTTCTCGCCGCGCTGGCCCGTTACGCCGTACCGCGAGCTGCGCTACTTTACCGGCTATGAAAGCGTGGGCCGCTACGTAGATTGCCGTTACGTGCAGACGGAAGAAGGGTTCCGCTACCATCTGCGCAGTCCGGCGAAGGAGATCAGGGCGCATCTGCTCGTGCCATCCGGCAAGACGCCGAAAGTCCTGCTTGTAAACGGCACAGAGACACCCTTCGCGTTTTCAACAGTCGGCGAATCTCGGTACGTGGACGTTTCCGTGTACGTTGACGCTGTCGTTGCACGACGGGACGGACCGGTCGATTTTGAGGTGTTGTACTGAAAGCATCCCCCGCAGTTTAAGCGAAGGAGGCAAACCATGAAGGCGGTGTGATGATAGATATTTGAACGAGAAACGACGATGAAAGCAAAGAAAAGACGTCTTGGAAAACTCGCCGTCTTTGCGGGTGCTGCCGTGTGCTGCGCGACGGTGGCGGCAGAATCGCGCATCCTCCACCTGCCGGGGGGATTCGCTCAACCTTACGGTTCCTACACGACCGGCGGCGAGTTCCCGGGGGCGAAGGCCGAACTGGGATTCGAGCAGGAGGGCAGTCGGCGCTTCGCCCGCCTGTCGTTTGACCTGACGAAAGGGGCATACGTGGGCTACAGGGTCACCGAGCGGATTCCCGCCGGCACGTCGCGCGTTGCGTTCACCTTGCGCCTGCCCAAGGGGCTGGAGCGCACGCGGGTGTTCTTCCGCGTCCATGATTCGGAGGGACAGGCGCACCTGCAGTCCGTGCCGTTCAAGGCCACGGGCGAATGGGCGGTGCTGGAATTCGACCCGCGCAAGAGCGGCGGACACTGGGGCGGGGCGAACGACGGCGTGGTGCGGCTCCCGGCTGCGGAGTGCGTCCTCGGCGTCGAGACGGATGGTGCCAACCGCACGGCTTGCCTGGACGTCGCGGACGTGGTGATTGAGACGACGGCCGGAAACGCTGAGATCCCATCCTCAACGATCATGTGCGTCGCCAGCCGAACCACGTCGCTGTTCTATCCGGGCGAGAACCCGTCGTTCAGGCTTTCCGTGACGCGGCGGGCCGAAGCCGTTCAGGCGGAACAGGACTCGGTCGACTGCCGGATCACCGATTGCGACGGCAAAGAGTTGTGCCGACGGCAGACGGGCGAAGGAACATTTGAGGTCCGCCCCGAGGACGTGGGCGGACGCTTCGGCGCGTTTGCGCTCGACCTGACGACGGCGGACGGCGCGTCAAACAGGACGTGGTTCGCGTGTCTCACGTCGAAGGACGTGAAGCCGTGCCCCTGGGTGGGCACGCAGTGTCACGTCGAAGGACGTGAAGCCGTGCCCCTGGGTGGGCACGCAGTGTCATGTCTATGGATGGCGGAACGTTTCGCAGCTCGTGGACCTGCTGGCGGCGGCGGGCATCGGGATCGTCCGCGATGAGCCGGGCTGGTCCGCCTGCGAGCAGAGGAAAGGCGTATACGCGGTTCCCGAGATCTATGAAGGTTTTGTGGACGCGTTGCTTGCGCGCGGCATTCGGATGAACCTGCTGCTCAGCTATGGAAACAAGCTGTATGACAATCCCGTCGACGCAGAGGCGTTCGCGCGTTTCGCCGCCTGGTCGGCCGAACACTTCAAGGGCCGGATCGACCGTTACGAGATCTGGAACGAGCCGCAGAACTTCACGTTCAAGAAGGTCTACTGGAAGAAGGGCGACAGCGACCAGGGGTGGGTGGAGAAGTTCATCGCGTTTACGCACGCCGCGGACGATGCCATCCGGCGGGTAGACCCCGACGCTGTCGTGGGCGTGACGGGCGAGGACACCCCCTATCTCCTTCAAATGATGCTCGCGGGCGGCATCGCGCGTGCGCACAACGCGGTGGCGTTCCATCCCTACTGCCATCGCCAGCACCGTCCCGAGCGCGAGTACTTCCTCCGCGACTTCGGTTCGGAGTATCGCGAACTCGCGAGAAAGCACGGCGGCGCGAACCGCTGGTGCGTGACCGAGGCCGGCTGGACGACCTATGCGGGCAAGGGGGAATACTGGGAGGTCGCAGGCGGCTATCCCCGGTCGAGCTATCTGGGACAGGCCGCCTGCATCGTGCGGATGTACCTTGCCGCGCTGGAGGCGGGATGCGACTACGCCTGCCAGTACGATTTCCGGAACGACGGGCTGAGGGCGTCCTACACCGAGCACAACTTCGGGCTCGTCCACCACGACTGGACGCCGAAGCCGTCGTATGCCGCCGTCGCGTTCCTGACGCGGCACGTGGGGCAGATGAGGTACGTGTGCGACCTTTCGTCCGACAAGCACGCGTTCCGCGTGGCGGAATTCGCGCCGGAGGCGGGGAAGAAGGACGGCACTGTCCTGGTCCTCTGGAGCGTCGAGGGCGCCTGCGAGTGGGAGGTGCCGGCGTCGCGCGGCCCATGGACCGAATGCCGCGACCTCTTCGGCAACGCCATCGAGCCGCCGGTCGTCTCCGGACGCAAGCTGCGTCTCACCGAATGCCCGATCTACTTACGTTTTGGGAGGAATTAACCTAAAATCCTCAATTGCACCCCACGCGGCGATGTGGTAGAATAGCGACATGGCAAAAAGGAACACCCAGAACGGTGCCAAGCTGCCGCCGCAGACAAAGGCGGGAACCGCCATCCTTTGTCTTTTGTCATCTGTCTTCTGTCCTCAATGTCTGATGGCGGAATCATCGTTTACGGTGAGCGACCCGTTCATCTGGCGGGACGACGCCGCGAAATGCTATCGGCTGTACCAGCTCAGCAGAATGAGCGAGCCCGTCGGGGCGGGCGTGATGATGCGCACGTCCACGAACCTGACGGACTGGAGCGCGATGACGCAGGTGCTGCGCGTGCCGGATTCGTACGGCTGCTCGGCGGTCTGGGCGCCCGAGATGCACGTCTACAAGGGCGCGTACTACATCTTCGGCACGATCTGCACGAAGTTGTGTCCCACGAACTGCGTGCGGCCGATGGCGGAGAAGGGGTGGCAGCCGAAGGGAAACTACCTGCGCAAGCGCCTCTCCACCTACATCTTCAAGGCCGACCGTCCGGAGGGGCCGTTCAAGGTGTGGAGCGACGGCCCGATCCCGCCGCGCGACTGGGCCACTCTCGACGGCACGTTCTTCGAGGAGGACGGCAAGCCCTATATGGTGTTCTGCCACGAGTGGACGCAGATGCGCGACGGCACGATGGACGCGGTGGAGCTGACGCCGGACCTGACGCGGGCCGCGGGGAAGCCCGTGACGAGTTCCCCGCGCGCACGTACGTGACTGACGGCCCGTTCCTCTACCGCTCGAAGACGGGCGAGCTGTTCATGCTGTGGAGCTCGGCGCGCCGGGGCTATCTGCAGATCGCCTCGCGTTCGGCGTCCGGGAAGCTGCGCGGGCCGTGGACCGATCACACGGTCATCTACGAGAACGACTCGGGGCACGGCATGGCGTTCCGCACGTTCGAGGGGACGCTCGCGATCGCGCTCCATTCGCCCAACCATCCCGGTGTCCAGAAGCGCCTGCGCATCTACGAGCTGGAGGACCTCGGCAACGCCCTGCGCGTGGGCCGGCAGATCGGCGGCGACTTCTCGCCGCGTCCTCCTCCAAGGCGCATCAGAGCAGAGCAAGTGAAAGGCAAATAGCAATGAAAGGTCTTCAATCGGTTCGCGAAGGAAGGATGGTCGACATGTGGCGATTAGTTGTGGCGGCGTCGGCATTCCTGGCTGCGGGCGCGGCGTTCTGCGCACCATCCGGGGCTTGGATCGTGTCCGTGGATCCCGCCGACGAGATCGGGGCGATCAAGCCGATGAACGCCGTCAACGGCGGCCCCGCCAAGTTCAAGAGCAACAGCCGGGCCTGGCGGCATGCGCGAATCCCCTTTGGGCGAACGCACGACATGAACCACTCCTGGGAGTTCGGAGGACCGCACACCATCGACGTCGACGCCATCTTTCCGAACCCCGACGCGGACGAGAACGACCCGGGAAACTACGACTTCACGTACACGGACATGGCCCTGGACTTGATGAGGGAATGCGGCACGGAACCCTTCTACCGTCTGGGGCCGTCGATCGAAAGCGGGGCGAAGAAGTACCATACGCACCCGCCCAGGGATTTCGCGAAATGGGCGCGCGTGTGCGAACACATTATCCTGCACTGCAACGAGGGATGGGCGAACGGGCGCCGCTACGGCATCCGCTACTGGGAGATCTGGTTCGAACCTGACCTGGGACCTAGCGCGTGGACCGGTACGCGGGAGCAGTTCCTCGAGTTGTTCAAGACCGCCGCCATCCATCTGAAGGGACGATTTCCGAAACTCAAGATCGGCGGCCCCGGCTTCGCCAACGCGCTCGCCTGGAAGGATTCGTTCCTGCCGTTCTGCCGGCGCGAGAACGTGCCTCTCGACTTCTACTCTTGGCATGCGTACAAGACCGACGCGCATGTCGTGGGCAAAATCGCCCGAGATGTAAGGGCGTTGCTGGACACGAACGGGTTTGAACGCACGGAGTCCATACTCGGCGAGTGGAACTACGTGCGCACCTTCAAGGCCGGAGGCGAATGGGAGTATTCCCGGCAGGTCGAGTCAGGGCGCTTCATCCAGAAGGGGGCGGCGTTCGCGGCCGCCATGATGTCGGAATGCCAGGGCGCCCCCGTGGACGTCGCGATGTACTACGACGTGCGCACGTACGGGGGCATGAACATGCTGTTCGATCCGATCTCGTGCCGCGAGATGAAGGGATACTATCCCTTCCGCGCATGGGGCAGGCTTCTCCACGACTACGGGACGCAGGTGCGGGCGACGGCGGACGAACGGGTTTCGGAGGGCGCCTCCGGCGGCCAGCTGTTCGTAACGGCGGCGAAGGGCAAGGACGGCAGGCTGGCCGTGTGGCTGGCGAGGTATTCGAACGACGACAACGTGCAGGACTGGCGGACGGTGAAGATCCGGCTGCCGGAGGATTGTTCCGGGCGACGCGCGACGTGCCACGTTACCGACGACATCAGGACCTACACGGAAACGACCTTGGACGTCGACAAGGACGGCATGCTTGAACTTCTGCTTGTGCCAAACGGCTTTGCGCTGGTGGAAGTCGTCCCCCCCGGAAAATGAAGAAAGGCGAAGGAGAATGCCATGCCGCAAGGACCGGCTGCGTTTTACACAAACGGGCGGAGTTTTGATATACTCTTGAACACGAACTTGTGACAGAAGGAAGAGCCCATGAAAACATTCAGAATCGTTGCGTGTGGCCTGGCTGTGGCGGCCATGACATGGTTGGGTGCGCGGACGGCGCACGCGGAGGAGTCGTACTGGTACGGCGAGGTCAACGCCGCCGGAAATTACGTCGCGGATCCGGCGGTTCAGTCGTCCTTCACGAACTCGGCCTTCTGGTCGCTGACGAAGGACGTACGGCCCATCGTCTACGACGGTAGCTTCCAGGACCCGACCGTGGACTACTACCTCGCGGCAAGCCTTGCCTGCCGCACGCCGCGCCTCGCGACGAGCGAATGGAACGGAAAGACTCTGCACGTCGGCTCGCTGGCGTTGGGGAAATCCGCGACGCTCGCGTTCTGCGCGGTCAACCCGACGCCGATCACGGTAACGTTCCACAACGACGGACTCGTTCTCGAACGCGGCATGGTCTCTCAGTACAACAATACGCAGGCCTCCATCAAGGGGAAGGTGCAGGTGCTGTCCACGCAGGCGAACAAGATCATTTCCACCATCAACAACAACCTCTTGACGGCAAACGGCGCCGCCGACCCGCGCAAGATCGGCCTCGACTTCCAGGGACCGGTGTCGGGCGCATCGACGGCCTGGTGGATATTCTCGACCCAGTCCACCACAAGCGGGAACGGCGACCTGACGAGCGACACGGGCATCTCGTCCTATCGGTTTGCCGACCTCACCAACTACTTCGGCACGCTCGAGCTGAGGGAGTTCTACGACTACAACGAAAAGAAGACAAAGGAGCGCCATGTGCGGCTCATCTCGGCCGGCGACATCGGCGGCACGGTGCTGATGCGCCGCCGGACGATCCTCGAGCCGGACACGCCGCAGGCGGACATGAAGGTGGCGAACCTCACGCTCGACGCCGAGTCCATCCTCGCGCTCAACTACGACGCGGCCACCGGCAAGTCCGCCGTCATCGCGGTCACGAACGCGCTCACGGTCAGCGGCCCCGTGCAGGTGATCGCCGCCTACGGCGTCTCCATCGAGCACGCGGACGCCTTCGACGTGCCGCTCCTCAAGGCGCCGCGCGGCGTGACGCTCAACGCGGCGGACTTCACGATCCACGACTACAACGGCACCACGCCGCCGGCGCCCTACAATTCCTTCCACCACGTGGGGTTTCACGTGGAGACGGACGCAGACGGCCTCTCCACGCTCTACGTGCGCAAGTATCCGCGCATCCATCTGACGGCGGCGGACGGCAACAAGGTGGCTGTCTCGTTTGCCAAGGAAGGCTCGCTGACGAACAAATGGTCGGACGGCCTGTGGCCCAGCGCGGGCAACGACTACTATGTCGACAACGGCCGCCCGCTCCGCACGCCGACGGGAAGCAACACGTTCGCTGGGCATGCGCTGACGCTGGGCGGCAACGCGCTCCTGACGGGACGCGGAAGGCTTGTGGGTGCTGCCGACCTGCGGCTCATCGGCGGCGTCATTCTCACCGACTACGCGACGGGCGATTCCGGCGACGGCGCAAACGCGCTCAACCCTTTTGCGGGCGGGGGCACGCTCCGCTACACGGGGCGCATCCGCGTGCGCAACACCGGTTTTACGGGTGGGAGCGAGAAAGTGGAGGTCAAGATGTCCATCGGACGCTACATCCGCGTCGAGTCCGAGATCAGCGGACGGGGACGGATTGACGTGTACGGCTACTGGGAGGGACAGAATCACGCGGATCAGGTCGGTTGGGTGGAGCTGGCCGCCCTGAACACGAACTGGCTCGGCTGCACGCGAGTCTGGTGCGAGACGAAAGTCGATGCGACGCGAAACATCGACATGCCGTCCTGGGCGAACTTTCCGAAGTTCGTGATCACCGACCCGCGCAACCTGGGCGGGTCCTTCACGAACTTCGTGTACAACGCGCTCCAGCTCGAGTGCTTCGCGCAGCTGTGGCCGCGCGCGACGATGACGCTGGACGACGCCTCGCGCGGCATCTACGTGAACGGCACGGGG
>ONRL01000256.1 GCA_900320225.1 uncultured Lentisphaerota bacterium
GATGGAGGCGCGCGCGGTGGAGCAGACGAGCGTGTTCGCGGCGGCGGAGCAGTTCGCGCGCGTGGAGGGCATCCTGCCCGCGCCGGAGTCCAGCCACGCAATCCGCGTGGCGATTGACGAGGCGCTCCGTTGCAAGGAGGAAGGCAGGGAAGAGACGATCCTCTTCGGCCTCACCGGCACGGGCTACTTCGACATGGTCGCCTACGAGAAATTCAACGACGGCTCGATGTGCGACTACCTGCCGACGGACGCCGACCTCGCCGCGAGCTTCGCGAAACTTCCGAAAGTCTAGTCGCGGTCACCACGGCGAGGCACCCCTACCAGGCGGATTCGGCGAGGGCGAGGGTTTCGGCGAGCGTGCGGATGGTGTTGAGGCGGCGGCGGATTTCGGCGGCGCCGGGGATTCCGCGGAAGTAGTGGAACAGGTGCCGGTGCAGGGCCACGGAGACGAAGCCGTCCGGCGGCGGCACGTGGTCGTTCGGAAAGGCGCGTGCCAATTGGCCCTGGAAGTCGAGCAGGTAGTCGATGTGCCGGAGGAACAGTTCCTTCGGCGATGGCGCGGGGATTCCCTTGAATGCGGCGAAGATCGCGGGGTTCGTGATGGCGGCGCGTCCGAGCATGACGGCGTCCACGCCCGTCTCCTGCATGGCCTTGAGCGTTTCCTCGTTGTGTACGCCGCCGTTGCCGGTGACGGGGATGTGCGCGCGCTGGACGAGTTCCGCGAGGAGGTCGAGGTGAACGGGCCCGCCGTGCATCTGCGAGGTGAAGCGGGCGTGGAGGGTGAAGCCCGCGCAGCCCGCCGTCTCTGCCGCGTCGAGCAGCTCGAAGAGCGTCACGCGGTCGGGACTCGGCCCGGGGCGCGTCTTGAGCGTCACGGGGAGGTCGGTCTCGCGCTTGATGGCCACGAGGAGGTCGTGCACGAGCTGCGGCTTGGGCACGAGCGCCGCACCGTCGCCCTCGCGGCGGATGCGCGGCATGGGACAGCCGGCGTTGAGGTCAATGGAGACAAAACGCTTCAGTGCCGTCGCCTCGCGGGCGGCGAAGGCGAGGTCGTCGGGGGAGTGTCCGAAAATCTGGCAGGCAACGGGTCCTTCGCCGGGGAGTTTCTCGAAGAGGTGCCGCGTGGGGGACGAACCGTGGGCGAGGGCGGCGGCGCTGACCATTTCCGTATAGGTGAGGTCGGCGCCGAGCTCGTATGCGAGCTTGCGGAACGCGGCGTTCGTGAAGTCGGCCAGGGGTGCGAGGACGAGTTTCATTTGACGTCGAAGGGCTCGTCTTCGTCGATGTACGAGAGCGTGAGGGGTTCGAGCGGATCGTTGGTCGAGCGGGGCGTGTACTTAACGTGCACGGCCTTCGCGGGCGAACCGTCGGCGTTGCGTTCCACGATGCGGTCGCCGGAGGCCGTGAAGAACGCAGTGTCCTTGCCGTTGTAGCTGCGCGTCCAGCCGAGCAGCTTGCCCGTGCCGTCGTAGGAATAGGTGTCCTTCCAGTGGCGGGGAAGCGACACGAGCGGGTCGGAGTAGACGCCTTCCGGGTTCGAGTAGTCGATCGATTCAATCTGCCCGTCGGAACGGTAGGTACGCGATTCGTTGGGGGGCGGATAGAACGAGATGAAGGAGGGCGCTCCCCATTCCGAGTCCGCCGTCTTGGCGAAACAGGCCACGTCGATTCGTTCTTTGATGCGCCTGCGGTCGACGGTGATTTGGGCGATGCCCTTTTCCGGCGTGGCGCCCTCCTCGTTGTCGGGTGCCTTTACCGTCACGGCGGAGGCGTCGCCGTGCACCACGCGCCAGGTGAAGGTCGCGGAACTGCCGACGGGCGTGCCCTCTGTGCGTGCGCGGAAGAGGAACGGTCGCGTGCCCTCGGGCGCGCGCAGAATGATGCAGGCGGCGCTTGAGGTGAAGTAGAGGACCTCCGGCCAGATGTCGGGGTAGTCGCGCCCGGGCACGGGATAGTGGAGCGTATGGACGCGCGAGTTGATGAGGTCGATCGCCACGAGCGGCGGAATCTGCTCGGGAAGGAGGGCGTGCGCCTTCTGCACGAGGCGCACGGTGTCGAGGTCGCTTCCCTTGAAGGCGGTGGGGTGGGCCTTGGGCGAGAGGTAGTCGTCCTCCGTGTCCACGCCCTTGTACGTGCGGCGCAGGAGCCACTGGAGCGTGGGTCCCATGAGATTGCGGCGGATGACGGCCTGCTTCGTCGCGCGCGTGAAGCTGGCGGAGGCGGCGAGTGCCGCGCGGAGGAAGGCCTGGTCACTGTATGACGAGCCGACGGAGACCATCTGGAAGGGCGCCACGCCGGGGAAGACGTCGCCGATGTCCCTCTTGCCGTAGTCGAGATGCGCGGGGAACACCCAGAACTGGTTGTTGCGGTAGAGGAGGTTCATGCGGTTCGCGAGGCCGGGATCCGTCATGGAAGCGCGCGGGTACGACCGCCAGTAGGCGCCTCCGAGGCGGGCGCGCGAGGCGTTGCCGAAGACGGCGCAGTTCGGGAAGAGCATGTTGGGGTGGTCCTGGTCGACGCCCGCGGCGCGGGCCGCCGGACTGGGCGTGACGTTGACGATGCCGGGAAAGTCGGCGAGTTTGAGCGGGGAGTGCCCTCGGTCGCGGTTGTAGTAGACGTCGCCGATGTTGCCGGCCGCCGTTCCCCCGGCGATCCACGCGGTGACGTCTGGGCGTTCGGGAGCGTCCGGCGTCGACTTCTCGAATAGGGAAGCCAGGTTGACGATGGGGGTGGTCGGGTCCGTGACGCGGAACGACGCCTCGAACACGCCGGCGTCGAAGTTCCAGAACACGTTCGTCTCGTTTAGCGTAAGGTGTCCGTTGGGCTGCACGGCGGCGGGGCGGATCTCGGGGTGGCCGCGGCCGGGCGTCCCCTTGAGACCGCGGGCCTTCTCGACCAGTTCGGCGAAGCGGGGATTCTCCCGGACGCGGGCTAAGTCAGGGTCCTTCGCAATGCCGTCCGCGTCCCGGAACCCGAAGTCGATGGCGTTCTCCAGCTCGGCGAGGGCGCCGGGCGCCCCGCGCTTCGCGAGCGCGCAGGCGAGGTTGTAGTGCCAGGTGGCGTCGCCGGGAATCACGGACAGCGCCTCACGGCAGATTTCCTCCATCTTGGCGTCGTTGCCAGCCTTCATCACGTTGATCAGCTGCTGGCGCAGCTGTACGTGGCGCGGCCAGGCCTGGGGCATCCGCCAGACGGGCAGCGGCTTCTCCTCGGCCGCGCAGACTGTGGCCACCAGCAGAATTGCGAAAGCGAGTTTTTTCATGCCGTCAAGTATACCACAATTCCGCCCCGTGGGGAAATGTGGTATACTTGTGCGCATGAGAAAAACAGCAATCATTCTAGGCGCGCTCTGCGCGGCCGCGTTCGGCTGCCTGGGCGCGGAGGTTCCGGCGCTGGCGCCGGTCGAAGTTGGAAAGGGCGTGCTCGATCCCGCCGGGGGCCACGTGCAGGGCTTCTGCGCAAGCGACGACGCCTTCTACTTCACGCAGATGAAGACGCTCTACAAGTGCGACTGGTCGGGCAAGCTCCTGAAGAAGGTGCCGGTCGTGTGCCACACGGGCGACATTTGCTTCTGGGAAGGACACGTCTACACGTCGGTCTCCGTCTACCAGGGCCCGGACAAGGGCAAGGGGATCATCCAGGTGTTCGACGCCGACCTCAACCTCGTGCGCGAGGCGAAGCTCGACAAATCCACCGACGGCATCACGATCCTGGACGGTGTGCTCTACCTCGGCATGGGCTCGAACCACGTGCCGTCGAAGGAGTCCCACCGCGAGAACTTCTTCCGCCGCTACGACCCCAAGACGCTCCAGCCGCTCGGGCCGCGCCAGATCGTCGACTTCGGCTACATGACGCACTACGGCGCGCAGGACATCGGCCACGACGGGAAGAACGTGCTCGTGTCGTTCTACCGCGGCGAGAAGGGCGCGCCCGCGTTCGTGGCGTTCGACCGCGACATGAAGCCCGTGAAGCTCGTGCGCGGCTTCGAGGCGTCGAACGGCTTCGACCTGCTGCCGCGCCGCATGCGCGGGGAACGTCCGCTCTACGCGCGCGTGCAGACGCTCACGGCGCCGAATCCGGCGAAGCCGAAGAAGAAGATCATCTCCGGCTGCCGCCTCACGTACTTCGAGTACGCGGACGGCGTGGTGAAGGAAATCAAGTAAGTT
>ONRL01000271.1 GCA_900320225.1 uncultured Lentisphaerota bacterium
GACACAAAAACTTGCATACAGTATTTCAAGGACTTGCAATCACTTCTGCAACTTGCGTTTATCCTTTCAGACTTGCGTTTAGTTTTGCGGGCGGCAAAACACGCCCTGCGCACTGGCCGGATGCGGTCAAGTGGAGAATCTCCGCCACGGCGAGGCGATGGCGGCGCCCTTGTTGCCCCAGCAGTCGATCGGGCGCACCACAAAGCGCACGTCGCGCCGTTTCGGCATGTCGGCGCGCGCGAACGCGCACGTCACAGGTTCCACGTCCTCCTCCTCGGCCATGTAGGCGTTCGGGGAGAACACGCGCTTTTCCTGAAGCACCTGCGAAATCGCGACGGTGACGATCCGCATGCGGGAAGTCATCCCACGTCAGAACTTCACGACGGCGCCGAGGCTGAAGACCGTGAGGTCGCGGCGGCGCTGGCCGCGCGAGCCGTTCTCCATGATACTCGCGCGCGCGTCCTCGGAAACCAGGCCGAACTGCGAGAGGGAGGTCGTGACGCTGAACCAGTCAGTCACCTTCCACGCGAGCTGCAGCTGCGCCACGAGCGCCTGCGGCCCGCTGTGGTAGCTGCGGCCGCGGACGTTCGGCCCGTACCGGCGGTTGAAATGCCGTTCGTCGCCGAGCTCCATGTAGACGATCGGCGTGAGCGTGAGACGGTCCGCCAGCGGGAAGGCGTGTTGCGCGCCGACCCGGTAGTAGGTCCAGTCGTTCGGGTGCGTGCTGCGGCGGATGAGGCACCACGGCGTCACGTAGGGGTTCTTCAACGCCTCATACAGACGATATTCGTGGATCGTGGCGTCGCCGCGCCCGCGCAGGCGTCCGCGCGCGCCCGGAAACGTGAGCCAGTCCTTCATCACGTCCGACGTGAGCGTCCAGTCCTTGTGGATCTCCCAGTCATAGCGGTAGAAGAAGCCCCAGTCCACCTCGTGGAACGACCGGCGGAAGAGGTTCTCGCGCCGGTTGCCGAGCGCCGAGACGTCCCAGTGCCACAGGCCGGCGCGCCCGTAGGGGCCGAGGGCGCCGTCCACGCGCACGAGCTGCGTCATCACGGGCCGGTCCTCGCACACGCGCCCGCGCGAGATGTACGCCGTGCGCGCCTCCGGCACGTAGCGGAGGTGGAGGTCGGCGTCCGCAAGCTCCACGCCGTTCGTCCCCGCCCCGACGGCGGCGGCGAGCGCGGCGAACGCCGCGCACAGCCGCGGCCGGATGTCCTTCATCTGCAACACGCGCACTAGTATACCAAAAAACGGCGCGGATGGTATCGCCTCGTTGCCTTGGAGGGTATCGTGGGCTCTCCTCATGGGGAGCCGCCGATTAGAGTCTCTTGAGGATCGTTTCGTCCAGCATGAACGGTATCACGCCGACGCGAATGATGCCGTCTGCGTCCGAACGCGCCTCGCCGTAGCCGTCCGTGATGACGATCTTCTTGAAGAAGTCGCCGGTCTTGCGCAACGAAAGCGTCTCCTGCCGATCCTTCGCCGCATCGTCTATCCGCAATGTCGACTGTATGTAGATCTTGTCATTGCCGCGGTTGACCACGAAGTCGATCTCATGCTGGCGGATCGACTGCCGGCCATTGCCGTCGCGCGAGGAAACCGGCACAACCCCGACGTCGACGTTGCATCCTCTGCGCAGGAGTTCATTGTAGATCGCATTTTCCATGGGATGGCTGAGGTCGGTGTCGCGAAAGTTGAGCCGCGCATTGCGGAGCCCAAGGTCTGTCGCATAGTACTTCATGGGCGAATCGAGGTAGCGGCGTCCCTTGACCTCGAATCTCCGCGCATGGCCGAAGAGAAACGCATCCTCAAGATACTCTATGTAGCCTTTGAGCGTATGGTCGCTCGGATGCATTTTCCAGAGCGTGTTCATCGTGTCGCCGATCCTGTGCGGGTTTGTCAGGCTTCCGATGTCCGACGAAAGCACGTCAATCAGGTTCGACAGCACGATGTCGTCCTTCACGCCGTGCCGCTCCCGTATGTCCTTGAGGTAAACCTCGTCGAACAACCCCTTGAGGTAGGCGGCGCGTTCGTCGGCGTCGTCCGTCAGCGCGGCGACCGGCATGCCGCCCCACGTCAGATAGCGGTGAAAGGCCTCCATCTTGTCGGAAAGGCCTGACGCCGGCAGCCATTCCGCAAACGACAGCGGCCAGACGCGGAGCTGCTGCCCCCGGTCACGGAAGTTCGTGGCGATGTCGCTTGAGAGCGTCTTCGAATTCGAGCCGGTCACATAGACGTCCGCGTTGTCGATTTTCCTCCATCCGTTCAGGACGTCGTAGAACGTGACGAGCGCGTCTTCGCGGTCTTCGGGCGCGAGAGCCGAAATATCTATCCCGGGCGCCGGCACCTTGACAGAACGCTGAATCTCGTCGATGAACACGTAATACGGCTTCCTTCCCTTGCGGATGCGTCCGCGCACGTATTCGTCGAGCTTGAGGGGATCTCTGAGTGCGATGAACTTCTTGTCGTCAAGGTCAACTGATATGACATGGTCCTCCGCGACCCCTTCTGCAAGAAGCCGTTCGCGGAAAAGCGTGTCAAGCAGATACGACTTGCCGCATCGCCTGATGCCGGTGATGACCTTCACAAAGCCGTTCATGCGCCGAGCAAGCAACGTCTCGACGTATGAATCTCTCGCTATACTCACTTTTCTCATCTGCTAATCCGTTTAAATTGTTAAGTGATTTTGCAGTGCGGCAATAGTATAGCATAGTTTCCGCACGTGTGCTGAAAGTAAATGGTGGTGCGAAGACCGCCGTTGAGTGATCGGCATCATTGACAGTAAACGGCGGGTTTGGTAGACTGTCGGCACTGAAACATTGGGCAGGAGTGCGCGTGTGCGAAAGCGGCGCGCGCCAAGCGCCCGATACGCCCATGGCTTGTGCCACGTCATGCAAAAGGAACGAACGAGATGAAGAGATGCTACTGTTTTGCGGGAGCCACGCTGGCAATGCTGTCGGCGCCCAAGATGGTAGTTGATGTGAAGCGACTGGCAGTATCCATTCTGGTGGCCTCGATGATGGGTGTCTGCGCGTGGGGGGACGGCGACGTGCCGTTCCGCACGGGAAGCATCTTCGGGAAGGCTGTGAGAGTGACGGGCGGCGCGGATGGACGCTGCGTGAACATCGAGGGCAATCTGCTGTACGTGGGCGGAAAGGAGAGTCTCGGCGTGTACGACCTCTCCGACCCGCTTCGTCCCAGGCTCTTGGGCGAGACAGGCGGACTCGCCTCCGCGCGGCAGGTCGCGCTGCAGGGCGGCATGGCGTACGTCACGGCGCGGGCGAACGGCATCTGGGTCGTCGACTGCCGCAATCCGGCGAAGCCGTTTGTCGCGGGACACTACCCGTCCACGGCCAACTGCACGGGCATCGACGTGGCGGGGGACGTGTGCTTCGTGGGCGGGTCGAAGAGCGGGCTGGAGTTCATCGACGTGTCGCGTCCGCAGAACCCGCAGCTGATCCGGTGCGTGAAGAAGGAGCCGGTGGAGTCGCAGTCGGTGGCGTACCGCGACGGCCTGCTCTTCTCCGGCGAGTGGGGCGGAAAGTGTGTGACGATCTGGGACGCGCGGGACATGGCCTCGCCGACGCGCCTCGCGTGCTGTCCGCTCGCGTCGAACGGCGACGGCGTGTGGGTGGACGGCAATTGGCTCTAACGGGTTTCAGCGTCAAAGACAAGAAGCCGGGTGCGACGGCGCATCCCGGGCAGATGGGTCTTGAAATCTACGACGTGGCGAACCCACGCGCGCCGAAGAAAGTGTCGCGCGTCGATTTCGAATACTGCAAGCCCTGCACATACGACATGTGGCTCGTGCGCGTGGCGGGAGACATGGCGTTCTGCACGGCAACGGCCGGCGGCCTGTATGCGGTGGACGTGTCGGACAAGGCATCGCCAACGGTGGTGGACCGCTGGGTGCCGGGAAACCGGCATCAGGTGATGTCCCTTGCGGTGGGCGATGGCGTGGTGTACGTGACGGTGGCGGGGAGCGGCACGTGGGCCGTGGAAAACCGCCGATGAACGCAAACGTGCGGACGCCGCGCCCGAAAGCGCCGAAAGGTTTCCTCCGCTGGCTACCGTCCGACACGTCGCTCGCGGCGAACGTGACCGGCCTCGCGGTGACGGGGGACGTGTGCTACGCCGCGGCTGGAACGGCGGGGCTGTTCGTGCTGGGACTCTCGGAAAACGGAATCACGGAAAAGCGGCGCATCCCGTTGGCGGAGTGCATGGACGCGGCGATTGCGGGCAACCGTCTGTTCGTGGCGGCGGGACGCGAGGGATGGATCGTGTTCGAGATGGGGCGGGCGGGCGAGCTGAAAGAGATTGCGCGCGTGCCGAGCGCGACGGCGCGCGACGTGTATGCCTACGGCGACGGTACGCGCTGGGCGGCGTTCAACACGACGGTCTACGACATTTCGGATTTGACGAAGCCCAAGCCGCTCGCCAACTTGGTCAACCAGTCGCGCTACAACAAGTTCCTGTCGCCGGATCTCATCGGTGGACGGTGGGTGGCGGGAAATTCCGCGTTGAAGTATTTCAGTTGGTTGGAATTGGTCGCGCAGGAGCGCGACCCTCCCCTTTCGGTCGCGCAGGAGCGCGACCCTCCCGTGAGGAAGATGGAGAGGTATCAGTCGAAGATGGGCGGGATGTGCGCGTTCGGAGAGAAGGCGTTTCTGGCCGATGGCGGCGGATGGGCGATCGTGGAGCCGGGCGGACAGGACGTGCCGCAGTTACGCCCGTTCCCCGGCAAGAAGCGGATCGTGGGGCTCCCGCGTTGGAACGGCGGGACGCTCGTGGCGGTGTCTGGCGGCGACCGCACGGCCTCGGTCTGGGATTTCAGCGATGCCGCGAATCCGCGCCTCGTGAAATCGTTCGCGCTGCCGTGTCCCGTTGACGCCGCGAGCTTCTGGCGGGATACGCTCGTGATCCCGGCCCGTCTCCAGGGCGTGCTTATCGGAAGATGATCGTGGTGCCGACGGACGTCTCGAGGCGGACCGTCTTCGCGGTCGGGTCCACCACCACGCGCGTGGCGTTGCCCACGCCCTCCAACGTGAAGGTTGCGCCCTCTTCGACCGTGATCGACTCGCGCGCCTCGAACACCACGCCGCGCGGGGCGGGCTTGTCGTCCGTGGACACCACCTGGATCACGTTCGTGCCGCGCAGCGTCAGCTTCGTCGGCAGGGTCGGTGCGGAGGTCACGCCGTCCGCATGGTAGGCGAAACGCACGATCGCGCCGCCGTCGAGCGTGAGGCCGTGCGTGTTGGGCGGATAGGTCGTGGAGTTGTTGAACGTGAGGCCGTCGCCGGGGTGCGCCATGTCGAGGATCGCGCCCTTGCGCAGGGTGAGGCCGGAGTTGACGTTGCCCAGGTAGAGTTCGTAGTCGCCCTTGAGTCCGCCGGTGGCGGTGGCCGTCTTCTGGATCTCGTATTCGCGCGCGCCGAGCCGCCCGACGGCGTTCGTCTTCTCCTCGGCCGTCAGATAGCCGTAGGTCGGCGCGCCGTAGCGTTCGGCGAGCTCGCGTCCGATCTGCGCGCGCTGTTCGACGGTGAGGGCCTCGTTTTTGTAGTAGCGGATTTCCGCGATCTCGCCCGTGAAGTGGTTGTCATGCCGGGTGGCCTTGTTGTCGCGCATGCAATGGTCGAACATGCCGATCGTGACTGCGGCGTCCGCCAGCGACTGGAAGCCTTCCGCCAGCGTGCTGCTCTGCGTGTAGCCGTCCATCGTCACCGTGAAGGAGTCGTCGGCGCCGTCCCAGGTAAAGAAGAAGACGTGCGCGTCGTTGAAGCGCGTGTCGCGCGGCGGGGCCCAGACCGTCTCGAACGGCACGACGCCGTCCTTTGCATTCCGGATGCCGAGGCCCACGCAGCCGTCTGTGCGCAACAGGGCGGCGATCTTCTGCGAGGAGTACGTGCGGGAGAAGAGGGCCGAAAGCTTGTTGGCGAACCCGTTGCCGTCGTTGTTGAACACGGGCGCGTTGGTGGGCGTGCGGAACACGAACATCCACGTCATGCTCGTGGGCGAACCGAGCAGAGACTTGGCATTCACGCCACCCATGCCGATGCCGGTGCACGACGCCGCGTCGAAGGCGAGCGTGCGATGTCCGTTAATCGTCTCGGCAGAGATCTTCGGCGCCGTGATGCCGAGGGACGATAGGCTGCTGGTGTTGAAGGTGTTGCCGCCGACGGACGCGACGTTCGTCGGCGCCCAGCTCGTCACCGCCGTCCCCGCGTCGCCCGCGAGCGAATCGGCCGTCCAGCCGAACGTGGCGGCCGGCACCTCCACCTCCGCGCGCACGACCTCGGCCTCGGTAGCCGCGTTGTAGTACATCAAGGTGCCGTTGGCGACCGTCACCTTGCCCGTCGCGAGATGTTCGCCGTAGACGCGCATCGCGTCCGGACCGGTCTTGACGAAGCCGCCGCCGCCCAGCAGCGGGCCGTACAGGTGGATGCCCGCGGATTCGCCGTTCGGACCCGCGCACTTGAACGTGTTGTCGGTGCCGTCCAGCGTAACCGGCACGCGGACTGCCAGCTGCGCGCCAAGCGTGCCGAGCGTGCCGCCCGCCATGCGGAGCGTCGTCCACGTGTTCGTGCCGTCGGCCGTCTCCGCCCAGCGCGCGGGAGCGGGACGGATGCCAGCGGTCCCAACGTAGAGCGATCCGCCCGTCAGCAGGATCTCGGCGTACCCGTTCGTGACGCTTGAATAGGAGGTCGCAGCCCCGGTGTCGGGATAGGTTCCCAGCCAGATGCCGCGCGCACGCACATCGGCGTCCCCTGTCACCTCCAGGCGGGCGTCGGGGTCGCCGTAGACCCTGGTCGTGCCGACGGCGGGGCCGTTCGCGAGGGCGAGCGCAATGCCCGCGTATGCCGTGGCGGAGTTGAGCAGGGTCGTGCCGCCGGCGAACACGGCGCGCGTGGGCCGCGACCAGCCGGCCGCGCAGCCGATTTCCATGCGCCGCGCGGAGAGCGTGCCACCCTCGATGAGGAACTCGAACGGACGGTTGTTGACGACGGCGGCGTCATCGGGCCGGATGCCGACGACGAAATCGTAGAAGAACGACGCGTTCCCGGCACGCTGCCGGTAGGCCCCCGTATAGGCGTAGCACCAGCGCATGTCGATCTCGCCGCCATCGTTCTCGAGCACGTGACCGCCGAAGTCGAGACGCGCCGTGGCGCGGTCGGAGGACGACTCGACCGTGTTCGCGATGCGCTCGCCCGCCTGCAGCGCGAGGGTCACGCCGGCGGCCTGCGGGTTGTACGTATGGCGGCCGAACTCCAATATGCCGTTCACGTTCGTCAGCGCAGAAGCCGACAGCACGTCCGTGAGCCGACTGTCAGTCGTGGTGTCCTCGTGAACGAACTTCTGCGGCGCGATCGTGACGCGCGTGGTCGGGGAAATGGAGAAACTCGCGCGGAGATAGGAGTCGAGATTGGAGAAGGCGAGTTCGGCCACGTCGATCGCGTCGTACAAGAGGAGGTTACCGTTGCCGGTCGCGGTGACGGAGCAGTCCGGCCCGGTCACGGTACCGTGAATGTACATGTTGTTGCCGCCGTACACGATGTTCCAGGTCTGGTCCGCCGTCACGACCACGGGACAGTCGAGCGAGATCACGCCCTTGTTCAGCGTCACGCCGTCCGCGCCGATGGACAGCGTCTCGCCGGAGACGTCCACGCTCTTGTACACGCTGTCCGTCGCCGTGCGCAGGCCCTTCACCGCAAGTGGCGCGTCCAGCGTGTTGGTGGCGGGCTGGGTCCACACGATCACGTCGTCCGCGCCGGGCACGGCCGCGTTTTCGTAAGTGGCGGGGTCGTTGAGCGAACCGGTGAGGTTCGTGACTACGAACTCGGCGGCGCCGGCGGCGAGGGCGGACGCGGCGGCGGCAAGGGCGGCGAATGGCTTCAGGTGCATGGCGTGGGTTCCTTTGGGTTAGTAGACTCGGACTTCAAAGACGCGGGCGGACGGATCGCCCCAGGTGGCGCGGCAGACGAGGCGCAGCGCCGTGATCGCGCGCGGCGGGAAGGCGTGCACGCGGTGGCGGAGGAAGTTCCCGTTTTCGGACGCGACCTTCGTCCACGTCCCGTCCGCGAGGACCTCCACGTCGTAGTCCTTCACGAGGCACTTCGGCAGGGACGGATCGGGCTGGGTGGGCATCAGGTCGGCGTCCGAGACCCAGGCGTGGGCGGCGTCGCCCACGATGCGCGCGACGCCGTCGATGACCGCGCGCGGCGCGGCGCCTTCGGCGTAGAGGAGATCCTTCCGGCCGGGCACCTGCTTGTTCTTGTGCCCCACGCCGTGCCAGCGCACGGTCGAGGAGCCGACGAAGGTGAGGCGGCCCTGCGCGGAGGAGGCCGTGACGGTTGCGCGGCGCGCGAGGTCGGCGGGGTCGGCGTTGGCGAGCTCGGGGATGTAGAGGTCATCCTTTAGGAGGCGTTGCTGGAAGGCGGGCATCCGCGTGTCGCCAAGCGCCTTCGGGGACAGTCCCTCGCGCGCGCAGATCGCCGCCGCCGTGCCGCAGACCTGTCCGAGCGTGGCGAGCGTCGCCTCCACGCGCACGGAGCCGAGCGCCATGTGGGAAACGCTGGCGCAGCGTCCGGCGAAGAGGAGGTTGTCGAAGTCCGGGTTGTAGAGGATGCGGTAGGGGATCGTGTAGATCGGGAGCGGCGGGTGGTGCTTCCAGTAGCCGTTGCCGTTCGGGTTCATCATGCCGAGCGGGTCGTGCGTGTCCATCGGCCAGCCGCCGTAGGAGATGCGGTCGGGGAACACGCGCGCCGCCTTCTGGTCGTTGCCGGTGAGGATGTAGGCGCCTTCGAGGCGTAGCGTCTCGCGGCGCGCGTCGAGGAACGGCACCCACGTGAGCTCGTGGTTCTTCAGGAGGTGGCGGTGCTCCCACGTGTTCTTGCCCCAGCCCCAGTAGGCGAGGGAGATCTTCACGAGCTCGTCGCGCGCGCGTTCGGGGTCGGCGAAATCGTCGATGTCGCCCGCGTGCTCGATCCACCACGCGGCCGTGAAGCCGCCGCGCCCGCGCGCGATGGGCTTGAGGCGGCGCGTCCAGCCGTCGGGCAGCACGCGCGCCCAGACGGGCGTCTCGTACGGAACCTCGTGGTCCGTCTCGCGCCGCGCGAAGCACCAGGTGCCGTTGCCGAGGATCACGCCGCTCATCGTGGTGGCGTCGGGCTGCTCGGGCGCCTCCTCCTCGCCGAAGGCGGACTGTCCCTCGCGCCCCATGCGGTACGGCACGCCCGCGTAGTAGCCGAGCCAGCCGTCTCCCGTGCAGTCCACGAACTGCGCGGCGCGCCAGCGCGTCCAGCCGCCGGTGAGCGTGTTCTGCGCGAGGACGGCCGAGATGTGCCCGCGCCCGGAAAGCTCCACCCTCGTCATGCGCTCGTTCAGGAACAGCGTGAGGTTGGTCTCGCCCTGGGCCTGGAGGAGGTAGGCCTCGGACATGTTGCGGCACTTGCGCCCCGCGCGGATGAGCTTCGCCTCCTCGATGAGGCCGCTCTCGCGGGCGTTCGGGTGCGCGTGCGAGGCGCCGTGGATGCCCACGCCGAGCTCCATGCTCGCGTTGCCGCCGAGCACGGGACGGTCTTGGACGAGCGCGGTGCGCGCGCCGGTGCGCGCGGACGCGATCGCCGCGCCCATGCCCGTGGTGCCCGCGCCTACCACGACCACGTCGAAGTCGCCGGCGTCGGACACCGTCTCGGGCTGGCCGAGCAGCCGGCGCCGCTCGCGCGCGAGGGGCTCCTCCGCCTCGGGCGGCACGTACGCCGCGTCCGTCGTGAACAGCACCGCGTCGCAGCGGCCGAACCAGCCGGACTTGTCCACGAGCCGCACCTCGCAGGGGCCGACCGCGAGGTCGTACGCGCCCGCACGCTCCCAGCGCCAACCGGGTTTGCCGGACGCACCGAGGACGGGCGACTCGCGTCCGTTCACCGCGAGCGCGAACGTGCCGGGCGAATGCGCGGGCACCCAGTCCTTCGTGCGCGCCCATGCGTGCCACGTGCCCGCGCGCGGAACGTCGAACGACGTCGACGCGTCCTTCACCGGCGTGCCCACGGCCGCCGCGAGGAGGTAGGCGGAGCCCATCTTGTGGACGAACTGCGTGTCGAGATGCCATTTGCCGTAGTCACGGAAGCCCTCGGCCTCCAGCCACACGAAACCGGGCACGGCCTCGCGGGCCGCCTGCAGGGGCGCGCGCCAGTTCCGCAGGCTCAGCTGCGGCGCCTCGGCGCCGTCCGCCGCCGCGAACGACACGCCCCCACCAAGCGACGCTGCCGCCGCCAACGCGATCAAGCCGATTCTTCCACTCAAATTCTGCGTTCCTTTTTCTCTCGTTGTTCCAGCTGTTTTCCTTACCTGATGATCAGCATGGTGCCGGCTGAGATGACCCGTGCCCAGATCTCGTGGCCCTCGCGGTGGACAACAACCACGCTGCCGGGAATGCCGCAGCCCGCGCCGATTAGCGCGCCGCCGAGCGTGACCGTTCCGTCGATCTCGGCGACCTTCGCCGCAAAGGTTTTCGCAAGCGGATTCGAGGCGTCGCGTCCCAGGTCCACCGTCACCGGTCCCTGCGTCACGAGGTCGCCCGTCACCTTCACGAGGTCGCAGGCGCTGCCGGTGTCGTTCGCCGTGCAGACGATCGACGCGCCGGCGGCGAGCGTCAGGTTCGTGACGGTCACGCGCGCGCCCGCCGCGTGTCCGTCCGCGCCCGGCGCGACGCTTCCCGTCACGCGGAACGTGCCGTTGGAGCACGCGCCCGTGCCCTTGATACGCGCAAGCGTCTGGGAGAGCGCGTTGCCGTTCAGCACGGCGTCCGCGCCCAGCTCCACGCCGGGCGCCACCGCGCCGTCCACCTGCGCGAGCACCTCGCCCGCCTCGACCTTCACGAGACCGGTGAGCGTGTTGGCCTTCGCCAGCACCAACGTGCCGGCGCCCGTCTTCGTGAGACCGCCGTCCTCGCCCGCCAGCGCGGGATCGTGCGTGAACGGCACGTTCCACGTGAGCTTCTGGCCTGCCGCAAGGAGCGAGAGGTCGATGTTCGCGCCGTTCGTGGAAACCATGTTGAGCGTGAGGTCTTTGATCGTCTGGTTGCCCGCGCTCGGACGGAAGCAGCCGCCGTTCCAGAAGATCTCCGCCGTCGAGCCCGTCTGGAAATTCCCCGTGGAGATGACGTCGGCCTGCAGCACGCCGCCGTGCAGGTTCAGGCGGGAACGCGCGCCGTAGCGGCCCAGCACCACTTTCCTGCTCGTGCCGTCCACAGCGGTCAGGCCGCCGTACATGTTGTACGTCGCGCGCGCCGAGGGCGCGCCGCCGCCGACGTAGCCGAAGTTCAGGTTCTCGACGCCCGACACGTGGATCTCGCCGCCGTACTGGTTGACGACCGCCTCCAGCGTGTCGGCATGGCCGCCGTTGCCGTGGTTGCCCAGGGCGAAGCGCCCGTTGGAGCGGAAGACCGCGCCGTCATGCACGTTCAGCGTGGCGACGAGGTTCATCTTCGCGTTGCCGTCCCAGCCCAGGATGAACTGCTGCGCCGTCACGTCGCCGCCGCGGATCGTGAGCGTCGGACGGAGCGGCACCGTGTTGATCTCGTAGGAGGCGTGGCTGCGCCCCACGACGATGAAGTCCGTCGTGGTGGTCTTGCCGCCGCGGATCTCCAGCTCGCCGGTCATCGGCGTGCCGTCCTCGTTCAGGAAGTCGTGCGCGCCGATCCAGAACTCGCCGCCCGTGATGTTGAC
>ONRL01000253.1 GCA_900320225.1 uncultured Lentisphaerota bacterium
TTCCTTCACGTCGAGACCAGCGAGGTCGAGCGCGCCCTTCTTCGGCACCACGTCGCCGTCCCAGAACCAGCGGCACCCGCCGCGCCGCTCCAGCAGGTCATACAGGCCATAATACACGCTCCGCACATTCGCGCCCGTGATAGTGACAACTTGCTGTTGTACGCTTGCTGTCTTGGCGGTCCCGGATGGGGACACCCGCCCCCCCGATCTTATAAGATACGCATCCCTCCCGCTTTCCGACACCTTCGGATCGATCACAAACCGCACCAACCCCTTGGGCATCTCCTTGCCGACGATCTGCCGATAGTACTTCGCGAACTCGGCGCGCGGCTGGTCAAGCGGATCCGGCACGCCCGCACCCTGAACGTTCCCGAACGCGGCAACGCCCGCGAGGACAACGCCCGCGACGCTCAAAATATCTTTCGCATTTTTGAGATCCATCGCTTGCCCTTCTCATTTACCGGAAGATGACCATGAACCCCTCGCGTACGAGCTGAACGGAATAGGTGGTCAGGCCCGTCGCGGGGTTCGCTTCTGAAAGTACCTTCACATCGTAATGCCTCGGTCTCACTGGCGCGAACAGACTCTTCGAGACGCCCGTCGCGTCCGACTTCACCGTGCAGATGCCGAGCGTGCGCTGCGCGAACGACGGCTCCTCGCCGCCGAAGTCGAACGTCACCGGCACGGTCGTCATCCCGTCGGACAACAGGAACGGCGCATTCCACTTCGCGTTGACGAATCCGTACGTCCGCACGTCAGCGTCCGCCGGATCGGCATCCAATACAATCGACGCTCCCGACCTGATCTCCAGCTCGCAGCCGTCCAGTGCGTTCGTGGTGAGCGCCTTCAGGCCGCCTTCCATCACAGACATTCGATTGGCCACGGTCGCGGTTGTAGGCGTGTCGTGAATCGCGCCCTGATGGAAGAACCGCGGCGCCGAGGGGCCGCCGATCGCGAACGTGCCCGCGCCGTATTTCTGCAAGGTTCCGCGCCAGGTGAACGGCTGGGCGAAACCCAGCTGCTTCTCCGCCGGCACGTCCACGCGCCCCGTCCCGTAGACGTAGACTCCACGCGTCTGGTCGCTGAACGTAAGTGAATCCAGCGCTTCCACCCCCAGACGGCTCTTGAACGTGAGGGCATCATACGCGAAGGACGGAAGTGGCCCACCCAGCTCCAGCGGATCAGACACCTTCAGACGCAGACACGTGTTCCCGTTCTGGTAGTCACTGCTTTGCGAGTTGTTTGCCAAGCCAAATTCAATTTTGCCAAGATACGACGAATTGGCCTGCGAGAACCTCACCCCCGTATTCCTGCCAACACCACCCTCCTCGTAATAGAGCAGACGGAAAGGCGCATTTCCTGAAACCTCTTGGGCAAACGTGAGCGTATGGCCCTGCGTAGGTCGCACTTTAACAGCATCCGAACCAAGCACCGTGACAGGACCGTTCACGACCGGATTGGCTACGTATTCGTAAATGTTCGCCCCGCCGAGAAAGACAAAGGACGCGCCCTCGAAGGGCGTCGAACAGATTGCCAATGTCCCCGCCACGGTCAGCGATTCGCCCGTGAACTGCACGCCGTTTAACGTCATCAGCTGAATGCCGGCCGGGACGAAGTAGTGCTTGCCCGGTCCGGGCAATTCGCCATCCGACCACCGTCCCTTGTTCGCTTCCTTGAAGGACGAACCGCCCGCGTTTGAATAGTCGGCGACGAGCTGAACGACGACCGGCTGGTCGTAGGCCACCACCAGGCGCTGGACGCCATCGACCGTCCGCACCGCGAGGTACGGATCGTGTGGCAACGCGCCGCACACCGCCGGCTGCGACTCGACCTCCAGCGCGAAATCATTCACGGACAGCGTCCCCTGCCCGACCGGAAGCGTCAGGACGGTCACGGCCGCCGCAAGATCGTCGAGCGGCGCCGCGCGGAACGCCGCCGCCGCGGCCGGATAACGGATCGTCACGGGCGACGAAATCGCAAGCCTGTTCGTCACCGCCAGAACGGCGGCCGAGCTGTTCGTGCCGCCGCCCGACGCCGCAAACGAGATCGTGCCGCCCGCCAGTTCGAGATCGCCGATGGTAAAGGTTTGCGACGCCGGAATGTCGATCGACACATTCGCGGTCGAACTCGTCACGCGCGTCACCGACGCATTCACGCCGTCGAGCCCCGCGAGCTTGCAGGGGGCTTTCAGCCACACAGTTCCAGCGAAGGTCTCCGTGCCGACGACGAGTTCGCTGTCGTTGCCGTTCAGCTGGATTGTCCCGTAGAATGCCGAACAGTCGTTCAAGAGGCGGAGCGTCGATTTGCCGGGGTAACTGGCGTTGGAGTATTGCTGCATCAACAGCTGTGTGCCGCTCGCACCCACAAGCGGCGCGCGAAAGTCGTATGTCGTGCGTTGCGCCGGAAGGCTGGTGGCCAGGAGCTTCGCGGAATCGCTTGCCGGACTCGTCACCGTGATGCTCGTTCCCGTGACGGTCACCGTGCGGCTCGAGCCGGTCACCCAGGAACGAAATGTTCCAGCGGCGTCAAGGAACAACCCCGCGCGCGGAAACGCGAGCGTGTAGTTCGCATCGATGCCCGGCAGGAAGGACCGCCGCACGTGGAGCGAATTGCCAGGGAACGTGATCGTACCCGAGGCGTCGCGGTCGCCGCTCACCACGGACACGCCGTCATGGACGATGAAGTAGTCATCCTCCGCCGAGAACGCATCAATACCCCAAGTGGCGACATTCATCATGGAAAGGCCGCCCGCCGAAGATCCCTTGATCGTCTGCACATCCGCCCCCGACAGGGCAAGCGCGGCGGATACCGCTAGGATGATCCCGATTACCTTTGCGCTCATTTCTTTTCCTTTCCACTTTTACCTTCTGCTCGTTCTACATGTTCTACACGGTTAGAGTTTTCAACGAAACGGATCTTGTCAAGGTAGAGCGCGGGCACGAAGCGCCGGCCCTTCTTGTCGAGATAACCATCGCCCACATAGAGATAGGCGCTCTCGGAAAGCGTGGAAGGATCGAAGGTGCCGATGGTGTACCAGGCGTAGTCGCCCGAGAGCTTCTCGGCAGGATAGGCGCAGGTACAGGCGTACTTCTTCGTCTTGGGGTCGTAGATGCCGGCCGTGACGGCCGGTCCCTTGCGGCCGGGCGTAAGGTCCGCACGCAAGCGCATCTGCACGGCGTAGCGCCGGCCGGGCGCGAACGCGGCGTCGGACATCGGGAAGTTGACAGACCAGCGCGGCTGGGGGTTGGTGAGCTTCGCGGCATGGCCGTCCTCCGCAAGCGGATCGGCCACGCGTTCGTTGCCGTCACCCAGACGAAGCAGGTGCAGGAACTCGTCCTCCGCCACACCGTCCGTACGCGCCGCGAACGTGCCGTCCGCAAGGCGCCGCCACGCGCTCAGGATCTTCTCCTGGCGCGGCAGGCTGGAACAGAGACGCATGTGTTTCACCTCGTCCACGAACGCAAGCGCGCGATGGGCGAGTTGCGGGATTTCGGCCTGAGGGGAGGGTCGCGCTCCCGCGCGACCGGACGCGCAGGAGCGCGTCCCTCCCTTGTTTGCGGACGCGCAGGAGCGCGACCCTCCCGGGGTTGCGGTCGCGCAGGAGCGCGACCCTCCCGGGGTTGCGGTCGCGCAGGAGCGCGACCCTCCCGTGAAATCCACCACCGAGCCGCGTTGCTTGCGGAAGTGCTCGAGGCGCACGTAGTCAACGCCGAAGCGGGCCGTGCGTACGTTGAACTCAAGCGTCTTGTCGCCCTTCACTGCGGCGGCGGCCTTCTCAAGGAGCGCATCCGCGCGGTCCCAGAACTCGGCGGGGATGTCGGGACTGGGGATGTCCTGGTGGCAGTTGAGCCAGCGGTTCGTGTCGGCGGACGTGTAGGCGATCTGCAGGCGGTGCAGCTCCTCGAAGTACTCGCGCACGAACGGCGCGCCAGCGCCGTAGAAGCCGGCGAAGAAATCGTCGAGGAGCGGCTTCATCGGACGGTCCGGGTTCCACATCCACTTCGCGAGCAGCCACGCCTTCAGCTCGGCGAAGCCCGCGTTGCAGCCCTGGCGGTCGCCCTGCTCGAAGAGGGCGTAGACGCCGTTGTCGCGGAAGAACTGCACGTTGCCCTGCAGCGCGTATGCGTCGGGGAACGGATAGGGATAGCAGTGGAAGTCCGTCACGTAGTCCCACACGTACAGGCGCGAGGCCTGCGCGTGCCACGCCTTGATCTCCTCCACGAACTTCACGTTCTGGTGGTAGCGCGAGTCGGGAAGCGGACGCGAGAAGTCGCACTCGATCGTGCAGAGGCAGGGCATCACGCGGCTTGCGCGTGTACTGGTAGGCGAGCGTCTCGATGATCTTGTCCGGGAACTCCTTCTCCACCGCCTCCGCGATCGCGTTCACGAACCGCACCATCGTGCCGGCATGCGACTCCTCCTCGGCATCCACGGCCGCGCACGCGGGGCACTCGCAGTAGTTGTACCAGTCGTTCTGGCTCACGCCGTAGTAGTCTGCCGTCGGATCCCTGCGGATGCACGCGAGCACGTTCGAGGTGACGATGCGCAGCACGTCGGGGTTCGTGAGGCAGAGCTGCGTGCGTTCCTTCAGGCGCTTGCCCTTCACCATGCTGAAGTATTCGGGATGCGCGTCGAAGTACTTCTCCGGCGGCAGGAGGCGGTTGAACGTGTGGCAGTTGCCAAGACCGCCGCCGAAGCGTCCCGCGGGGCCGCCGTGCTTCGCGCCCACGCGCATCGCGGGACCGTTCGCGCGGTTGCGCGCGGCGAAGTCGCCGTTGAACATGTCCCACCAGAACGGCTCG
>ONRL01000250.1 GCA_900320225.1 uncultured Lentisphaerota bacterium
AGGAAGAACTGCTCGACCTTGACGGGCTTGTCCACCGTCATGAACCACTGCGCAAGGACCTTCCCGTCCGGCAGCTGCGCGAACGTGGCCTTGCCTTTACCCGTGGCGGAACGCCAGTCCATCTTGAACGGGACGGCATTGCCGCCTCTGCCGCTTCGGTCGCCGCTGCATCCCACAGAAGCCCAGCCCGGCAGATAGCCGGCGGGCTGCACCACGACTCCCGCTTCGCGAAACTCGGCCTGTGCATTGCCGTCGCACCTGAGGACTTCAGCGGCCGAAGCCGCTCCTGCGACAAGCACCGCCACAGGCAAAAAAAACGTAATGTTTTTCATATCGAAGATATTATACCAAAAACTCGGCTACTGTATCAATTCTAGTAGAGTAGAGCAGAGCGCCCCTCGCCGGGTACGCCCGCTCGGCCTTCGGCTACCCTCAAAACGTGCTTCGCCGTTTTTCGGCGGATACCCCTCATCGAACCGTACGTGCAGTTTTCCCGCATACCCTCGGCTCCGTTTCACATTGAATCGGCCCTCACTGCGCTCGGCGGGTATGTCCTAATCACATCTCGGTTTGTTTGTGATTCATGTTCCTTTCATCATGATAGTTCAGCCAAGCTTATCTTGGCGTACCAGACCCTCGCGGACCCTACGTCGGCCTCAATCCAAGAATGAACAGCAGCGGAAAGGACGAAGGCGGCAATGCGATGACCAGCTGCGGCATTCCGCGCCTGAAGGCGCTCGTAACAGAGGCTGCGCAGATTTCCCCAAGGCGCGGCGACGCCCCGATGCATCGCTGGGCGCGACGGAAGCTCGCAAAAGGCAAGCCGTACAACAAGGTCATAGGCGCTCTCGCGCGCAAGATGGTCGTCTACGCATGGCATGTGCGCCGAACTGCGAAATGGAGGCGTCGTTTACGAGGAAACTCGAACTGCTCGGCACGCCCATCGGGAGGGACGAACTCAGAGCGCAGGGGTTCGCGGACAAGCGCAAGTTCGCGGCAAGCATAGCCTGCCTGTTCTATCCGAAGGCGTCGACCTCATCAGCATCCCATGACGCATACGCAGAGATCAAAGCTAATGCCGGAGGGCTGTGCGAGGGGCCGTCCGACCGCTTGGGCACCCCACCGCGCGTGAAGAAACCTGCATCCTCTTCGTTGACGACGCAGCGGACGGCTCGCGTCCATACTAAAGCGGAGGATTGCCGCAACTTGGAAGACAAGCCATAAAACGACCCGTCGCAAAGACGTGCGGGGAGTGCGCGACGGCTACTCCGTATTGGCTTCGCAGTTCGGGCACGTGTCCGCACTTGGCGCCCCGCCCCTCTCAATTATGGGTTGTGCCACACGGGCAGATGGCCTTGCCGCAAGCGTAGCTACGACGAAATCTACCATAGCGTATGCGTAAATCTTCAAAACCCCCTTGACAAACTACATACCCGTTGGCCGTAGGACTGTAACTCGGATGAGCTGCAGGGTCAGAACTCCACGTCTGCCACGACAGGGAAATGGTCGGACGGATATAGATTCCTTCCGGGACGCGGCGTTGAGACCGTGCGGCAGCTGCGCACCTTCACGCCGGGCGAGACGTAGATGTAGTCTATGCGCGAGCCAAAATCGCCGCCGGGCGCGTTCCGCTCGGCGCGCGGAAGCGAGAGCGCCTTCGCTGCGGGGCGCTCCCAGTCGCGCCATTTCCACCCGGTGAACGAGCGCCACGGCCCCATCGGAGGCGTCTTGCTCACCGCCATCGCGTTCCTCAGCAGCTTCGACACCGCTATTGCGGGCGCCTCAGTTTCCTGGCAGTTGTGGTCGCCTGTGAACACGATAGGCGCCCCCTTGCCGAAGACTTTCATCCTTTCGATGACCAGGAGCATCCCCTTCTCCCTCGCAAGCTCCGACACATGGTCGGTGTGGGTGTTGGCGAAGCAGAAGGCCTTGCCGGTGGACTTGTCCTTCAGGATCGCGTACGAGCATACGCGCGGACACGCCGCGCCCCATCCCTTTTTGCCGGGCGTGTCCGGCGTCTCCGAAAGCCAGAACGTGCCCTTGTCGACGGCCGTGAAGCGATTCTTGCGGAATGCTATCGACGCGGACTCGTCGCTTTTGCGGTCTGCGCCGCGTCCGTCGCCTACGAAGACATAGTCTTTGAACTGCTCCATAAGCCATTCGCGCTGGTCCGGAAGCACCTCCTGGAAGCCGATTACATCCGGGCCCTGCGCACGGATCACAGCGACAAGATCGTCGCGGCGCTTTGCCCAGTCGTTCTCGCTGCCCCTGTCGTCGTGGGAATTGCGTATGTTGTACGTCATCGTCCTCACGACGCCGGCGGGGCGCCGGGAGAAAGTGCCTTCAGGCGCGCAGAGGAAGAGTGTTAGGGCGGAGCATGCCGTCTGCGCCTCTATGTCGAAACCATCGGCCGGCGCAACGTCCCAGTCGGGTCCGCAAAGTCCGTCCGCCTTTCGCATGTGCGCGAAGGCGGTGCGGGCGTTGATCTTGAGGTATTCCCTCGCCCTTGCGCCCTGCGGCAGAGCCGCGAACTCGGCGAGATAGCGCGCCGCTATTCCGTTGAACGCCCCGCCGTCGCCCTGGCCGCGTCCTCGCATGACTTCGCCGCGCGACATGCGGTCCATGAGCCAGTCCGCCGCGAGCGCGGCGTCTTCACGGAATCCCTTTGCGCCTGTCAGCTTTCCAAGCCTCAGCGCGGCGCCTATCGCGGTGCCGACGTTGTAGGTGTAGCACGTCCTGTCGACTTTGCCGTCCGCATGCTTTGCGTCGAAGACGCAGCCCGCGGACTTGTCGAAGAGGTTTTCCCTGCTCCAGGCGTAGATGGAGGATGCGGCTTCCAAGTATTTCCTGTCGCCGGTTATCGAATAGAGCTCGCAGGCGGCGATGACCGCAGGATAGCAGCTGCAGGCGTGCTTCCCGCCGCGCTCGCTCGACTTCCACCACACGCCGCCGCCGAGAACGCCGTCGCATTGCTTCCCGATTATGAAATCCATCATCTCCCGCGCATCCTTGAGCAACGCCGGCGTCTTGAGGACCCGGTAGGCGTGGCAGTCGGCGATCACCCACCAGAGAAGATCGTCGTTGAACTCGTTGGCACGCCAGTCGCCGCGCGCCGCCTTGAAGCCGTCGAAGAACATTTCGGCCATGCCCCGGAAATCATTTCGCGGATAACGTACGGCCAGGTCGAGCAACATTTCGTATGCATGCGCGGAAAGCCAATAGTCAAGCAGTTCATTCTTGCCCTTATGCTTCACGAACTGCGAGCGGGTGCAGTCCCAATACGCGGTGACAAACGCCTCGGCAGCGGAAACGACAACGTCTCCAGGTTTTCGCGGCGCATCGGCGTCGAGGATGCCTTTCCATTCGCCACCTAGCGACCACAGTTCTCGTCCGGTTATGCGCCGCCATACGCCAGGCGAATACCGTCCGAGACGTCCGACGGCATTCAGCGAGCGAACCGTGCCGGGATGCTTACGCTCCACATAGTCGAGAAAGTTCGCCGTCTGCCTATAGCCGCCATCGTAGCGGACGTCCATGCGCGAAAGATCCGTTTCGCAACCCTTCTTCTCCGGCTCGAACACGTACCAGCGCACATAGTCGGCGATTCCTTCTGTAAGCCACCACGGTATTGATCGGCCCCCGCCGGGGTAGGACTGCACTACATGCATCAGCTCGTGTATTGCGCAGCCCATACCCTCGCTGTCGCGATTCGCCGAGAACCATTTCCTGTCGAGCGAAATGCTATCGCCTGTCGTGTAAGCCGGCGCTCCAGTTTGCGGCGGGTCGACAAATCCGACTTTCACCTTTTCCGGCGCACTCCAGTCTTTCGACGGATATTCCGCAATCAATCGCGGATACCACTTCTTGAGAGTCGGCTCGAGTTCGTTCTCCGCCCATTGCGCCTGTTCGGGCGCGGACGAAGCATCAACCTCAACCACAACCGAAGCTGTTGCCGCCAGAAATACCGGGAGAATGCAAAAGATCATTTCTTTTCATCCTTGCTCATGGAATAAGGCGCCGCCGCGAGTGTGGTGCCGCGCGTCTTGACGGGTTTGGACGACATCCTGAACACGAGTCTGCCGCCTTTCGCCAGATCCGCCGCCGAAAGCCAGTTCGCGTTCACCGCCCTGCCGTTGAAGGCCACCCCTTCGACGTAGCGGCTGCGCGATGCGTCCTTCGCCTCGATGACAAGCGTCTTGCCGGACGGCATGCGTATCTCGGCGCGTTCGAGCGCAGGAGATCCGATCACGTACTGCCCCGAGCCGGGGCAGACGGGATAGAATCCGAGCGCGCTCCAGACGTACCAGGCAGATGTCTGGCCGTTGTCCTCGTCGCCGCAATACCCGTCGGGCGTCGGCGAGTAGAGACGGTTCATCACCTCGCGCACCCAGTACTGGGCCTTCCACGGCTCGCCACACCAGTTGTAGAGGTAGAGCATGTGCTGCGCGGGCTGGTTGCCGTGGGCGTACTGCCCCATGTCCGCCAGCTGCATCTCGCGCATCTCGTGGTACATTCCGCGCCGGTCGCTTTCGCATATCTCGGGCCGACGTGCAAGCACGTCGTCAAGCGCCGCCGCGAACGCATCGCGTCCGCCCATCGCTTCCATAAGACCGGCGACGTCATGTACTACGCTCCATGTCCAGTGGAGGGAATTTCCTTCGACGAAGTCGCCGTCACCCCACTTGATCGGATTGAAGTCGTCGCGGAACCTTCCGTCGCGCAGCCGTCCGTTGGCGAGGCGGTGGCGCGGATCT
>ONRL01000249.1 GCA_900320225.1 uncultured Lentisphaerota bacterium
CGGTCACTCCCTCCCCCTGGGGAACGTTGTTCGCCCCGTACACCGTGACGCGCACGCCGCTCATCGGTCGCCCCTGAGTGAGCGAGGTCGCCCAAACGTAGACGTTGCCCGGCGTCTCGCGCACGGACAGTCCGATGTCGGTGAGGCACACGAGCCGATGCCGCATCTCGTCCATGTCCGCGTCCGGCTTCCCGATCGAGACAAGGTAGACGCCGTTCGCCGCCTCGCCGTCGTACGCGCGCACCCGCACCACGTTCTCCACCTCCTCGTTCAGCTTTGCCGTCACGCGGTTCGTGGACACGACCGCCTCCTCTGCGAGCTCCACCGTGTTCTCGGAGTCGATGTTGGTGCGCCAGTAGCTCCTGTAGCGGTCCTCCTCGCGCGCCAGCAGCTGGACGATGTTGCGCGTCGGGACCGGCCGCACGGCGCTCACGAAGTTCGTCACGTTGACCGTCTTCACCACAAGCGCGCGCGCACCTGCCGGCGGCAGGTAGCGCCCGCGCGCGGCGAAATCCATCGACGGCGCCCTGTTGCCGGTCGTGAACGTCCTGCGAAACTCGGATGCCGTCTTCCGTCCGTCCGCCATCGGCAGCCCCGGCTTCACCGTCACCTGGTACGTCGTGCGCGCCGCGAAGTCGCCGCGGATCGCGACAGTCTTGCTCCAGCTCCACCAGTCGGTCGTCACAGGTCCCGGCGAGGGGACGATCTTCACGAAGTCCATCAGACGGTTCAGGTCTGGCATGTCCGAGAACTGAAGCTCAAAACCGCGCAGTTCAGTCGGGTCAAATCCTGCCACGAAAGGCATAGCGTTCGCCTTGGACGTCTTGACCACCTTATCCTTCTCGCCGCTAGGTGCAGCCACGACACATTCGGCCGCATTTGTCTCGACCCCACCGTCCGGCGTTCCCTGCTTCTCCTCTTGCTTGTCGCACCCCCCAACCATCAACGCCGAAATCAAGAAAGTAACGGTGCAAGCGGCACAACTCTTCAATTTTGTCTCGTTTCTCATTCTTTAACCTCAAGTGGGAAGTATTCTTCTCCAAACGTCGCGCATTATACAATCCTTTGGCTGGATTGCAAGGCGCAAATGCAAAAAAAATGAAAGGACCCCGCACGGTCTGTACGAGGCCCTTCTTTGCATGGTTCCGCCTACCGGAACTACAGCTCCTGCGAACGACGGCGGGAACGGTTCCGAATGCGCGCACGCGCGGATTTCTTCCGCGCCTTGACGCAGGGCTTCTCGAAGTAGCGCTGGTCGCGCAGCGTCTTGATGATCCCCTCCTTGTCGAGGATCTTCTTCAAGCGCTTCAGACCGCGTTCAACGGACTCGCCCTTCTTCAGCTTGAGTTGGATTGCCATGCCTGTTCACCTCACTTTCCTCCGGCCCTTGGGGGCGCCGGAAAGTGTGGATAGTATATCAAACCTCACTGCAGAGCGCAAGTGGCTAGTCCGCGTCGCTGAAAAATGCGGCGTAGAGAGCGCGCACGGCGCGGTCGCGGTCGGCGCTGCGGATGCCGAGCATGAACGAGATTTCGCTCGCGCCCTGGTTGACCATCGAGATGTTGATGCCGTGCTCGGCGAGAGCGCCCGTCGCCTTGGCGAGCATGCCCGCGCTGAACGCCATGCCCTCGCCCACGACCATCAGGATAACATAGTCGTGCGTGACGATCACGCTGTCCGGCGAGAGGTCGCGCTTGATGCGCGCCACCACCTTCTTCTCCTGCGCCTGGGAGAACTTGTCGCCGCGAATGATGACGGAGATGGAGTCGATTCCGCTGGGGATGTGCTCGTAGCTCACGCCCTCGTCCTCGAGGATGGCGAGGAGGCGGCGCGTAAAGCCGATCTCGCGGTTCATGAGATACTTGTCTATGATGATGTTCAGGAACCCGCCCGCGCTGGCGATGCCCGTGACAGTGCCGGGCGTCACGCGGCGGCTCTGCACGATCATGGTGCCGGGCTCGTGCGGATGGTTCGTGTTGCGGACGTTGATGGGGATGCGCGCCTGCACGGCAGGCTGGATGGCCTCGTCGTTGAACACGCCGAAGCCGGCGTAGGCGAGCTCGCGCATCTCGCGGTACGTCATCGTGTCGATGCCGTCCTCGACCTCGGGGACGATGCGCGGGTCGACCGGATAGACGCTGTCCACGTCCGTGAAGTTCTCGTACACGTCGGCCCGCACCGCTGCGGCGAGGATCGAGCCGGTGATGTCGCTCCCGCCGCGCGGGAACGTGGCCACGCTGCCGTCGCGACGGTAGCCGAAGAAGCCGGGATAGATCACGATGCCCTCGAAGTCCGCGAACGCGCGGGCGAGCTTGCGGTACGACTCGGGATCGAGAGTGGCGTTGCCGCTCTCCCCCTCCAGGATCATGCCGGTGTCCTTCGGGCTTGCGTAGCGAGCCTTCACGCCGCGTGCCTTGAACGCCTCGGCCGCCAGCTTGGCGCTGTTGTCCTCGCCGGCCGCCTTGAGCGTGTCCATGAAGATGCCCGCATCGGCCTTGGGCGTGGCGAGGCGCGCGTCGATGTCCGCCTCGATCTCGGCCATGATCGTCTCGCCGAGGTTCAGGTCCTTGGCGATGGACGCGTATCTCGCCAGGACGGCGCCGCGCGGCGCCGCCGTGTCCGCGCCGTCGAGCGCGGCCTGCGCGAGCGCGATCAGAAGGTCGGTCACTTTCGTGTCGGCCTTGTTGCGCTTGCCGGGCGCGCTCACCACCACCATCCGCCGCTGCGGATCGGCGAGGACTATGTCTATCACCTTGGTCAGCTGCTTCGCGTCCGCGAGCGAGCTGCCGCCGAATTTGCATACCTTCATTCTTCTTCCTCCAACGAGAAACGGCGCATATTTTACCATAAGCTCCGTCATCGTGGAAGCGGCACGCGCTAGCGAAGTATCGCCGTGAAGCGGAGTTCGTCCGCGTCGAAGATGCCCGTGCCCACGGGAATACCGTGTTCCATCCAAAACGCGCCCTTCTCGCGCCTGCCCTTGTGTTCGTAGTCGAGCATCGGATCGAGGACGGGGCGCACCGTCGTGCGGTTCTGGCGCGAACGCCCGGTCGCGACGACCACGCGCACGTCCTTCAGCGCCACGTCGCTGTACTGCATCACGACCACCTCCGGCGTGTCGCACAGAACGCGCCCCACGGCCATACGCCAAAACGCCGCGTCCTTCTTCCGTTCCGCGACCATTTTGCGGAAAAAGTCCGTGTGTTTCTCCGAAAAAGACGTAATATCGCACGAAAAGCCCACCGGTCCGCCCGTGGCGAACGCCGCCACGAATTCCGGCGCCACCGACCGCACCTCGCGCCACCAGGCGTCCTCGGTGACGAGCAGGCGCTCGTCCTTGCCGGAGTAGTCGGGCTGCAGGGCGGGCGCGCTCCGCGCCGTAATCCAGCGCTCGATCTTGCCGGGCGGCAGACGCAGCATCGTCTCCTTCGCGATGCGCAGACCGTAGATCGGACTCTGGTTGTCGCTGAGCCAGAAGCTGTCGAGGTCGCGCGCCCAGCCGAGGTCCATCATGAGCCCGCCGCTCGCGCACCCTTCGAGGTAGATGCCGGGATGGCACGCGCGGACCTCGCGGATGAACTGACGATACCCGGCGTTGTAATCCGCGAAATCCCGTCCCAAGTCGTCGATCTTCGCGTCGGCGTTGAAGTCGAACTTGATGAACTTGATGCCGTACTTCTTCACGAGGGCGTCGATCGCGGCATGCAGGCCGTCGCGCGCGTCCGCGCGCGTGAAGTCGAGGTAGATGCCGCCGTGGTCCCGGCGGAAATACTCGGGATGCGTCTTAAATGCCTCCGAGTTGCCCGCGGCCACCTCCGCCTCGATCCAGAGGCCGAACTTCATGCCGGACGCCTTCACCGCCTGCGCGATCTCCGCGAGACGTCCGCCGAGCCAGCCGTCCGGACGCTCCTTCCAGTCCCCGCGCGTCGAGCCCCAGTCGGCCTTCGGACCGAACCAGCCCGCGTCGATCACGAAGTATTCGAGCCCGAGCTCCGCGGCCTTCTTCACCTGCTTCAGCACGAAGTCGGCGTCCAGCTTGTCGAAGCGGCAGAGCCAGGTGTTGTAGAGGGTCGGCATCACGCGGCAGGGGTAGTTCGCGTGCCACCAGGCGTGGAGCTTGTGGCAGTCGAGGTCGGTCTTGTTCGTGAAGTCGTAGGAGACGACCTCCGGCAGGGCGACCTGCTCGCCCGGCTTCAGGCGATAGTGGAGATAACGCGAATCCATGCCCACCTCGACGGCGGCGAACGTCTTCTCTCTCCCAGGCGGCGTCGGACATCAGGTGGAAGACGCGTCCACGGCCCGTCTCCCTGTTCCAGAGCGCCAGCACGGGCGCGGCGCCGAAAGATGTGCGCATCCCGCCGGCGCGCGCGCCCACGCACGTGTGAAGCGGCTGCCACGCGCCGCGGCTCTCGTTCATCCACGTGTTCGCCTGCGTGTAGACCTCGAACGCACCGCCCTCGTAGCGGTACGCGTCAAAGAGGCACGTCAGGGCAATCTGCCGATCCGACAGGTTGCGCACGACCGTGCGCCTGTGCGTGACACCCGCCACGCCCGTCTTCTCCTCCGTCTCCACGCGGATCCCGTTCTCGTCGGCAGCAAAACCCTTGTCGGTCTTTCGCACGCCGCCCTCGAACAGGCCGAAGTCGGTGTAGACGTCCCACATCTCGCGGGCGTTCGCCGCCTCCGCCGCCGTCGCGACGGCCATCGTCGCCACAAAAACCGTTCCGAACCGTAATCTCATTTCTTCATTCCTCAATGTACCATCACGGATGCGGCGACCTGTTCGGCCTCCTTCTGGCGAACGGGGGGCTTGTGGTGGTAGATGTCGCTCCAGTTCTGCTCGCGGTCGAGCGGATCGAGAAGCGCGAAGAGGTCGTCGGTCGCGATGTTACCCAGCCGCTTCACAACGTCTGCCGCCGCCGCGTTGAGTTCGCGGGCCTTGGCGGTCCGCTTTGCGTCTTTGAGCGGCGTGGAGGTGGTCCAGATGATGCGTGCGGACGGCTGCCGCGCGCGGATCAGCTTCAGCGCCGCCTCCAATCCCTTCGCCCAGTCATCCGTGGGCGTACCGAGCGAGTGGAGGCCGTTGTTGAAGTGGACGACGTCGTACTTCGCCTCGTCGAGGCAGAGTGCGAGCCGCTTCAGGTAGCCGGGACTCGTCACGCAGTACGACGACACCCAGTAGCTCACGTTCATCTTGCCCTCGAGGATCTGCGCGACACCGCGCTGGTAGCCGTTGCAGATCGAGTCGCCCACGAGCAGCACGCGCGGCAGGCCGCGGTTCGCGTCCGTCAGGTGGAACCCGTAGTAGATCGACCACTCCGTGTTCTCGTGTCCGCGCATGTTCGCCGACACGGGACAGTCGACCGTCTCCTCCGGCCGCCCGTTCCCTGCGGCCCACGCCGCGCACGACGCGGCCATCGCCGCCACGAAAAACGTTCCGAACCGTAATCTCATTTTTTCACTCCTTATTATGGACCCGCGCTATTGCCCGGGGAACCTTGTTACCTTGAAATCCTTCGCCCCTTCCACGGGGAACTTCCCGTCACCCCAGGGCTGATGCCACACGAGCGAGCCGCGAAAACGGTTGTCCGGGTCGCGAACGCCCCAGACGAGCCGCGAAACCGCCGGCAGAAGGCCGTGCCCGCTCTCGAAGTTGACCGAGCCGACGATCACGTTGCAGGGTGCCGCGCGATGTCCGAAAAGCCCGTCAGGCGCCGTCGAGAGAATCACCCGGTTGTGCTGCGCGACGACGTGGTTGATCACCGAAAGATGCGTCGCGTCGTGGAAGACGATCCCCTCCTCGCAGTTGTGGACGTAGAGGTAGTCGGCGACGATATGCTCGCCCAGCACGAGACCGTAGCGGAACCCCTGCACCGCGACGTTGTTCAGCACCTGGTTGTCGTTCTGGTCGCCGGACATCATCAGTCCCACCGTGTGGCAAGGATTCGGCTGGAGCGACTTCCCGAGCACCGTGTCGCCCACGTTGTCGTCGAGGCAGAACTGCGAGTCGCGCACGATGGCGCGCGAGGCGTTCTGCAGGTTCACGCATCCGCCCTTCGGGTACATCGTCTCCTTGTCGAGATGCGCGCGGAACTCGAGGTTCGCGATCGACACCAGCGTCGTTGAGAACTTTCCCCTGCAGGAGTTGCCTTCGACGATCGCGAGGATCGTCCACGGACGCGCCTTCGGGTCGCGTTCCTCCGGCGGCGTCCAGTCCGAGAACAGGCAGGTGTTGTACATGTTCATCGTCCCGAAGCGCGTCGGGGTGAAATGGGACTTGACCGCCTCCGGCGGGCGCACCTGGTAGGAGTAGAGCAGCTTGCACGGCATCTCGCCCTCGAAGGCGATGTTCTTGGCCGTCGGCGGAATGACGAGCTGGCCCCGGCAGGGCTTGCCGTCGAAGGACTCGCGTCCGGGTCCGGCGATGCGGTAGCCCTTCGGCGAATAGGGGATGACGATCTTTCCCGCTCCCCGCGCCGCGACCGCGTCGATCGCCGCCTGGAAGGCGGCCGTATCGTCCGTCACCCCGTCGCCCTTCGCGCCGAAGTCCCTGACGTCGAACGCCGCCAACGCGATTCCGGCAGAAAGCGCCACCGCACAGAATACAGTTTTCTTCATGTTCTATTACCTCTGTAAAATTTTTGAAATCCTAAAGAAATCGTCAGCGGCACACATGCCGTCTCACTTCAGGTATCATGGTCTTCTGGTGTCATCGCAGATTCTCGTCAATGGATTCATTCGCGGAACAGGTCTTCGAGCGTCAGTTCGCTCTGGATATTGCCGCTGTATTGATTGTGATGCAGACCATTGGACGTGATCAAGGTGAGATGGATGGACTTCCTAATGTCGCAAGCCGTCCGAAACGTTTCCCTTCGATTGATCAAGCGTTCCAATTCCGCATTGTCCAGAGCATACTCCCCGTTCGTGTATTTCATCTCGCAGAGGTTGATGATGCCGTCCTTGCGGTCGAGGAGCAAATCGATCTGGACACCCGGATGTCCCGGCGCCGTCCCTTGCTGCCGCCAGGCATAAACCTCCACGGCCACGCCCGATATCCCCAGCGCCTCCTTGATCTGGCGCACGTGTTCAAGGCACAGACGTTCAAACGCAAGCCCCCGCCAGGCATTTTTCGTTCCTTCGGGCACATACGCCGTCCAGCAGTTGTCGGGGAAGGAGCGGTTTGCAGACGCAAACTGCATGTGGAACAGACTGAAATTGTCAATCAGCTGATACAGGCTTCCGCGTTTCTTCGCCCCGACGACGTGGTATTTCCGAATGAACCCGCACTCCTCCAGCTCTTCAAGGCATCTCGTCACGTCGCCGCCGCTTGGCTTCCCTATCTCCGCAAGGATTTCATCTCTTGTCAGACCATATCGTTTTTTACCAAGCGCAAGGATGATGCTCTTGTAGAGGCCAGGATTCTTAAAGAGCGAAGAATACAGCTCTTCAAATTCGTCACAGAGTCCTTCATCCTCGATGAAGAACAGTCGATTGATGTTTTGTTCGGCGCTCAAGCCCTTTACCAGCAGGCTCCAATAATACGCCACGCCGCCAAGAGCCATATAGCATTCCGCGATCTGACGCCTGTCGAAGCCGAGTCCCGCATCTTCAACGTATTGACGGCATTCATGCAAGGTGAAAGGCTCAAGCCGGATTCGTTCGGAGAGGCGATTGTGCAGTCCCTCCCGGCTATGGACAATCTTCTTCAAGATCCACGTCGTAGCCGAACCGCAGACAATCAGCAGAATGTCCGTCCGAAAGGCAGCCCATCCATTCCAGAAACCTTCAAACGCCATGAGGAAATTCGACCTGAACGTATCCATCCATGGCATTTCATCCAGGAACACCACCTTTCTTCCTTCAGGCTGTCCCGCAAGAAAATTCCCAAGCTCAAAGAAAGCCTCCTGCCAATCATTCAGCGGAGGGCAATCCCAATACCCCTGTTGGCGTAACGAGAGGCGGAATTGCTTCAATTGCGCTTTCAAGCCACCACGCTTCAAGCCAGAATGGTGAAAGGCAAAAGCATGATTGAACGCCTCGTTGACAAGATAGGTCTTGCCGACACGACGCCGTCCATAGATCGCAACCAGTTGCGATTCTTTCGCTTCGTATGCCTTTTTGAGCAAAACAAGCTCTTTTTTACGTCCAATCATCACATTGTGCCTCTTGGCGCCCCATATCATACCAAAGAATCTGAGATTTGGGAAGCCAAAAGGCAAAAATGCCTATTTGATCCGCCATAAGTAGGTCGCGCATCCCTGATTTGGGGTTTCAAATATCAACACGACCCGCGTTGCAGCTCGATGCATACCGCAGGGGATGCGACGGACGCGGTCAGAAGGGATAGAGCACCTTGGTCTTGTCGTAGGTGGCGGGCTCGGTCATGATCGGCTCGCCGGGCGCACGCACTTTCACGGGATGGAGTATGCGTTCAGCGGATCTCGACGGTCTCCTTGACGCCCGGTCCGAATCCGTAGGGATTGCCGGAACCTTTTCCGC
>ONRL01000248.1 GCA_900320225.1 uncultured Lentisphaerota bacterium
GGCGGCGCGGTGGCGGTGGACGCCGGGGCGACGCTGGAGGTGAACGGCACGGACGAGTCCTTCGCCGCGCTCACGGGCGCGGGCACGCTCGACCTGGCGAGCGGCCGCCTTGCGATCACGTCCACCAACACGTTCGCGGGCACGCTCGCGGGCGACGGCACGCTCGTGCTGCCGGCCGGCGCGGAGCTGACGCTCGGGCAGGATCCGAGCGGCTTCACGGGCTACTTCGAGATGACGGGCGGCGCGCTCGTGCTGCCGGCGGGCGTCACGTCCGTTCCGGCCACGTTCCGTCCGCTCCCGGTCGATCCGGCGGCCAGCATCGCCTATCCGGGCGACGTGGAGATCGTCGACGGCACGGCGCTCACGGTCACGGACGCGAACAAGGGCCCGTTCGTCTCCACGCCGCGCAAGGTCATAGTCTGCGGCGGCGGCACGATGACGCTGCCGTCGCCGACGGCCACGGGCACGTGGGTGATCGGCCAGGGCGCGGAGGTGGTCGACAACGGCACGGGCGACCTCGCCGAACGCTGGACGGTGACGAACCTCGGCGCGAACAGGAAGGCTCGCTTCAAGACCTCCGGCAGCATGTTCACCTGCACGGTTCTGGGCGCCGGCACGATGGTGATTTTCCGCTAGATATGATATACTACCCCACGTGGAAAAAAAAGATAGACTGAAGCTGTTTCTCGCAAGTGGCTTTTTCCTCGGGTTGGCACCCGTGGTGCCGGGTTCGTTCGGCGCGCTCACTGGCCTCGGATGGCACCTCGCGGCGGTGTTCGCCGGATGGAGTGACCCAGCCGTGCGCGCGTGGTGTTTCGGCGGCGTGCTGTTCTTCTCCGCGATCCACTACTGGCTTACGCCGTGGGCGCAGCAAAGGTGGAACAACCCTGACCCGCGGCACTTCGTACTCGACGAAATCGTGGGCTATCTCTGCGTGCCGCTGTTCTGGGTGTTGCCGAACCGTCCGCCGTTTCCTGTGTGGCAGCTTGCGCTCGCAGGTTTCTGCGTGTTCCGCATCCTCGACGCGATCAAGCTGCCGATCGCCCGCTACATCGACCGCAACGTCCACACGGCCTCGGGCGTCTTGTTCGATGACGTGGTCTCCGCCGCCTACACGGCCGCGCTGGTGACGGGGGTGGCCTGGTGCTTCTGAACTGCGTGCTGGCCGCGTCGATGATCGCGGTGTTCGACGACGCGGTTCCCGGACAGGACCGCGAAGCGAACCGTGCCGTCGTCGCCGCGTTGGAGGCGCGCGGGTTCAAGGTCGAGACGCTCGACGTCGCCGGCATGGCAAATCTTTCCACGAACCGCTACGCCGCGCTCGTCGTGCCGTCCTGCGAGGCCGTCCCGCGCTCCGTCGCCGCGTCGGCGCTTGCGTTCGTCCAGGCCGGCGGCCCCGCCGTGTTCACGGGCGGACCGATGCTCGACAAGGAAGTGTTCCGCCTCGACGGACGCTGGTACACGCGCGAGATGGTCGAAGCCGAACTCGCCCGCGTGCCGATCGGGTTCCGTCCGCCGTGCCTTTCTGAAAGTTTCAACGAACGCGTCTGGCATCGGGTGCACAACGGGCGCGCGCCCGAAGGCAGCTTTTTCCGGCGGGAAGGGGACTGCTTCCATCTTTCGACCGTGCCGCTCATGGGCTGGGACGTGTTCCACTCTCCGCGCGGCATGCGCTTCTTCGGCGACGGCCGCGAAGGCGGCCGAGACGAACACCGTGCTGTCGGTTGAGTTCGTGGAGTCGGACGGCAGCCGCTGGATCGCGACGGCGCCGATCGGCGTGGACTGGACGCGCGTGACGCTCTCGCGCGACGATTTCCGCCACTGGCGCGATTCGAGCGCGAAGGGACGCGGCGGACCCGGCGACCATTTCAATCCCGCCCGCGCGGTCGACATCGGCCTGGGCTTCTCCCAGTCGCACACGCCCGTAATGGCCGGACGCGCCGGATCCGTCTGGTTCCGCGATTTCGGTTCCTGCCGCGATCCCTTCGCGGGCGCGGGCGCCGAGCCGGAGGTGATCGTGCCCGAGCAGGACGGCGTGTATCCGCGCTACAAGACGATGCGCGTGGCCGGTGAGCTGTGCGCGGTGCCGCGTCCTTTGGGCGAGGGGTTCGGGCAGGGCATCTGCTGGCGCTTCATCCCGTTTCGGACCGTGCGAGGGGTGGATGCGGTCGCGCAGGAGCGCGACCCTCCCGCGGAATGTACGGGGCGTGCGAACACGGGAGGGCCGCGCTCCTGCGCGGCCGAAGGCGGCGAGGGTGCCGCCGAGTGGATGCTGCTGGAACGGCGGCCGGGGAGGCCTGCACGCAGGTTGGCGGGATGCGGAAGGGGCGCGGCAACACGTGTGGCAGAGATGGTTGCGCGGCTCGTGGGGGAATCGCGGCTGTACTGCGCGGGCACGGATAAGTTCGCGTATTTCCCCGGAGAGCCGATACGGGTGGGCGCAGACTGGTACGGTCCTGTGACCTCCGCTTCAGCGGAGGTCCGCGACGCGGAAGGGCGCGTCATGTGGCGCGGCGCGCTGACGAAGGGCGTGGCGGTGGCGTGTCAGGCGACGTTGCGTCCGAGCTACGCGCCCTGCCGCGTGTCGGTGCGTCTGGGCGACGACGTGATCGCGCACGAGTTCGCCGTGCTGCCGGAGGGACCCGATGCGCCGGGCGATTTCATCACGGTGAAGGACGGCAATTTCATGCTGCGCGGAAAGCCGTGGTATCCGGTGGGTGTCAACTTCTGGCCGGGCTACATTGCGGGCATGGAGCATGCGGACTTCTGGGGCGGCTGGATGTGCGGGGAAGGGTACGCGCCCGCGCTTGTCGAGCGCGACCTCGCCCACTTCGCGGCGATGGGCGGCACGATGATCAGCATCCAGGCGCCGGCGGTGAAGCACGTCCGCAACCTCCTTGACGTGCTGCGCCGCTGCCGCGCGCACGGCATCTACGTGAACCTCTACGTGGGGTGGGCGTCGCCGCTCGCCTTCCGCGAGAAGGACGGCGCGGAGTTCCTCGCGGCGGGGCGGCTTGTCGGCAACGCGACGATCGTCGCCTACGACACGATCTGGGAGCCGGGGAACCATCTCTTCAAGAACGACAAGGCACGCGCGCGGTGGGACGGCGCGTGGCGCCAGTGGATCCAGGACCAGTACGGCAGCGTGGCGCGCGCGGAACGGGACTGGGGCGTGTCCGCGCGCCGCAACGCGAAGGGCGAGGTGATCGGTCCGGCGGACAAGTGGTTCGTGGAGGACGGCCCGTGGCGCGTGCAGATGGCCGCGTACCGGCGGTTCATGGACAACGCGACGAGCCGCGCGTGGAACGACGCCACGCGGCGCCTGCGCGCGCTCGACCCGAACCACCTCGTGAGCTTCCGGCAGGGCAACACGCTGCCGTACGACTTCGCGCTGTCGGGTCCGGTGCGCCACATCGACTTCATCTGCCCCGAGGGCTACGCCGTGCCGGACACGGACGCGGGCGAGGCGGCGATCGGGTGGATCACGCGGTACGTGGACGCCACGACGGGCGGCAAGCCGATCGTGTGGTCCGAGTTTGGCCGCAACGCGTGGGACGCGCGGACGATGGAGACGTCTCCTGCCGGCATCGAGCAACAGGGCAACTACTCCGCGCGCTTCTACCGCGCCGCGCTGCGCGCGGGCGCGAACGGCACGGCGCCGTGGTGGTGGCCGGGCGGCTACCGCGTGGGCGAGAAGAGCGACTACGGCATCATCGCGCCGTCAGGCGAGGAGCGTCCGGCCGCCCGTCTCATCCGCCAGTATGCTCCCGCGTTCCGTGCGGCGCGTTCTCGCGCCGCGCCGGACGCATGGACGACGTTCGACCGCGACGCGCATGCGGGCGGGTACTGCCGCGCGGCGTTCGGCGAGGGTGCGGACGCGTATGCCGCGGCGCAGGCGGCGGGGAAGATGCTGGGCGTGCGCCTGGATGGCGCGGAATGCGATTCGGGAAATTGCCCGCTCGTGGCCGTGGGTGGCGTGTCGTACGACGGCACGAATCCGCCGAAGCATCTGGACGCGGAGTTCGACCAGTTTGAGGCGGTGCGCGAGGGGGATGCGGTCGTGGTGCGCGCAAGGTTGGGGAATGTTGGCGCGGCGGCGTGGGTGGCGGCGGACGCGCAGGAGTGCGTCCCTCCCGGCGGGGTGGAACTGGTGGCGCGGGATGAGGCCGGTAAGGTGCTCGCGTGCGCGCCGGTGAGGGCGCGCGTGGAGCGCCTTGGTGCGACGGGTGAATTGACGTTGCGCGTGCCGGCGCGCGGGCACGTGACCGTACGGTTGGAGGCGCGTGGTCGATGTGCGTTTGGCGAGATTCGGTCTTTTGACGCGGAGAAGGTAAAATGAGCAGAATCGCGATAGCTCTCTTGCTATTTGTGGCGGCATGCGCGCCCGAGAGCGGCGAGCAGGTGAGGACCGCGCTCTCGCGCGGCCGCGACGCCACCACGCATCGGCGTCCGCTCGAGCGCGTTGCGTCGATGGACCCGATCCACGCCTCCGCCGTGTACGATTCGCGTGCGGTGTCACTCGTGTACGAACCGTTGCTGGAGGTGAACTACGAGGCGCGCCCGTACCGTCTCAAGTCGGGCGTGTGTGAATTGCCCCTGATCAGTTCGAATCGCCTGGAATACACGTTCCGGTTGCGCGACGGCGTGCGGTTTCAGGACGATCCATGTTTTCCGGACGGGAAGGGGCGATTGGCCACGGCTGAGGATATCGTGTACTCGCTTGCGCGTCTGCGCGATCCGAAGAACGCATCGAGCGGCATGTGGACGATGGACTACGTCGAGGGGGTAAAGGCCATTGATACGCGGACGGTGACCATTACGCTGAAGAAACCGTTCCACGTGTTCCCCTGGCTCATGGCGATGGCCTACTCGGCGATCGTGCCGCATGAGGCGGTGGAGGCGTATAAGGAGAAATTCGGCCTGCACGCGGTGGGAACGGGTCCGTACCGTCTTGCGGAATGGTGGCGCAACTACCGCATGATCTTCACGCGCGATGTCGGCTGGCGCGGATGGACGGAAATCGCGAACCCGGCACCTTATGAAAAGATCGAGTACGTCGTCGTGGGCGACCTCTCAACCCAGTGGCTGATGTTCCTCGGCAAGGAACTTGACTGCCTGGGTGGCGTGGACCGCAACAACTGGGACGCCGTGGTGGGAGCGGACGGCAAGCTCGTGCCCTCGCTCGCCGCGCAGGGCGTCCGGCTTCTCTCCGCGCCCACGCTCCAAGTGATGTACGTGGGCATGAACATGGACGATCCGTTGCTCGGGAAGAACAAGAAGCTCCGGCAGGCGCTCAACTGCGCGTTCGACGCGCCGGCGTGGAAGAAGTTCCTGAACGACCGGGTGGAGCCGGCGGACGGTCCCCTGCCGCCGGGCGTGGACGGGCGGCTTGAGACGCCGTTTGCGTATGCGTTCAACGTGGAGAAAGCGAAGAAGTTGCTCGTGGAGGCGGGATTCCCGGGCGGCATCGACCCGAAGACGGGCAAGCGACTCATCCTTCCGATCGCACTCGGGCGGGCAGATCAGGGGGCGCGCGAGGAGGTGGAGCTCCTGCAGGGATTCTACGACCGCGTGGGCATCCGGCTCGAACCGCAGTTCATGACGTGGGCGGCGTATCTTAAGGCCGTGTCGGACGGGCACACGACGCTCTTCATGCTCGGCTGGGTGGGCGACTATCCGGACGCGGAGAACTTCCTGCAGCTCTTCCACTCCAAGAACTGCTCGCCGGGCGCAAACCACGGCAACTACCGCAATCCGGAGTTCGACAAGTGCTACGACGAGGCGATGGCCGCCGAGACGCCCGAGGCGCGGCAGGCGGCGTGGACGCGTGCGCAGGAAATCGTGCGCGAAGACTGTCCGTGGATCTTTTTCTACTACCCGAAGGCCTATTCGATCATTTGGGACCACGTGGGCAATTACAATCTCACGGACTTCCCGTACGGTACGGAGAAGTACCTCCGTGCCGGGAAATGA
>ONRL01000247.1 GCA_900320225.1 uncultured Lentisphaerota bacterium
CCGAATAGACGATGTGCTCGTAGAACGTGTAGTCCGAGTCCGGCGGACTTGCGAGCGGGTTCAAGTCTCCGATCCTGAGGGCGAACCCGTCGCTGTAGATGCCGCCGTTTGAGTACGGGTCGAGCGGATTTAGCCCATGCGTGATCTCCTCGCCGTCGGAGAGTCCGTCGAAGTCGCTGTCGGGGTTGCCGGGGTCCGTCCCCAGAAAGAACAGCTCGTCCACGGTCGTCACGCCGTCGTTGTCCCGGTCGGGGTCGGTGGCGTCCTCGGGGGCGACGGGACGCCACCGCGCGCTCGTGAGATTACGTTGCGGAACGGAATACCACTCCCCGCCCTCGGCGTTCCACGCGCCGACGCGCACGTCTGGTAGGGCGTGCTCGCCGAGCGCGCCGCACCGCGAGAGGTCGTAGCGGAAGTCGAAGCCGCCGTCGGGGAAGAGCTCCAGCTGCACGTCCACGGGACGGTCCGCGCGCCGTCCGAGGAGCGCGCCCTGCCATGTGGCGAGGAAGGTGTTCGAGGGCGAGGTCGCCGTCCAGAAGCGACTCGTGACGCCGAGGCTGTCCCAGTAACGCTCCGGCGCGATTCCCATCTTGGCGTCGAACGGCGCGACGCGGGGCGCGTCCGCGCCGCCCGCGAGCTCCGCGACGCCCCCCGGCACGAACGTGAAGGTCGTGGCGTTCGTGCCGCCGAACGGAAACACGAAGTTCGTGGGCGAGACGTGCGTCCAGCGCGAGGCCGAGCCGTACATCCGCCAGTCGGCGCACACGGTCGCGTTCGTCGGCGGGTCGAAGGTGAACGTCTCGTTCGTGCCCACGCCGACGAGCGCGAAGCCAGACGCCGCGCGCGAGTCGGTGACCGTGCGCGGGTAGTCGAAGATGGAGGGCGGCGTCGGCGCGGGCAGCTGCAGCATCGGACGCGGCGGAAGGTTCTGTACCCCGTTCGTCCCGTTCGGGCTTTTGCCGGAGTAGAGCGTGCAGGCAACGGCGAGCGCAATCAGGCCAGCCCATACGACGCCTCTAGGGGCACGCGGGCGCGCCCCAAACGTTTGCGGCGCGCCCCGCGCCGCAGAGACGAGCAGCACGACGAGCCATGCCGCGAGGCACACGCCCAGCACGGGCGCGAACACGTGCATGAGGAACGTCGGGATGGCCTTAACCAACAATGCCACGGCGTCACCTCATGATGAACAGGGTGCCGTCGGGACCGATCTCCACCCGCACGCACCCGTCGGCATCGTCGGGCCCGGCGGACACGACGCGCACCGTGTCCCACGACGGGTCGAAGCTCCACGCAGGCGGGGCATGCCGCCATTCGGTGAACACGGCGACGCCCGCCTCGTTCGTGGCAGAGAGTCCAGTCGGCGCGCCGTCCGCGTGCAGGAACACGCGCCAGCCGAGCCCGCGTCGCCCTGCGGCTGGCGGTAGATCCTCAACGTACCGCATCCGCGCGGCGACGTCCTCGACGAAGGCATCGGCAAATCCGCGCCCAACGACGAGCGCCGTCTCGGCGCGGGACAACTCGCCGTCCCCGTCCGCATCGTGCCCGAACGCAAGCTGCACGAGGTTCGTCCCCGCCGCGACGGACATCTGCACGTCGAAGTGCCCATGTTTCTGCCACGTCGCCACGGGAAGCGCGGCGTTCGTCGCTGCTTCGCGGTCGGGCCATTCCGGCTCGGGCAACGTCGGCGACACCATCGCCGCGCACGCGGTGGCGGACACGCAGACTACCAGAAATGTAGATAGTGCCTTCATTGATTCGCCCCCAGTATACCATGATTTCTGCTCAATGCCTAGCAATTGCCCTTAACTCGATTGTGATGCTTGCAGAGCATCTGGCAGTTCGCCTCCGTCGTGTCGCCACCACGCGACCAAGCGGAGACATGGTCGGCTTCCATTTCGCTGAATGCGTAAATGCGCTTTGCGTTCGCTTCGTGGCCATTCGCACAGTCAGGACAGTTTGAGATGCCTTTGGACTTCGCCTCTTCGGTTTGCCTCCTGTACACCTTACGCGCAATCTCCGCGCTGAACATCCTCACCTTCAGCAGTTTCTTTTCAGACTCTCCGCCAAGGACGTATTCAAAGATGTTGCGCCTGTTCTGGATCTTGCCGTCGTCCGCGTCGGCAAACAAAGATTCGACACGCGCCCAGACCTTGTCGGGATCGTACGGTTTCGCATGGTACGTTTCGTAGAGCCGCCCCCACTCAAGCCCGCACATCTCGCTCCTCGTCCCCTTGAACACGCCGTCTATCCATGCAATGACGCTCTCGAAATACCGCGTCAGCTCGGTAATGTCGGAACTGTAGCGATGGTCTTTTAGGTAGTCCCTGACATTCCCCTTTGACACCCACTCCAGCGCCTTTGCAAGAACTGCCTGTCGTTTCTCGTCCCCCGCGACAAAGACTTTCCACTTCTGCATGTTTGCGTTCGACGAGTTGCTGAACACAGCCTTGGCCGCCGTGACGAACGGCCCAGAATACGTCGCGTTCAAGAGTTCCTGGTCGTTGAGCGGCTTGCCCGCGATGTTGATTGTCCTGAACCAGTCCTTTATCTCAGCCTCGGGGTCATCGCCCTCGCCCTCGCAGATGTATATCGTCAGCGGAATGTCGAGCATCCATGCATGGTGTGCCGGGTCAAACTTATGCGGCATCCCGTTGGCGTCAAGGACGTCAAGCTGTCCCGTCACGAACCGCCCGAAACTCGTGATGCGCTGCTGCCCGTCGAGAACCTCGTACTTGTCGTCCCCGACCTTCAGGAAGTAGATGAGGCCGATCGGGTATTTCTTCAGCAGCGAATCCACCACCGCCACGTCATCCTTGCCGTTTGCGTAGATGTAGTTGCGTTGGTATTCCGGCTGGATGGTGAGCTTGCCGCTCCACCCGTAAAGGCCTCGGCCTTCCAGAGAGTTGTAGGAGAATCCCTTGCAGATGTCGCCTACTGTGATATCAGTGCGAAGTTCGGTTTTCATTTGTCGGACACCTTTCTTTTGACAGGATCAACAAGATTCACAGGATTGCTTATGGTGGATGAAAAAACGCTTGTATAATCTTTCGCCATTAATTAATGGTTGCGCCACGCCACTTGTCTCGTCCCATAATCCAAGCGAGAAACCTTTGCCTTCACTTTCCGTTGCGCCCACAATCTCAAACTGTTCTGGGCAATACTTGTCGAGGAATGAAATCGGCACGCCCATCACGCCGTCGTAATCGCTTGGAATGGCGTCGGTGAACGGAACTTCGATCGCGTCGTAGTTGTCGTACTTCCTGTAGCCGATACCCTTCACTTCCTTGTGGCGCGAATACTTGATGTTGTCCGCCATTGTCATAAGCTGTAATGGTTGGTGGCGTCTGCCGTGTTCAAGGTTGGTGAACCACCTCACGCCCGGAACACGAATCAACCCTTCGCGGTAGTCATGCGAATTGTAGTAGCTCAGCTTCTTGTCCACCTCTATCGGCGACTTGAAGTAGCCGGCTCCTCTGACAAAAGGATTGTCGAGCCATATTCTGTTCGCCTTGATTAGCGGAAACACTTCTTTGTAGGTGATGGCGTTGCGGTTGCCGATGATTGCGAATTCCTTGCCCGCTGCCATTATCCATGCAAGGAACTCCCTGAAAAGCGAGAACGGCGGATTGGTCACGACGACATCCGCCTCGTCGCGCAATTCCTTCACTTCGGCGCTGCGGAAGTCGCCGTCGCCGTCGAGGTACTGCCATTCGATATCCTCGAAGTTCACCTTGCCGTCGCCGGTCACGTCATGGTCGAGGACGAATATCTTGCCGCGCTCGTTCTTCGGTTTCTCGCCTGACATTTCGGCGGCATAGTCGAACAGGATTCCGTATTTCTCCCGCTTGGTGTCCGGCGCGTAGCTCGTCGAAATGAGCTTTTTCAAGCCCAAGGTGGCAAAGTTCTCTGCAAAGTACCGCGTGAAGTTGCTCCACTCGGGATCATCGCATGGAAGAAGGACCGTCTTGCCACGGAACGTATCCGGATTGTATTCAAGATAGGCGTTCATTTCCGTCTGGATGTCCGCGTATTGGGTGTAGAATTCGTCCAGCTTCGCCCTCTTCGCATTTTGAAGCGAGGTTGTGTCTGACATGCCTGATGCTCCAGCGCGCTCGCGTCGCCGCCGGACCCCATGCCCGATGCATAAAAAGAGAGCGCATTTTCTTTTCCACGCACTCATCCGGAGCCCCACCACGGGCCCAAACCGAATACATGGAGAAAGAGAATGCGCCCTTACGGGCGCATCTCCACTCACATGCCGTTCGGTTTTGAAGTACGTGGTGGTATTTCGGATGAACGACTTGTTAGCGTTGATGCTAAACTAAAATGCGGTCGGGGGTGGGCTTGGGGCCAGTTCCCGGCCTATGTCTGCTGGCGAAGCGGCGAGAGCGCCGCTTCCCCGAAGCGCTTGATCCCCCGTACGGGGGGATTTTTGAGCCACTATGAGAGGATTTTTGAGCCGTACAGAGGGGAATTGTGAACCACAATGAGGGGAATTATGAGCCACTACGAGGGGATTTATAAGCCGTCAGGAGTCTCAGGGCTGGGTAGTGCGGGGTTGATGTGGTTTGTATAGAAAATCTTTCCCTGTCAGAGCGCGTCGAAGGCGAATATGTGCGCGCGGGGTTTCGGCTTGTCGTAGGACTGGCCCCACGTCTCGGTCACGACGAGGCGAAGCGCGTCCGCCTCCACGGGCGCGAACGAGACCTTGCGCAGGCGCAGGATGTTGAGATCGTCCGAAAACACCGTCTTCCACGCGCCGCCCACGCGCGCGTCGATGCGGAATCGCTTCGCGAGCGGCGCAGGCATCTTCACGCGCGTATGCTCCGCCTCGAGCTTCATCATGCGCTTCGTGGTGCCCTTCATCACGGAGTCGAACACGAGGCGCGCACCAGAGAGTTTCTGCGGGGAATCCCACTCGTAGGCCATCGTCTCCGCGCCGGGATCCGTCCACACGCCGTTCTCCTTCTTGTCGGACGTCCAGCGGTCGACGCCGCTGCGGAGCGGCTCGTTCTCGGGGGCGGTGCGCGCCGCGCGCGTGAGGGCGCTCACCTTGCGCCAGCGGAACGGGAGCATGCAGTCGTCGTCCTCGAGCGTGTCCTGCAGCTCGGCGATGTGTTTCGCGCGCACCTCGGCGGGCGAGACGCCGCCGTGGCGGAACGAGACGGCCGCCGCCGTGCCCACGGCCTGTCCGATCGTGGCGCAGGTGGCCATCACGCGCGTCGCGGAGAGCGCCATGTGCGTGACGGAGATGTCGCGGCCCGCGAACATCAGGTTCGGCACGTTGACGGAGTAGAGGCAGTCGAACGGGATGCCGAACGGCGAGGGGCAGCGGTGGTGCTCGCTCAGGTGGCCGTGCTTCCAGAAGGCGTCGGGATGGTGGTCGTCAAGCGTCCAGCCGCCGTAGGCCACCACGTCCTCGAAGTGTCCGCCGCTCATCACGTCGTGCTGGTTGAGGATGCGCGGGCCCACGAAGCGGACGCTCTCGCGCTTGCCGGGGAGGGCGCCGATCCAGTCGAGGTCGTAGCCCTTGCAGCGGCCGTCGGGGTGGTTCTTCATGTAGTCCCACACGCCGTAGGCGATCTTCTTCAGCTCGAGCTGGATCGCGTTCGCGTCGCCGATCGTGTCGAAGTTGCCGCCGAACTCGATCCACCAGAAGTTGTTGTTCTCGGGATAGAGGCGCTTGTAGGAGTAGCTCTTGCCCTTCTCCTTCGGCTGCGCGTCGTTCACAAAGTCGGCGTCCGTGAACTTGTACGCCCACGACGGCGCGTGGAACGGATGGTCCTCCTCCGTCTTACGGAGCTGGAGCAGGATCGAGTTGCCCATCGTGCGCCCATCGCCGCCGCCCTGCTGGAAGTCCTCGCCGAACTCCGAGGGAAGCTCGCGTCCGTGCCGGAACTTCGCGCCCGAGAGACGCAGGATGCCGTCGCCCGTGCAGTCGGCGAAGAGCTCGCCCTTGATCACGTAGCGCGTGTAGGCGTTGCCGTTCCAGGCCTTCACGGCGGCGATGCGCCCGCCCGCCATCTCCACGCCGTCCACGGACGTGTTCAGGAGCAACGTGACGTTCGGCTCCTCGACGACCGTCGAGTACATCACGTCGTCCCACAGCGTGTAGCGCCGGAGCGGGTTGTAGTAGAAGTTCTTGAGCTGCAGCTCCTCGAGGATGCCCGCCTCCTTGTTCTGGTCGCCGGCCGCGCCCATGATGCCCATGCGCATTTCGGAGGACGCGTTGCCGCCGAGCATCGGACGGTCCTGCACGAGCACCACCTTCACGCCGTGCCGCGCGGCGGAGAGCGCCGCGCAGATGCCGGAAAGACCGCCGCCGCACACGACGAACTGCGTCTCGAGGCGCACCTCCTTCACGACGGGCGCGTTCGCCTCCGTGCGCATCACGTTAGGCTCGACGGGCGGGATCGGCGCCTGACTCACCGCGATTCCCGCCTCCGCGCCGAACGCCGCCGCCCCTGCGAAGAGAACGGCGAACATGGTTTTCTGCTTCATGGTCATAAGTGCTCCTGTTTAACGGATAATTGCTTAGCGGAAAATCAAGAACGTGCCGGCGGGAAGGACCTCGATCGCCACGCGCGCGGGTGATACGGTCTTGACGACCGACATGCCCGTGACGGATGCGTTCACCGTCCATTCGAGGTTCGCCGGCGCCATCGTCCCCACGTCCACCACCGTCACGTCGCCGACGATGGTGAACCTGTTGCCCGACACGTTCTCGGCCTCGTTCGACGACGGCCATTCGACCGTCGTGTTCGTCAGCGTGTATGCGGAATGTCTCATGTTCTCTCCTTTGCCTTACCGTCATCAAAATCAACACGCATATACTACCAAAACGCGGTTCATTTGCCAAACCTAAACAGGCGCGTCTCGCCGGGGGACATCTGGAGGGTGAAGATCGGGCCATCCGCCACCTTCTCCCCCGTGAGGGAATCGACGACCGGCCCCGGTGCGCCCACGTCAAACGTCACCGGCCCGCCGTTCGCGTCCGCCATCACGGAAAGCCATCCCTCCGCCGCCCACGCCGTTGCGTGGCCGTCGCGCACGTAGCGGTGCACGCCCGCGAGGTCCTCCAGCGCGCGGACAAGTTCCGTTGGGCAGAACGGTGTCCCGAGGAACACCTCGTGCCCACCACGCCCGTTCGGCCGCACTGCAATCGCGGGCGTGCCGTCCTCGAAGCGCGCCCACGTCTCGGACTCCGTCGCCTCCACGCCGAAGAGATCCACGAACGGGCGCGTCTCGCCCAGGGAGATCGTCTCCGGCAACCCGCGCCGCCGGCCTTCTTCCGTCGCCCGCGCCGCGCCCGTGGTCGGCGGCATCGCGCGCGCCGTGAAACCCGTGAGCCGTGCGCTGCCGTCCAGGCTCTTGCCCTCCGGGGTCAGGTAGCCCGGCGCCCAGCACCACACGCGCGTGACGCCCGGCGACGCCGCGCGCTGCGCCGCTATGGCCGCAAGCTTCTCGGGCGTCATGTACCACGCGCTCTGGAAGATCTGCAGCTTCGCCGGAATCGGCCGCGCAAGGACGTCCGCCAGCAGGTACTGTCCGTACGGCGCGCCGGCGCGACCGAGCGCGGCGCGCGCGTTGAACACGAACTGCTTCGCGAGCCGTCCGAGCGAAAGATACATCATCGACTCCTCGTCCACGATGGCCGCCACCTCGGGCGTGAACGGCCGCGCACGGTTGAGCATCGCGCGGTCGAACGGACCCAGGCGCGTCATCACCTCCCACAGCCGCGCGTCGTCGTACCAGCCGCACGCGGGAAGGTCCATCCACCAGCACGCGAAACCGCGGACGATCTCCTGCGCCGTGTTGCGCTGGAGCACCTGCTGCGTCTGGAGAATATCCCTGCAGACGCCATGATGCGCGTGCGCCGCCTTGTTGGGTTCGAGGAACGTGCGCGTATCGTCCTCGAACAGCCACAGCACGCCGCGCCGCATCACCGTCTCGGCGGCGTTCATCGCCGGCGCCGTGCAGCCCCACCCGCGGTCGAAATAGGAGATGGGCGAGCAGAGGATGTCGATGTCGCCCGCCGCGCGGTCGAGGAGATGCGTCACGCCGTAGTGGCCGGAGGCGCCGGCCCCGCGCGGGTGGCCGGCGAACTCCCACTGGTAGCCGTAGAAGATCAACACGAGCTTCGTGCCGCCAGACGCCTTCCGGCAGGCGGCGGCGACCTCGGCGACGAAATCCGCCATCTCCTCCTGCTGGTAGAGGCGGAAGTCCACGAGCGCACGGTCCTTCAGCGGGTCGGCCAGCGTCGGCGACGTGAAGAAGTCCAGCTTCCGCACCGCGAGCGGCGGCACCGGGACCGGCGCGCGCCCGTGCCGACGCCGCCAGGCGTCAAACGCCGCCTGCGTGGCGGGATCGTATCCGCAGTAGGGATTCGTCCACGTGTCCCAGTAGAAGAACTCGCTCGAGTTCTGCGCCGCCGGATGGATGCCGGCGAAGTTGCCGGGGTACTTTTCGCAGAGGTGGCGCACCATCGCCGCGAGGAACCGGCACGCGAGCGCGCGGTAGTGCCGGCTCGCGATCGACGGCGCGGGACCCTTCCGTCCGTCGGCGAACATGATCACCTCGGCGGGATACTTCCGCGCCCACCAGCCGCCCGTCTCCAGCTTGATGCGCGGGATGAGCAGCGCCTTCGGGTTGACGGACAGGATCTCGTCGCAGTAATCGTCGAGCTCGCGCCAGTCGTACGACTCGTCGTCCGTCCAGATCGTCTTCGGCGCCATGAACGAGACGACGTCCACGCCCGCCTCCGCCGCCAGCTTCACCTCGTGGGGGAACGGGTCGTCCCCCTTGAACGGCCAGCGCGTGTAGACGCCGTTGCTGCAGGTGTAGACGGCCGGCGTAAGTAACACGTCCGGCTTCGACGCCTTCGCCTCAAACGAGACGCGGTAGGTGTGCCCCGCCGCAAACGGCGTCCGCTTCGTGTAGCAGTGGAAGTGCGGCGGGCGCTTCGGCCCGCGCACCTTCGCCCAACCTGTCATGCGCAGGCAGCCGTCCGTGAGTTCGGCATGTCCCGCCGTATCGTTGTCGAAGATCGTCCAGGCCTTCGCGAACGATTCGGGCGACGCGAGCGACGCCGGGTCGAGGTAGTCCGACCCAGTAGCTGCATCGACGATGCGCACGTTGCGGAACAGCACCTCCACATCCCGTCCCGACGGAATCCGCAGGTGCAAGGTACCCGGATCGCCCGACTTCGGCGTCACCTCGAATGCAAAGGTCTTCCATTCCGGCCCGGCGATGATTGGACGGTGTCCATGCCATCCCCAGAACATGCGCGGGCGAACCGGTTTTCCGTCCACGTGGATCTGCGGCACGCCCGCCGCACTCGGCTTCACGCGCACCGTCACGGCACCCGATGTCGCCAGACATCCCGCAACCGCAAGAACGGCCAGGACTAATCTTTCAATTATCACCTTTTACCTCTCAACTTTCAACTCGACCGTCCATTTTTCGTGCTGCACGTCGAAACGGTACTTCTCCATTGGCAGGACGTTCTTGTTGAAGTCGCCAAAGCCGCTCTGGCGCAAATCCAGGTTGAGGAATGTCGCATCGTGCGGCATGAGCGGCGCGCGGCGGCGTTCGTCGCCAAGCTGGTGACGTGCGAAGTAGAGGTCCTCCCACAGGTAGTGCGACGCCTGCACGAACAAAGGTTCCGAGCCCGTGAAGCGCACGCCCTTCCCGTCCGTGTCCGTGAGCGACACCCAGCGCACGTCGCAACGGTAACCGTTGTCCTGCGGACGCATGTAGTCCACGAACATGTCCTTCACAGTCGTCTTCCACACGCCGAACAGACTGCCCTCCTTGCGGTCGATGTAGTTCTCCCACGGACCGCGCCCGTAGTACGCCACCTTCTCCAGCGACGGCTCCAGACGCCAGGTCATGCCCAGACGCGTGAGAGCCGGCAGCGTGCCGAACGGCATCACGTCGTGCGTCACCGTGATGCGGCCGTCGGGACGGAACGTCCAGTCCGCCACATGTTCGAACCCGCCCGACTTCGCGCCGTTCACCGTCACGCGCGCCGTCACTGTCACGGACCCGCCGTCTTTCTTCGCCACGCGGTACGGCTTCGCGTGGTAGCGTAGCTGCGTCATGCCGCCGTCGAAAGCCGCCTTGCCGTACTTGAAGCGGTCGTTGTCCACGAACGCGCGCACCACGGTGAGACGTGGACCCGCCACCACGCCCGCCCGATCCTGCAACAGCAGCTTGCCGCCCATCACGAGCTTCGAGAGCGTGCCCGACGCGCGAGAGAACACCGCCTCGCCATCCACGAATTTCACCGTCACAGCCTCGGCCGTTTCACGCACAACGGGAGGGACGCGCTCCTGCGCGTCCGCGGTCGCGCAGGAGCGCGACCCTCCCCTATACGCCAGCTGATTCCGCGCCACCACGTGGCCGGCCTTCGCCCAGGGCGTGTCCGCCTTTAGGCTGAACGTGACGTTGTAGAAATACTCCACGCCGGGCTTCAGCTCCACCCTCGGCTTCGGCAACGCGAGCCGTCCGCGCGTCCGCGGCTCCACCGGCGGCACCGCGAGCGCCCCGCCGTCCACGCGCACGCCGTCCGCCAGCAGTTCCCACGCGCCCGCAAAGACGTCCGCCCGCGTAAACGCGCAACGGTTCCACAGTTCGGCCTCGCCCGTGGCGGCGTCGGCTGCCGTCACGACGAGCGGACGGTGCACGTGCGCCACCTCCATCAGCTTGGGCGTCGGCTCGCGCTGCACGCCGACGAGGCCGTTGCAGCAGAACGGACCCGAGTTCGGCTGTTCGTCGAAATCGCCGCCGTAGGCGATGTAGCGGTCGCGCGTGCCGTCGGGCAGAATGCGGTCCGTGTATTTCCAAATGCCCTGGTCCACCCAGTCCCACACGAACCCGCCGCAGTTGACGGGCGACGACCAGAACGCCTCCCAGTATTCCTTCAGGTTGCCCGGCGAGTTGCCC
>ONRL01000244.1 GCA_900320225.1 uncultured Lentisphaerota bacterium
TCGCGCGTCGACGAGATGGGCGGACCGATCGGCGACGTGGCGAGCCACTGCTTCTACGTGGCCGAGTTCATGTTCGGAAAGAAGATCAAGCGCCTCGGCGCGGTCTACTATCCGAAGGTCATGAAGATCAAGGCCGAGGACGGCGCCTACGTGAAGTTCTTCTTCGAGGACGGCACGCAGGGCAGCGTCAACTGCGCGTTCTCCGAGATGCGCGGCGGCCTCTCGGGCACGCTCACGAACCTCGGCTACGAGATCTACGGCTCCAAGGCCGCGATGCGCGGCTACGGTACGCTGTTCCAGCTCTCCGGCTACGCCGACGAGCCCATCGTCCAGCGCCTTGAGGTCGACGACGGCAAGAAGGTCGTACCCGTGCGACCGGCCAAGATCCAGAACATCTACCAGACCCTCATTGAGGGACACGCGAAGTCGATCATCGACGGCAAGCCGCTGACGGGCGACGACGCGGTGCACAACCTCGCGCTCTGCGCCGCCTGCCATGCGTCCGCGCAGAAGGGCGGGAAACTGGTCTCGGTCGCCGAGTGAGGTGATGATGGACAAGGTCAGGCGCTACGCCGTCTATCTGCTCGTCATCGCGGGATGCGGCGGTCTGCTCTTCGACTTCGGCGGGACCATCATCGGTCCCGCCTTGCCGTACATCGGCCCCGTCGACGAGAACCCCGGCAGCCTTGGCCTCTTCACGACCTCGCAGGTGGCCCACCTCTCCAGCGCGGTGGTGATGTGTGCGGCGCTCGCCTGCCTCGCGGCGGGTTGGCTCGCCGAGAAGTTTGGCCGCAAGTTCATGATGCTCGCCTCCGCCGCGGTTGCGGCCCTCGCCTGCCTGCCGATCTGCATGACCGGCGGCAACTACGGAATGTTCTTCGTCGGCCGCGCGATGCAGGGCGTGGCGGCGGGGCTCATCGGCGTGGTCGTCCCGATGTATCTCGCCGAGTGCCTGGACGCGAACAGCCGCGGCAAGGGTGCCGGGATGTTCCAGTTGCTGGACTTCGTGGGCATCACCTTCTGCTCGCTCGTCGGTCTCGTCGTCGTCCACACGATCGGCGCGGCCGACGACGCGTCGGTCTCCGCCGCGAGCAAGTCTCTCGCGTGGAAGACGATCTTCTGGTCGAGCGCCGTGCCGGCCGTGCTGTTTTTCCTCGGTGCGCTCGGACTCCGTGAGTCGCCGCGCTGGCTCTACCGCCGCGGACGCAAGGACGAGGCGCTTGCCGCGCTGGCCGCGAACAACGGCGAGGCGAAGGCGAAAGAGATTCTTGCCGAGATGATCGCCGCCGACGAGGCCGAGGCCGCCGAGAAGGCCGCGCTTGCCGCCGCCGCGAAGGGCGACTCGATCTTCCAGCGCAAGTACGTTCTGCCGTTCTGCATCTCGCTCGCCATCCTCATCTGCAACCAGGCGATCGGCTTCAACGCGATTCAGTACTTCTCCATCCCCATGTTCATGAAGGCCGGGCTGTCGCAGGCGACTTCCAACGCTGCGAACCTCGTCGTCTGGCTCGTGCCGATACCGGTCACCGTCGTCGCGCTGTGGCTCGTGGACAGGAGCGGACGCAAGACGTTGCTCAAGGCCGGAACTCTCGGCATGGTCGCCGCCCTCGTCGGCGTCGCGACGATGTTCCTCCTGCTTGAGAAGGGTACCGTTTCGACGGGTCCGTTCGCCGGCTGGGCGACGGTCGCGGGCATCGCGCTTTTCGTCGCGTCGTTTTCCATCGGCCCCGGCGTGGTCGTCTGGCTCGCGCTTTCGGAACTCATGCCGAGCCGCATCCGCGCCAATGGCATGGCGATTGCGCTCTTCGCCAACCAGATGGTCGCCTTTGCCATTGCGGATGCGTTCCTGCCGTGGCAGAAGGCGTGCGGCTACGCGGTTGTGTTCTACTCGCTCGCGTTCTTCGCGTTTCTCTACTTCCTCGCGGCGGCCTTCCTGCTTCCCGAGACGAAGGGCAAGACGCTTGAGGAGATCGAACGCTCCTTCTCCCGAGATGCCAAGCGCTAAGTACCAGACAGTACGTTTCGAACCTCGTCTAGGACACGTGGAGCTGTGCCAAGGGCAAATCTGTCAGCGACGGCGAGCATGTCGTCGTCTGTGATTTTCGACTGTTTGCCGTTGATCTTGATTGCGTGGAAATCATGCCATCCGCACCAGGGGTCGAGAGTCTCTTCGGCTTCTTCGGGCGCTCCGCCGTTGAGGTCATACGCAGGTGCAAGTTCCCATCGTCCGTTTTCACGCATCAGAAACGAAAAGTTCTTCGTGTGGTCGTCGCTTTCATCTGCCAGGACGTTGAACGCCATGCGCCGGAACATTTGCTCCTTTGTTTCATATCCAAGTCTGAGATCGTCGATTACGGAGAAGATGTGGTCGTAGGAACATGTGTCGGAGCCCATGCCTGTCGGAAGGTGTGCGAGTGCAGCGAGGGTCTGGACATGGTATCGTGTCTGTCCGTCGCGGTCGAAGCGCCTCGTCATGAAGTGCTCGAGGCCGTCCAACTCGTAGATGCGGCATTCGCTGGTTGCGATTCCGGCAGCACGGGCCTTCTGCATGATTTTGTATTCACACCGTCCGCGATAGGGGTACTCAGGTGGCGTGAACTTGATGATCCAATGCTCGAACCCATCTGGCAGGTCGCGGTCGCCGGCGAGAAACTGGTTCGTTTCCCGATTCCAGCCCACGACGGCCTTGGACTTTCCTCCGCCTGCGGAAACGCCTACTCGGAGGATTTGCCGAAGGGCGTCATTGCCAGACATCTTTTCAAGCGATCCGTTGAGCGCTTTTCTTGCCTCTTCCGTCAACTTGCGCATGTCAAGAGCAAGGGGTTTCCCGCCATGGGGACCGCGTTCGGGCTCATAGCAAAGCGCACCTATGCCGCGCGTGCCAATGTACGCGAGACGGTCCAAAGCGGTGATTGACGCGGCGCTCACGCCCATTCTGCGCAGATGTTCGCTTATGAGCGTGTTTCCGAAACCGTCCGGCAGAGAGTCCGCGAAAACGCCTGGCAGTCCCATGAACACGTTTTGTCCGAAATCATTGAACACATACGGCCCGGCACCGTTCGCGAGCGGCATCTTCAGCGGCGCAATGTCAAGCCCGCTCAAAAGAAAATCAGGGTCGTACTCAAAGGCGCAGTATCCCGCAGAATAGGGGATGATGGCTCCGACCGTTCTATTCCACAGAGAAACCCTAATTGCTCGGACAGGGATGTATCGTGATACTTTAGCCATTTTCCCCCTTCTTTCTGACAGCGGTTGCTCGCTGCCGCACAGGGCGATTTTCGCGCCTCAGGATCTCCATCGGACTGATCATCGGCGGCGGCAGTGTGCGCATCCAGTCCGTCTTGCCCAAGGTACGGCACACCGCCAGAAACGACCTCAGCGACGCACCCTGCCCCGATTCAAGATTACGATACGCGCCAAATGAAATGCCGCTGCGCTCCGCAACAACACCCTGTGACAAATTACGCTGGAGGCGAAGTTTGCGAATTGAATCACCAACTTCCGACAACATCTGATCTATCGAGTCACTCTTCACAATTTATCCTTTTATGGCAATTGACGGGTGATAGTATAGTTGATTGCTGTTATTATGTCAATTCAGTAATTAGTCTCACTTGGCACTCCGCGCTAGGCACGCGGCGCAAACCTGTGGTATACTATGCGCAAATCCGTTGAGAAAAGAGAAGAGATTATGGTGCGTATCGTCGAATGGGCGGCCGAGAAGCCGCAGAGCAAGATCGTCACGAAATTCCTCGCGCGCAGCGCGTTCCCGGAGGAGGCCGAGAAGGCCGCCGCCGAGGTGCTCGCCGCCATCCGCGCGGAGGGCGACGCCGCAGTCGCGCGGTACGTCGCGAAGTTCGAGGGCGCGCATCTCTCGCCGAAACGCTTCCGCGTGACGGACAAGGAACTCGCCGCCGCCGAGGCGGCCGTCTCGCCGGATCTCAAGCGGGCGGTGAAGGACGCCTACGCGCGCGTGATGCGCTTTTCCAAGGCGTCGCTGCGCAAGCCCTGGACGATGAAGACGCCGAAGGGCGGCACGGCGGGCGAGTTCTTCTCGCCGATGGACCGCGTGGGCGTGTACGTGCCGGGCGGCACGGCGCCGCTCGCCTCGACGAGCGTGATGACCGTGACGCTCGCCGCCGCGGCCGGCGTGAAGGAGATCGTCGCCTGCACGCCCGCCGGACCCACCGGCACGCCGAACCCCGTCCTCCTCTACGCCCTCAAGCTGGCCGGCGCCACGGAAGTGTACCGCGTGGGCGGCATCCAGGCCATCGGCCTCATGGCGTTCGGCACGAAGACCGTGAAGAAAGTCCAGAAGATCGTGGGGCCCGGCAACGCCTACGTGACCGCCGCGAAGCGTCAGGTGTACGGCTACGTGGGCATCGACCAGGTGGCGGGTCCGAGCGAGATCGCCGTCCTCGCGGACGGCACGGTCAG
>ONRL01000242.1 GCA_900320225.1 uncultured Lentisphaerota bacterium
CGCTTTCCCGCCCCATAACTCGCACCACTGGGACAACGGGCGTCTCGCCCGTTGCATCCTCCTTCGCTTACAATGACCGTTCTGAAGTCGTCTCCGCCACCATCGGCACGAACCTCTTCACGCACGCTTACGACGATATCGGCAACCACTTGCTCTTCGGCGACAACGCCGTTACCAACACATTTACCCACAATGCATTGAACCAAATGGTAGGGCGCGCTGCCCCCAGCGCGCCGCCGACTTCGTTCACGTATACCCCCGACGGCGGCCTCGCCTCCGACGGCACGTGGACATACGCCTATGACGCTGAAGACCAGTTAACCTCCGTCACCTCGTCCTCCCTCACCAACGGTGCAATCCGTGTACTCAACACCTACGACTACCGCCATCGCAGAACATCGAAGACCGTGCAGCGGCTTAACTCTACCATTCCGCCTCCACCCGCGCCACCCACCGGAACGCAGGAATGGCAAACCATCGAAACCCGTACTTTTGTTTATGATGACTGGAACCTGATTCACGAAACGATTTACACGATTGACGGTAGCACAACCAACACGACAGATGTCCAGTATTTCTGGGGCCTTGACCTCTCCGGCACGATCCAAGGCGCGGGCGGCGTCGGCGGCCTGCTTGCCGTGTCGCGAAACGGCCAGCTCTACTTCCCGACATTCGACAACAACGGCAACGTCACGAAATACATAGATGAAAAGTGTTTCTTTTGGAAAGCTTTTATTATTTGATAAGGAAGGTAAATTAGTAGCGCGGATAGGAATATTAGAGTATCCGCTTTTTACATTCAATCGAACGCAATTGGAATTGCATTACGATCTTGTAGGGGCATATGGGTTCTCGCTACAAGGGTATGAAGTGTCAAAATAAAGATGAATCAAGTAAGATGTCCCGTTTTATGATAGGTTTACACATTTTTCTGAAGAGTGGATAGGAATTAACCTTGCCAAGACACGGAGAATCTCATGAGCACATCGCAAAAACAAGCAGCCCGCAAGTTCGTGGAGTACTGGACCTTCTAGCGCGGGAGCGAGAGAAGATTCGTACGCCGAGTGTGCTTAAGCCGTGACCTTTTGCTATACTATCCGCCGTGAAATCATGGAACGAAATACGAAAGGCGGCGACGGCGTTCTCGAAACGCTGGAAGAACGCCTACGACGAGAAGAGCCAGGCGCAGAGCTTCCTGAAGGAGTTCTTCGCCGTGTTCGGCGTGGATGCCGTGACGGTTGCCACCTTTGAGCATCGCGTGAAGTTCGCCGACGGATCGCAGGGCTACGCCGACTGTTTCTGGCAAGGCAAGATCCTCGTCGAGATGAAATCTCGCGGAAAGAATCTGGATGCGGCGTTTCAACAGGCGATGGATTATGTACGTTCCCTGCCCGACGTCTCGCAGACACCCCGCGCAATCGTGGTCAGCGACTTCGCCCGCGTCCGCTTCTACGACCTCTCGCGCGACTGCGCCCTGACGGAGTTCGCCTTGAAGGACTTGCGCAAGTACGTGACGCTCTTCGGCTACATGATCGGCGCGGAAGAAGGCGGCGAAATCCGCGAACAGGACCCCGTGAACCGCAAAGCCGCCGAGAAGATGGCGCGTCTCCACGACGCGATGAAGGCCGTCGGCTACACCGGCCACCCGCTCGAAGTGTACCTCGTGCGCCTCCTCTTCTGCCTGTTCGCGGAGGACACGGGCATCTTCAAGCCGGAGCAACTATCGCATTTCATAAAATGTGATAGTTCCCCGGACGGGCACGATCTCGCGGAGAAACTGGCGTCGCTCTTCCAGACTCTCAACACCGCGCCGGAAAGGCGGCTCTCCATACTTGATGATTCGTTGGCGGCGTTTCCCTACGTGAACGGCGGGCTCTTCGCGGAATCGCTGCCGATGGCCGCATTCTCCGCCGAGATGCGCAAGGCGCTTCTCGACTGCGGCGCGCTCGACTGGTCGAAGATTTCACCGGCCATTTTCGGCGCGATGTTCCAGGGCGTGATGGACGAGAAGGCGCGTCACGACCTCGGCGCGCACTACACGAGCGAGGAGAACATCCTGAAGCTCGTCCGCCCGCTGTTTTTGGATGCGCTGCGGGAGGAGTTCGAGGCGATTGTGGGAAGGACAAAAGACGAAAGACAGAAGACAAAGGATTTAGGACAAGGAACGCGCGAGACATCCTTTGTCTTTCGTCCTCTGTCCTCTGTCCAACGTCACAAGCTTTTCGCCTTCCACGAGAAGATCGCCTCGCTCACGTTCCTCGATCCCGCCTGCGGGTGCGGCAACTTCCTCCTCATTGCCTACCGCGAACTGCGCCGCCTCGAAATGGACGTGCTGGAGGAACTGCACCGGGACGACCCTGGACAGTTCCTCGACATCTCCCAGCTGTGCAAGGTCAGCGTGTCGCAGTTCCACGGAATCGAGATCGAGCAGTTCCCCGCCGAAATCGCAAAGGTCGCGCTGTGGCTCATGGACCATCTCTGCAACATGGAGGTTGCCGATCGCTTCGGCCAGTACTTCGCCCGCATCCCGATCAAGGACTCCCCGCACATCGTCTGCGCGAACGCACTCACCACCGAATGGCCCCGAACGGACTACACGCTCGGCAATCCGCCGTTCAACGGCGCCCGCACGATGACGAAGGACGCGAAGCGCGACCTCGAAGCCGTGTTCAAGGGCGTAAAAGGCTCGGGCAACCTCGATTTCGTCACGGCGTGGTTCAAGAAGGCAAGCGAAACTGATTCCCTCTGCGCGTTCGTTGCCACGAACTCCGTTTCGCAGGGCGAACAGGTGCCGATACTCTGGAAGAACATAAACGTCGAGATCGATTTCGCCTACCGCACCTTCAAATGGCACAACGAGGCAAAGGGCGTGGCCGGCGTCTCGTGCGTGATAATCGGGTTCCACGCAAGGAGCGGAAACGTTGCCAATGTGAGAATGTTGCCAACTGCCAATCCCAATTCCCGATTGGGAACTGGCAACATTGGAACTGGCAACACTTCCACATTGGCAAAATTGACCAAGACCATCTACATCCCCGACATCAAAGACAACACGAAGCCGCCGGAAGTCAAAATCGCCACGCACATCAGCGGCTATCTCATCGACGGGCCGGACACCTACATGGAAAGCCGTTCAACCTCGCTTGACCCGCTTCCCGACATCGGCATCGGCAACCAGCCCATCGACGGCGGCAACTACCTCTTCACGCCGCAGGAACGCGCTGACTTCCTCGCCCGTGAACCCGCCGCCGAGGAGTTCTTCCGCCTCTGGTTCGGCGCGGACGAGTTCATCAAACGCAGGGAACGCTGGTGCCTCTTTCTCCGCGATGCCTCTCCCGTCCAGTTGAGCAAGATGCCACTTTGCCGCGAACGCATCGAGGCCGTGCGCCAGTTCCGACTTGCAAGTACAAGAGAGGCGACATTGAAGATCGCCCGAGTGCCGACACGGTTTTTCATTGAGAATCTGCCTGAGCGCGACTTCATCCTCATACCATGCCATTCGTCGGAGAATCGCGAATACATCCCGATGGGATTCATGCCGCCGACAGTTCTTGCCAGCAATGCCTGCCTCATCGTGCGCGACGCGACGCACTACCATCTTGGTATTCTGATGTCGCGGATGCACAATGCATTCGTGCGCACGGTGTGTGGGCGGCTCGAATCGCGGTATCGCTACTCAAAGGACATTGTGTACAACAACTTCCCGTGGCCAACGGGAGGGGGGCCGTCCTCGGCGACCGTGACGGACGCGCAGGAGCGCGTCCCTCCCGAGGTGCGCGAGAAGATCGCCGCCGCCGCGAAAGAGGTGCTGGACGTGCGCAAGCGTTTCATGGACGCCGATCCCGAATGTTCGCTTGGCATACTTTACATGCCCGATACGATGCCGCCGGACTTGCTTTTCGCCCACGCGCACCTCGACGCGCTCGTTGACAAGGCATACGGCCTTTCGCCGTCCTGCACCGACGCCGACCGCGTCGCCCATCTCTTCAAGCTCTACGCGGAGAAAGTGAAAGGAACGAAGTGACGCACGCATGCCCAATGCTTACCCGCACGCAGCTCACCGGCCTCTCCGATTCCTGCCGCCGCCACGTCGTGACGATTTCCGGTGGGGCGGACGCGCAGGAGCGCGTCCCTCCCAGAGCCGCCGAGACGGCGGCTCTCCATAAAATCGCCAGACCGCGCAGGCGATCCTCGACGCCTGCGCGCGCTACCCAGAATCATCGCTTGCCGCCTACGGCCTTGCGCCCGATACGCCCGAACCCGGAATGGTCGCGCACCTTTTTAAGTTGTATTTAAACCTTATAGGAGAATGAGATTATGCTCGATCCAAAGTACATACCGCTCTTTCTCGGCGGGTTCATCGCGTGGATGGCGTTCGTCATCGGCGTGGGGTTCTTCGGCAGCCGCGGCAAGCGCGAGGGCGAGAAGTTCCTCACGGGCGGCAGCGACATGAGC
>ONRL01000240.1 GCA_900320225.1 uncultured Lentisphaerota bacterium
CCAATGCGGCTTACAACCGTTGAACGCATCGCGGCTGAAGAGGAAGATGTCGCTCGTGTCCTTGATATGATCCTTCCAGCCGCAGATGACGGGATACTGACCCTCGAACTCGTAGCGGAGCGTCGCCGGCTTGTCCGCGCGGGCGTACTTGATGACGGACGACGCGTCCGACGCGTCAAACCAGTGCGCGACCTTGTTCGTCCACGAATGGTCGCTGGCCAATTCGGTCTCGGTTGCGGTGTGGATCGGTATGGAGACGGGATCGCTCTTGAGCGACCGGTAGGTTATGCCGCGAAAGACGTGTTGCGCGTAGTTTACCGTGCTGTCGGACTGGAACAGGATCTCTCCCGTGCCGGAGACCGTGGACAGGAGCACCAACAACGCCGAGTTGACGTTTCGGCAGAGGATGCGGGCGCCGTTCCCGTTCAGGACAACGGGGAACGCGCCCACTCTGGCCGCAATGCCCGTCCACAGCCACGGATAGGCGGAAGCAGATCCTTTGTTTGGGTCGCACGCGTCCGCCGAAAGCACCAGCAGGTCGTAGTCGGCCATCGTGAACGCATCGCCGAAGCGCAGCGGGTTCGCCCCCTGCAGCGCGACCTCCGCGCCAGACTCCACGGTAAAGTCCGTCGGCACCTTGCGGGCCGTGCAGTACCCACGCAGGGCAAACTTGCCGGCGGCGTTCGCGAACGTCACGTGGGCGATGTCCGCCACGGGATAGTGCAGCTTGTCAGGCACGTTCGCCGCGTTGATCACGCCCACACCGAGCTTTTTCACGTCCGGCGCGGCCACGTGGAGCGTCGCGGTGTCGTCGGCCGCGAGACCGGAGGCGATGAGGATGTAGGTCGGCGTCGGCCCTTCCGCCGACGCGAACGAGACGGTGCCGGTGCCTTGCAGGTAGATCCGCGTCCAGACGGTCGCGGTTCCCTGCGCATCGGCTGGGGGCAGGACGAGCGTCACGCCCGATGCGCCCGTCGTCACGACGAGTTCCGTCGAGGCCGCGTTCGTCACTTCCGTGCCGATGACGACCGTGTCGCCGTCCGCCGCCGTCACGACCACGCCATGCGCCGCCAAGACCAACCCGACGACTGTCAAAAAGGCTCCATATCTTTTCATTCTGCTTTTCTCCTTTTCGGCGCGGGAGGCACCGACACATGAATAATTCAGAAAACCTACCGGAAGATCATCATCGTGCCGCGCGGCGTGGTCTTGAGCCAAAGCCCCTTCTCGCCGTCGAGCTCATAGACGATCTCCGCCGACGCGAACATCGCGCGCATCGTCGCGTTCGTCTCGTCGTAGGTGAACGACACATGGCCGGCGGCAAACTCGCCGACGACGTTCGCCGCCGTGGCGAGCCGCGTGTAGAGCGGCGCGTTCGCGGACATGTCCGTCGCGTCGATCTCGATCCGCGCGCCGTCCGTGATCACCAGGTTGCCCGTCGCCTTCAGGAGGCCCGTCGCCGTGCCTTCCACCACCGGCCGCAGAACCGACGCGACGCCGTTCGACAGCACCACGTTCGCCGCCTGGATCGTTCCCGTCGGACGCAACGCGAGCGTGCCGGTACCCTTCGCGCCCACGTAGAGGTCCTTCGTCGTGACGAACGTGCCGTTCGAGACGTCAAGAACGCCCGTGCAGCCGTCGCCGTCCGGGAAATAGTTCTCGCTGGGCGTGGGATTGTGCTTGAGGTCGGCCCTCTCTGCCCCGCCGACGTACACGTGGTTGCGGATGTCCGTCGTGCCGCCCGTCATGGTCCAGGTGCCGTGCCCGCGCAGGCCCATGCCGATCACGAGCGGCATCTCGCCGCTGAAGCCGTTGTTGACTTCGTAGGAGCTGTGGTAATACGTGCCGCCCGAATGGTTGAAGGTTCCCGTCCCGACGCCACCGCCAACGACGCACGCGCCCCTGTTGATTTCCAGCTTGCCGCCGCTCAGGTTGTAGTAGCCGACGCATTGGCTCTTCGACAGCACGTCGGCGTTCGACTTGTTGATGCGCGTGCCGTCTCCGACCACCAAGCCGCAGACCATGCCCGCGTAATGCCATCCCCAGCTCGATAGGGACACGTTTCCTCCCGTCTGGTTCACCACGCCCGTCACGCAATGGGGCGTGCTCGCGGTCGAGTTCGCGGAGTCCGGCGAATCGGCAGCCACGAAGATTCCGAAGTTGCCAGGGTTCAACGTTCCGTGCTTCAAGTTCATCTCGCCGTATCCCTGACGGCAGCCGACAGCCATCCCGTAAAAGGTGGCCGCGCCGCCCAAGAAGCTGACGCCATCCGTTCCGTCGAAGTTGAGGATCGCGCGTCCGCCCGGCACGTTGTTGCAGAGAACCCAAAAACCCTGATAGAGACAATAGGTCGCCTGCTCGGACAACGTCACGACGCTCGGGCCCTCGGCCGTCGGATTCTGGTAAAGCCTTTGCGACGACTTGGTCGGCAGGCCCACCATCAGGCGACTCGTCCCGGTGAAGGTGTTTGTTCCGGAACCGAACGCGAAACCGCTCTTCACGTTCACGATCCCGCTTCCCGACCCGTTGATCGAACCGCCGTTGAACGAAATCGCCGCATTGGTGATGTTCAGCGTGCCGCCGTCCCCCGCCGCGAGCGCGCCGCCGGGCTGGAGATCGACCGCCGCCGCGCCCATGTCAAGATCCGTCGTGGCGGCGACGGTGGCGACGCCCGCGCCCGCGTTGGCGATCCGCAGATCGCTGATGGCATGCGCCGGCGCTTCGTCGATTGCCACCGTGTAAGAGGGTCCGGCAACATTCACCAGCGCCGAGTCCGTCTCGCCCGGCACGCCGTTGCTCCATTTCGCCGACGTGTTCCACGTGCCGTCCTGCGCCGAAAGCCATGCCGACCGGCTCGGCTGGATGCGTCCCTGGTCGTCGATCTTCGCCCGGAGCCCGTTCCACGTAACCGTCGTCGGCAGCGGACCGGGCGTCGCGCCCGTGACCGTCACGGAGGCGGTCCCGCCTTCCGGCAGGACGACGTCGAGCGACGCGCCCGATGGCAAGGCGAGCGACGAGAGCGTCAGCGCCACGCCGTCCGCCAGCTCGATGGAGCTCGCGCCGGACTGGAAGGTCGCGTTCACCGCCGCCGTGCAGCTCTCCGTGATCCTCAGGCCGCCGCCCGCGAAGACGAAGCCGGTCACGTTGGGGAGCTGGGCGAGGGTCGGCATCTCGAGCACGCCGCCGGAGAGCGTCACCGAACCCAAGATGGCCGGTTGCGTCTGACTGAAGGAGACGGTCTCGCTTCCCGCCACCGCAAGCGTCCAGTTCCGTCCGGCCTCGAAGAGTCCGCCGAAGACGATCGGCGCCGTCCGGGCGTCCAACGTGAACGCCGTTCCCGGCGAACCGTCGATCTGCAGCGCGTCGCCATTCCACGTGAGCGTCCCCGTGCCGCAGTTGCCCAGCGTCACGCTCCCCGCCGTCGTGTACGTGTTGGAGACGACGAGATCCTTGTCCGTCGCCTCGCCCGCGCCGCTGTAGTAGAACTTGGCCTGCGGCGCGCCGTTCGTCGTCACGGACGTGATGTGGCGCTTGCCGTCGACAACCGCCGTCGAGCCCCACCACTCCGGCTCGTAGACGATCGCGTCGCCGCGTCCGATGGACGTCTGCTCCGCCGTGCAGTTCTTGTTGCCGATCAGGCGCGCGAACGTGCTGCCCGTTCCCATGAGCCGAAGCCGTCCGGGCAGGCTGTTGGTGCCGTTCAGGTAGATTTCCGCCGTTGTTCCGTACGGAAAAGTCACGGTGTCGCGCACGCCGTTCTTCGTTCCGATGCCAACGTCGATCACCGCCTTCTTTCCTGTCCACACGCGGAGCCGGGGCGGCGCACTCAGGTCTTCCACGGGCGTGTTGTAGGGGGCAGCCAGGTTGACGAATCCGTCACCATAGACATGCGTGTTCTCCTGGAACTGGATATGGTCGCTCCATGCCCAAGTGCCGCACATCGCGCCGAGAAACGCGCCAGCCGCCACTTCGATTTCATGCGTGCCGCCCGAGATGGGCTGAAAGGCCGCGACCGAGTAGCGCGAGCCGCCATAAGCCGTATTGTGGAAAATGACAAGCCCCGAATTGCCGAAACCCAGGGTGCCGACCTGGTCGAACTGCGGGTTGTCCATGATCTCGATCGTCCCGGCGCCGTACAGGTAGACGATCGCGTAGGGATAGCCGGCCTTGTCCGTCGTCTTGTCGAGCTTCCCGTAGATGAGTTTCGCGTGCAGGGAATTGTTGCGGAACGAAAGCGTTCCGGACTTCCCACCCGTCGTGTTCCAGACCGCCGGACGGCGGAACGTCTGGTCGGCCGTCACGTCCGCCGCCACGACGAGGGACGAGTTCGTCTGGAAGCCGAGACGCTGCGTCGCCGCGTCCGACGTGCCGAAGACGTAGGCCGGCGCGCCGTTCGTCACGATCAGGTGGTCGATCGCGTACTGTCCCTGAAGGTCGATGGTCGTGGGCGCGCCCTCGGCCTGCGCGCCGAAGATCGCGGTGTCGCCCAGCTTGCCGCCGAACGTGTGATCCGTTCGGTTCGTCCACATGCCGGGAACCTCGTTCTCCTGCCAGTTCGCGGCGTTGTCCCATACGCCGTCAAGCGCGGCGCCCGTCCAGTGGTAGACGCCCGCCGATACCGCCAGCATCAGCCCGGCGACTGACAAAAACACAATACATCTTTTCATCTACACTTCCTTTTTCCAAGTTCCAAGTGGAATTATCATATCACATGCATGGCTTTGCCTGCAAGCCGAAAGTGTATCGCCGGGCGGGAAATGGGAAAGATTCTAGAGGAGTTGGGAAAAAGGAGTTTGGGCGAGGAAAATGAAAACCCCGTTGAAGAGGGTTTCAACGAG
>ONRL01000239.1 GCA_900320225.1 uncultured Lentisphaerota bacterium
CCTCCGCTTTGCCTGCGTGCGCGGCGAGGATCTTCTGCGTCATCGTCATTTTCATCTTTTCGCCTCCAGCATGCGGTTGACCGCCACCAGCAGCGCGAGGATGGAACCCTCGATCACGTCGGTAGACACGCCGCGCCCGCGGTAAGTCCCGTGTGCGTCGGAGATCTTCACCATCACCTCGCCAAGGGCGTCGCGCCGCTCGGTGACCGCCTCGATCCGGTAGTCCTCCAGCACGAAGCGGTGGCGGATGATCTTCTCCACGGCGCGGAACGCGGCGTAGATGGGGCCGGTGCCGATGGCCGCGTCCTGCACGCGGCGCTTTCCCTTGACGAGCGTGATCTGCGCCGTGGCGCTCATGTGGTTGCCGCTGTTCACCACGAACGAGTCGAGCTTCCATTCTTTCGAGTCCGCATGCCGCGCGGCGACGCGCGACTCCGCAAGCGCCGCGAGGTCGCGGTCGGTGATCTGCTTCTTCCGGTCGGCGAGCGCCTTGAATGCCGCGAACACCTCTGCCAGGCGTCCCGCGTCAAGGTCGTAGCCGAGGTCCTTGAGGCGCATCTCGAGCGCGTGCTGCCCGGAGTGCTTGCCGAGGATCAGTTCCGTCTGCTTCATGCCGACCGATTCCGGCGTCATGATCTCGTACGTCTCGGCCTTCGACAGGACGCCGTGCTGGTGGATGCCGCTTTCGTGCGCGAACGCGTTCGCCCCAACGATGGCCTTGCCCGGGGCGATGCGCACGCCCGTAATCGTGGAGAGCAGGTGCGCCGTGCGCGCGATCTCCTCCGTGCGGATGCGCGTGGCGAGGTCGCCGTAGGCGTCGTGGCGGGTGCGAAGGCCCATCACGACCTCCTCCAGCGCGGCGTTGCCGGCGCGCTCGCCGATTCCGCAGATCGTGCACTCCACCTGGCGCGCCCCGGCGCGGACGCCCGCGAGCGAGTTGGCCACGGCGAGTCCGAGGTCGTCGTGGCAGTGCGTGGACACCGTCACGTTCGCGATTCCCTTCACCCGGTTCATGACGGCGGCGACGAGCGCGGCGAACTCGTCGGGCGTGGAGTACCCGACCGTGTCGGGGATGTTGACGACCGTCGCGCCCGCCGCGATGGCGGCGTCGTACACCTTGCAGAGGAAGTCCACGTCCGTGCGCGAGGCGTCCTCGGCGGAGAACTCCACGTCGCCGCAGAGGTTGCGGGCGCAGGCGACGGCCTGCCGTATCTGCCGCAGGCAGTCGGCGCGGGAGATGTGCAGCTTGTACTTGAGGTGCAGGTCGCTCGTGGCGATGAACGTGTGGATGCGCGGACGCGCCGCACCCCTGATCGCCGCCGCCGAGGACTCGATGTCCTTTGTCAGCGCCCGTGAAAGCGAGCACACCGAAGAGGACTTGACTGCGTCGGCCACGGCCTTGACTGACGCGAAGTCGCCTGGAGAGGCGGCGGCGAATCCCGCCTCCATCACATCGACCCCGAGCGCCTCGAGCTGGAGCGCCATGCGCACCTTTTCGTCAAGGTTCATCGAGTATCCGGGGGCTTGCTCGCCGTCTCGGAGCGTCGTGTCGAATATCTGGATCGTCTTCATGCGTGTTTCCTTTTCGGGTTTCTGGCAAAACAAAAACGGCCCCGCCTTTGCGCGGAGCCGTCTTGCCTTGGTCTGAACCTCGAACCTGTCAGACGAGCAAAACCGCCCCGCGCCTCGTAAGCGCGAGCAGAAGAAGCCCGTTAAGAAGAAGGTTCGTGTTCATGTTGCCTTTTTGCTTGAACGCGGAATAGTATATCACAGCGGCCGGGCGCGCGTCAACCGTGTCCCCGGAGTTTTTCGCCGTGGGCGCAGATCTACTGCGTGGCGAGGTTCGCCGCCGGGACGGACTCGCCGAACCACGAGGCACGAATTGCCTTGAAGGAGGGGAGGGAAAATGTTATCATGGGCGCGTTGAACTGCACCAGAAAGCAGTTAGGAGAAATGCATATGAAGGTAGCGAGCAAGATCATTTTCGTCGCGGCAGTGGCCACCGCGTCGGCCTCCCCCGCAGTGGGCGGGCCGTCTGACTACAAGAAGACCGTCCAGCGGCGCGTCGCGCCCGCGAAGGTGGAGTGCCGCATCCCCGGGCGCACGCTCGTCGACTTCGGCAGGGAGGCCTTCGGCTTCCTCGAGCTCGTGCCCCCGGCCGGCGCGCGCGGCCCGTACGAGGTGCGGCTGGGCGAACTGCTCAAGCCCGACGGCAGCGTGAACATGAAGCCTGGCGCGACGATCCGCGCCGCGCGGGTGACAGGCACGATTGAAGCGGACGGCGTCCTGCGCGTGCCGCTCGTGGCGGACAAGCGCAACACCAACGGCGGACGCGAGGGAGCTGCGATCCAGATTCCGCCCGAGCACGGCGTGATCATGCCGTTCCGCTACGTGGAGGTAATGCAGGCGCCGTTCACCGTCACGCCGGAGACGGTGCGCATGGTCGCCGTCAACTACCCGATCGACCTCTCCGAATCCTCCTTCTCCTGCAGCGACGAGCGCCTCAACCGGATCTACGACCTCTGCAAGCACACGATCCTCGTCTCGTCGTTCGCGGGGATCTACGTGGACGGCGACCGCGAGCGCATCCCCTACGAGGCCGACGCCTACATCAACCAGCTGAGCGACTACGCCGTCCACTCCGACTACTCCCTCGCCCGCGCGAGCCACGCCTACCTGATGAAGCACCCCACGTGGCCCACGGAGTGGAAACAGCATTCGATCTTCATGGCGTGGGCGGACTGGATGTGGTCGGGCGACGCGTCCGCGCTCGCGGAGTTCTACGAGCCGCTGCGCAAGGAGAAGCTCCTGGAGAAGTACCGCCGGGCGTCCGACGGCCTGCTCGCGACGGGCGGGGAGCGTCCGCGCGGCAAGCTCGTCAACGCGAACGGCGCGGCGGACATCGTCGACTGGCCCCTCTGCGAACGCGACGGGTTCGTCTTCACCGAGGTGAACGCCGTCGTGAACGCATTCTACTACCGCAACCTCCTGCAGGTCGCGGAGTTCGCGCTTGCCCTGCACAAGCCGGACGATGCGGGCCATTACGGACATCGCGCGCGCGACGTGCGCAAGGCGTACAACGCCGCGTTCTTCGACGAGAAGCGCGGCGTCTACCGCGACGGCATCGGCACGGACCACGCCTCGCTGCACGCGAACGCGGCGGCGCTCGCGTTCGGGCTCGTGCACGGGAAGGACGTGAAGCGCGTGGCCCAGTACTGCATCTCGAAGGGCATGGCGTGCAGCGTCTACTTCGCGCAGTACCTCCTTGAGGGCCTGTTCCGCGCGGGCGAGGCGGACGCCGCACTCGCGCTCATGACGGCGTCCGGCGACCGCGGCTGGCTCGGGATGATGGAGCAGGGCGCCACCACCACGATGGAGGCGTGGGCGGTGAAGTACAAGCCGAACCTCGACCTCTGCCACGCCTGGGGTACGCCGCCGCTCAACGTCATCTCACGCTACATTCTCGGTGTCACGCCGCTCGAGCCCGGTTTCGCGAAGATCCGCGTGCGCCCGCAGGTCGGGTCGCTCGCGCGCGTGGAAGGAAAGGTGCCCACGGCGAAGGGACCGGTTTCCGTACGCGTGGAAGGGGGTGTCCTCACGCTCGACCTCCCCGCTCCCGCGCGCGTCGAGTGGGCCGGTGCCGTCCATGACGTCGCGGCCGGACACCACGTGTTCCCCGCCCGGTGACGCGAAAGGAACGTTCTGCCATGCGCGTGAGACTTGAACTCTATTTCTTGATTGTCCTGACATCGCTCGCGTTTCCGTCGGGGGCGTTCAACCCCTATGGCGTGGTGACGGACGGATCGCGGTCGGAATACGACATGCACGACGGCCTCGCCGACCTCATCAAGGTGGGCGGCATGGGCTACGAGCGCGTGGACTGGGACTGGCGCGCGTGCCAGAAGGAGAAAGGCGGCGCGTTCGACTTCTCGCGGTACGACAAGATCGTGGAGGCGGACGAGGCGCGCGGCGTCACGGTGCTGCCGATCGTGTACGGTCCGCCGAGCTGGGCGTATCCCGCGTGGCAGCACCTCGACGGCTACGCCGCGTTCGTGCGCGAGACCGTGCGCCGCTACGGGAAGCGAATGCCGGTGATCGAAATCTGGAACGAGCAGAACATCGCCGGATTCTGGAAGAACCCGAACCCCACGAACTACCTCGCGCTCCTCAAGGTGGCCTACAAGGCGGCGAAGGAGGTCGATCCCTCGGTGCGCGTGGCGTTGGGCGGCACGGCGGGCTGGGCGCACGGGTTCATCCGCTCGCTCTACGCGATCGGCGCGAAGGACTACTTCGACATCGTGAACGTGCATCCCTACTGCTCGGAGAAGCCGATCTGGTTCACGGAGATCGGCTGGCCGACGCACGAGGTGGACCTCACGGGGCCGGGGAACGTCCTCCTCGCGGGATTGAAGACGGCGCGTCCGGAAAAGACGAGCTGGAACGTGATCTACGCCGTCTGCAAGCCGGACGGAGAGAAACCGGACCAGAGCCTGGCGAAAGGACTCCTCGCCCGTCTGCCGCCCGGATCGACGGTACGCGTGTGCGCCCCGAAGGAAACGTGCGAACGGCTGGCCGATGGCGGCTGGGACGCCGTCGTGTACCCGCTCGACGAATCGTATCCGGCCGACACGCTCGACGCGGTGGTCGAGTTCGTGCGGAAGGGAGGTACGCTCATTGATCTTGGCGGGATGCCGATGTGGAATCCCTACCGCAACCTGCCGGACGGCAGCGGGCGGAAATTCCCGCACGATGGCGGACGCGAGCGCTTCAAGCGGCTCAGGATCGGTCTTGATTCGTGGTGGTTGCCGGGCAGCGAACTGCCGAGAACCGATGGCAATCCGATGAAGGTCTACGCCACGCCCGTGGGGCTGGCCGCCGGCGTCAAGCAGTCCCCCACCGGTTTCCCGTGCGGACACTTCTTCACGGGGAAGGCGCTGGGGCCGAACGACCGGATGGTTCCGCTGATCGCCGGCACGAACCCGCTCAACGGCAAGCCGGCCGTCGCCGCCTGCACGTACCTGTTCGACAGCGACATGAAAGGACGCGTGGTGGTGTGCGGCATCCAGAAGGGCAGCGGCGGCTCGGCGTTTCCCGTCTCGGAACACCTGCAGGGCGTGATGTTCGCGCGGGCGATGGGGATTTCCTTCGCAGAGGGCGTGGAGGCGTTCTTCTGGTACAGCCTGCGGGCGCGCGAGATCGACCGCTACTACAACGAGCACCATTTCGGCATGGTGCACGCGAACCTCGTGCCGAAGGACGGATGGCTCGCGAACAAGATGTTCATCACGCAGCGTCCGGCCGGCTCGGCGAACCTCGGCGGCGAGTGGCGAAAAGACGGCATCTACTTCCCGCAGTGGAAGCGTCCCGACGGAAAGGTCGGCGGCATGATCTGGACGGACCGCGCCGCGCAGGGACTGAACCTCGCCTTCGACGCGGACGACGTCGCGTTCCACGACACATGGGGCAAGCCGGCGCCCGTGTACGGCACGGGGCGCACGCGCCAGGTGCAGGTGACGGGCGAGCCGCTCTACTTCACCGGCGCCCGCCTGCTTTCCTGTTCATGGTGACAATTTTTCGGCAGAGGGAATTTCGCAGTTGAGGGACGGGGTGGGGATTTGCTATAATCCGCACCATGAAAAAAACAATGATGATCGTTACGGCGGCGGCCATGGCGATGGCGCCGGCTGAAGCCGCCCGACAGACGCGTGGACAAGGACATGCGCGGTTCCTCGTGGAGATGGACGACGGCGGCGGGTTCTGCCGCAAGGTGGGCGAAACGGTGTCCGTGAGCGCGTGCGTGAAGGGCAAGGACGGCGACGCCGTGAACGGCGGCACCGTCGAGGCCTGGGTCGACGACGGATGGACGAACGTCGTGTGGCGGCGCAGCGTCGATCTCGCGAAGGAACCGGTCGTGAAGATGAGCCTGTCGCGGTCCACCCCCGGAACGCTGCGCATCCATCTGCGCATGCCGGGCGTGCGCGAGAAAATGGACCGCGTCGTGTTCGGCCAGGCGGAGATCAGGCCGCTCACGCCGTGTCCCGAGGACTTCGAGAGCTACTGGCGCGGCGAACTGGCCAAGCTGAAGCGCGAGGTGCCGATCGCCGTGGAGAAAACGCCTGCGCCCGATCTCAGCACGAAGGAACATGACGTGTTCCGCGTGAGTTTCGCCACGTTCAACGACAAGCGCGTCTACGGCTTCCTCGCCGTCCCGAAGGGGGAGGGCCCGTTCCCCGTTTGCGTGAACGTGCCGGGCGCGGGACCCGGCGTGGTCGCACCGTCGAAGATGCGCAAGGGCTGGATCAACCTCACGATGAACATGCACGGTTTCACCATCGGGCGGACCAAGAAGGAGCAGAAGGAACGCTACGACGCCTGGCTCTCCGACCTCTGGGTGCGCGGCGGGGAGCCGAAGTACCAGCGGTTCGGTTTCGCCGCCGGGCGCGACAAGCCGATCTACCACGATGTCGTCACCGGCATGGTACGCGCCCTCGACTGGCTGGCGGACGAGCCGTATGCGGACGCCTCGCGGTTCGTCTACTGCGGGTGCAGCCAGGGAGGCGGGTTCGGCATCTACCTCACGTCGCTCTGGGGGCGGTTCAGGAAGTCGCTGATCCTCTGCCCCAACATGTGCGACATGCTCGCCTACAAGGCCGGACGCCAGCCCGGAAGCGAGCACATCCTGCAGCAGACGCCGGAGCACCGGCCGTCCGCCGAATTGACCGGTCCCTACTACGACGCCTGCAACTTCGCACGCCTCATCCGCACGCCGGTGCGGATGGTGTACGGTCTCTCGGACGAAAACTGCCACACGGGTGGCGGCATCGCGGCTTTCAACGTGCTCGGCTGTGCCGACAAGGAGCTGCGCCTCCTGCCCGGAGTGGGGCACGGTTGGCACACCGCCGGTTTCGACACGTGGCTGTTCGATCTGTAAGGATCAATTGAAAGGAGAGGAATCATGGCGACAACAAGGAAAACGAAAGAGGCACTTGAGGTCCTGTTCGTAAAAGCAGAGCTGAAGGGCATTCCCGAAAAGGGATTGCTGAGAAGCCGCAACCTGATCCAGGTCGACCTGGTCTGGCCGCGGACGGGCATCGCCCGCCGCTCGGCCGCGCGCGAAGCCGTGTTCAAGCGGGGCGTCTGCGACTTCACGGCGGAGCCGTGGACGAAACGTGCCGTGTTCCGCGAGGACGTGGAAGGGCATTGCGGGTTCGCCGTGGCGGTCACGGAGCCGGTGAGCGTCCAGAAGATCCGCCGCTTCCTCCGCCTCACGGCGAAATACGCGCTCAAGATGGGCGCGGACTTCATGGAAAAGGCGATGGTGGGCTATGCCGACATCGCGTCGTCGCCTCTCGACGCGCTGGCCGCGATGGTCGGCGAGAAGGACTCGCCCAAGACGATTGCGCAGGGCGTACTTGATTTCGACGACCTGCCGGCCGAGGGCGAGGAACGCGAGATCACCGTCCCGCTCGAGCGTCCGCTTACCGGCAAGCCCATTGGCTCGTTGACACTTCTTATCCGCTGATTGCCTTATGAAAAAACAAATGATTCTGGCGCTTGCGCTGGCGGGCGCCGTGTGCTGCGCGGCTGGCGCGCCGTTCGAGGACCGCTGGGTGTACGTCGCGCGCAACCTCACGAAGCCCGAGCACGTACAGGAGGTGGCGGACATCGTGAAGACCGCGAAGTCCGTGGACCTGAACGGCATGCTCTTCGCCTGTGGCGTGGAGCGCTGGCACACCTGGTCGGCGGACCGCAAGGCGCGTCTCGCCGAGATCAAGCGCATCTGCGACGCGGCGGGCGTGGAGATCGTCCCCATCATCTGGAGCGTCGGCTACGGCGGATACGACCCCGCCTACGCGGCGGCGCTCCCGTGCACGAACGTGCCGTTCACCGTGAAGGGCGGGAAGGCTGTGTTCGTGGGCGGCGGCGTGGGCGAGTTTGCCAACCCCGGCTTCGACGACCCGCCGAAGAGGCCGAACGCCGCGCCCGGCTGGCTGTGGACGGACAAGCCCGGCACGGTGTCGTTCATCGACGCGGACGTGAAGGCGTCCGGCGCGGCCTCCCTGCGTTTCGAGAACTACGGCGACAATCCGCACGGACACGGCCGCGCCTGCCATCTGCTGAAGGTGAGCCCCGGCGGCCGCTACCGGGTGAGCTGCATGATGAAGACGGACGGCGTGAAACCGGTGTCCGGCGTGCTCCTGCAGGTGTACGCGAAAGACGGCGCGAGCGTGGTGGGGAAACACGCGAACCTCGCCGCGACGCAGGACTGGACGCGCGTCGAGTGCACGTTCAATGCGGGGGACAAGAGTGATTTCCGCGTCTACGCGGGCATCTGGGGCGGCAAGGCGGGGCGTCTGTGGGTCGACGAGTTCAAGGTTGAGGACATGGGCTGCGCGCCGCCGCTCCAGCGCGAGGGCCTGTCGTTCGACGTGCGCGACGCGCGCACGGGCGCGAAGCTGCGCGCGGGCGTTGACTATGAGCTGCCGCCGCAGAAGACCTGGAACCGGAAATGGGATTCCTTCCGCGTCCTGTCCGGCGGCGCGGCGCGCGAGGGCGCGGAGCTGGTGGCGGACTACTGGACGGCCGCCGTGGTGGCGAGCTCCCAGCGTCCGTGCTGCATGAGCACGCCGGCGCTCTACGACTACTACCGCACGTCCGCCGCCGCCGTGAAGGAGGCGCTCAACCCGCGCAAGTGGTTCCTCTCGATGGACGAGATCCGCGCGG
>ONRL01000277.1 GCA_900320225.1 uncultured Lentisphaerota bacterium
GGTGGTTGGCATACATGTTGTCGCCATAGCCGCCGCTCAGCAGCCAGCCGCCGCCTTCCTGGCTGCCGTAGACGGCGGCGATCGTGCCGATGTGGTGCAGCACATTTGAACCTGCCGGGTACGTTGACGTGGCCGTTTCGGGATCGGGGTTGAACAGCAGGCCGCGGGACGACTTTCGCCCGCCGAAATCCAGCATCGGCTGGCCGTCCAACGTCGATTCCGCGGGGACGTACACGGGCGGGTACAGCGCATACGAAGCCCAGTTCCCACCATTTCTCGCAAGCGACAGGCTCCGTTCGCCGACGAGCGACGGGATGTTCGTGACCTCAAGCGTGCCGTCCTTGAAACCCCAGCCGTTCGTCTGTGTGCAGTCGAAACGGAAGATCGGCGTACCGACGTCCGGCAAGACGTCCGTCGCGGCCCATGAGGTCGCCGGCGAGACCGTCCGCCCCGTGCCCAGCGTCAGTTCGTACGAGTTGGTGACGACCACGTCTACGGACGCCGCGCACGCGCACGCCGCCACAAGTGCCATTCCGGCAATTACGTTCTTGAATGTTTTTCCTGTTGTCATGAATTCCATCCTTCCTTTCGCTGTTTCAATCCTCGCCATGGCGAACAGTAAACAGACGATCATACACGACATATCCGTCATCGCGCCTGTAGAGGAGCTCGTCCTCCAGGAGCGAGTCAAGCGCAAAGCGCACGCTTGAAGCCGCCCGCAGGCCATGCCGGCGCCCGAACTCGGCGGACATCGGCTCGGGCACCACGCGCTCCGCAGCCACCGCGCGGAGGAGTTCGACCGCGCCCGGCGTGCATTTGGAGAGAATGAAACCGTAGTTCATCGCATTTTCCTCCACCAGATGAACGATGGCGTCGGCCACGTCCATATCGGTCGGCCGGGCGATTTCAGACGCATAGAGCGCCTTCATCACCGACTGCACGTACCAGGTGATGCCCTCGAAACGGTCGTATGCCGCACGAAAAGTCTCTTCGGGAAGGATCCGTCCGGCCTTGCGGAAGAACGATGCCGCAAAGCGGAAATAGGTCTGCCTGTCGATGACGCCGAGCGACATCGCCGCCGTCGAATTGAAGAACGGTCGTTTCGGGGAATGGAACATCTCGGCCATCATGTGGAGACGCGACCCGGAAAACACGAATCCGACGTTGTGCATGAACTGGATCTTCGAGCGAAGCAGCGCCTCGACGCCTTTCTCGGGATATTCGGCGATCTGCTGGAACTCGTCAATCGCGACAACCGTGCGCCCCTTGCGCGACTTGAGGTATTCGAGGATGGATTCCAGCGACGCCTGCGCGTTCGCCGCCGTGATGTGGAAACTGAATTTCGGACGTCCCGTAAGCTCGTCGAGGGTCATCGTCGGACGGAATCCCCGCGCAAACGCGGACACGACCTTGAACACTTTGTCGACGGGCGACTCCACGGATTGCGCGACCGCGACCGCCAGCGCGCGGGCGAAGTCCGGAAGGCTGCGCGTCGGATACAGGTCGACGTAGACCGTCTTCACGCCGCGACGCTTCTTGAGCAGATGCAGGAGCTGCTGGATGAGCCCTGTCTTCCCATAGCGGCGAGGGGAGATCAGCGTGGTATTCCGGTCGTTGTCAAGGTGACCAATCAGCCCTTCCGCCTCCCGCTTTCTGTCGCAGAAGTACTCGGGGCCGGCATATCCCGCCGTCAGAAATGGGTTTGCAAGTTTCATGCGGATGATTATACCACACAGCCCCATTCATTTCAATAATCTTGTTTCAACATTCTTGAAATGGCGTCCGTGACTCCTTTTTCCTCGTTGCAGGCATTACCGCATAATCCCGTCGGAACTTCAAGCTGATTTAGGGCATAAAAATGACATTTGACTATTTTATGCCCTCATCTGAGAATCGCGAACGTCACGTTGCGCGGCGCGCAGTGAAAAAGGACCACACTACTTCGTTATTCTCTAACAAACACGGGGATGGAATCCACGGGGACGGAAAGCGTCAGGCGCAGGCCGGATGCCGTGGCTGTGCGGACCGTGCCGGTGGCGAGCTCCCGCCACGTACCTTCCGGAAGGTAGACCTCGCGGGAAGTCGCGTCCGTGAGCACGGGCGCCACGAGGTAGTTGTCGCAGAAGAGATACTCGTCCTCGATGTCCCACGTGTTCGCGTCGTCCTGATAGTCGAACGCGAGCGGACGCACGATGGGCACGCCCGTCTGGGCCGCGGTGTGCGCGGCCGCGGCGATCGCGTTCGTCAGCGAGGCGTGGACGCCCGCGTACGTCGCGTAGATGTTCGCGGTGGCGGCGTCGAACTCAAACGCCTGGCGCACGTAGCCGTTCTGCCTCATGCAGGGACTGTACGCCGTGAACGCCGCCGCGCGGGAGAAGATCGTCTGCTCGACAGCTGCGGACGTGTCGCCGCTCATGCGCCGGTAGACGGCGGATTCGCCCTGGCCCGGCGTCGTGCGCGTCGTGTCCACCGTGCCGGTGGCGTCGTTCTGGACGGCCACGACCGTCTGCCGCGCGGCCGTGTACTGGTAGCCCGCCATGTCGTAGGTCATGAACGGCACGCCCGACACGCCGGAGTTGAGCATCGCGAGCAGCTGGTCGTCCAGCTTCGCGAACGCGCGCTTCTGGTCGCCCGCCCAGAGGAAGGTGGCGCGCTGCGCGCCGATGCCGCCGCCGCGCGCATGGATGAGGAACCTGCTGCCGTCCATCGCCGCCAACCGCGCGTCGAGGTCGCGCTGGAGCTTCGCCGTGAAGAAGGTCGGGTAGGCGTGGTGTACGGCCGCGCCCGCGAACACGGAAGGATTCTTCCAGTTGTACGTCACGCGCACGTTGCCGTAGAGCACGCCGTCGTCCGGCATCATCTCGCAGAAGTCCACCATCGCGCCGCGCACGCCGTTGTCAAGCAGCGGCTGCCACACGCTTTCCATGTACCAGTTCCAAGCGTCGGGGTTCGTGATGTCCAGCACCTGACGCGTGCCGACGCCGCTCACGTCCGGGTTGCCTGCATTGAGGGTCACGTCGGGAATGTCCTTCGCGTGCGCCGCGAGGACGTTCCCGGCGGCGTCCGAAACCTGCGCGTTCGCCAGGTATTCGCCCTTGAAGCCTGTCGCGTTCTTCGAGATGACGCTGCCCGCCGCCATGTAGACCATGTACTTCACGCCCTTGCCCGCAAGATACGTCTGCGCCTCGGCGAACGTGTCGCGCGCACTGGCGGAATAGACGTCCACGTCGCGCCCAAAGGCGATGACGGCGGACGGCAACGCGCCCATGGCGTCGTAGGCGTCGACGATCGTCTTGAGCCCCTGGCCGAGTGTCAGGTATCCGTTGAGCGTCTGGGCAAACGGACCCTCCATCTGGGAGAAGTCGGGGCGCTGGCGGCAGATGACGGAGCCGAAGTGCCAAGCGTCGTGCGCGGCCGGCCGGCCCGTGAGCGCCATGTAGCGCGCCGGCACGTCGCGCATCCGGTCCGTCGCGATCACGTAGGCGTCGATGCTCGCCTTGTCGATCTCCATCGCCCATTCGCTGGCGCTCGTCGCGCCCATGTCCGCGACGATCGGCTCGTACGCGTTCACGAACACGCCACCGCCGCGCGTCGTTGAAAAGAGCGGGACGGCCGTATAGGTGGTCGTGGAGTCGTCGTATCCATCAATCGCGAAGAGCGAGACGCGCTGTCCGCGCTTGTTCAGGCGGTCGAGCCGCTCGCCGAGTCCGTACACCGCCTCCGCCTCCGCGAGGCTGCCCGCCAGCACGCTGCCGTTCGCCGACGGCGCAAGGTGCGTCACACGCACCACCTCGCGTCCCGTGGACGAGAGGAACTTGACGGACGAGCCGTTGGCGGCGACCACGGCCCGCGTGCCGTCCGCCGCATCGAGCGTCCAGCCTTCGGACGTCTCGGTCGCCGTCAGCGTCTGGGACACGGAAGGCGCAGG
>ONRL01000237.1 GCA_900320225.1 uncultured Lentisphaerota bacterium
CTTCTTGGTATGCGGATTGTACTGTATCTGGTCTCCGAAGGTTTTCTGCATTTCTTTAAACCGATCGCTTTCTGGGCCGGGAACCTCCATCGACATCTCGAGCTTATCGTTGAAATCGGCGAGGGGGGACTTTTCGGGTGGCTCGTAATCCTCCTGGATAACGCCAAGATCAACGGCCTCGTCGTAGGAAACGTCCTCGACGCCCATGCCGGAGTTGAAATCAAAAGGCGGATAGGGTTTGCCAAAGCGCGATATGTTGATCCAGATAGGGTCGCCTTTAAGCGCAATCATGCGGTCACCGTAGAGTTTCCCACCGGCCGCGATCCATCTCGACTTCCATTCTCTGGGCTTTTCTCGCTCCTCGAAGCGCAGCAGCTCCTGGGCGGGAAATGCCATACGCGCGCCATGTGAGTTTGCAAGTTCGGCCTGAACGTATCCGGCGGCCATGCCGGCGTTTGTGTCAATTATGACGTTGGCGCGGGCATAAGCCCCCGGATCGGACAGGGACGCAGTGCCGCGAGCAATACCGGCGTCGCGGGCGGCGCGCATGATGTCAGATACGACACGGGCGCGTGAGACGAATGCGCTGTCGGCATCCCGGCGGTTTTCAAGGAGGTCAGCGATGCGGCTGCGACAGACATCGAGAAAGCGGACAGACTCGACGCGCGAGGAGACAAACGCGCGTTCCTTTATCGCGGCGTCCATGAGGTCCCAGTCGTGTGCCCGTAGCGTGTTCGGCCTTTCAAAGAGGATCAGACTTGATGCTGGGGTCCTGGCGGGGCAAAGCGTTAGGGACCGACGACGACCGTGACGGTCTGGGTGGATTCCATCACGGCCATTTTCTTCTCTAGCTCGTCCACGCGGGACACGAGCTTGTGGAACGCCGATTCGTCGCACATGGCTATCTCTCCTCCTGTTGCACGTTTTCCGTTAGGTTGGTTATGGTAACGCGAATCGGCACGACCCTGTAGCCGCGCGAGAGGTCACGCACCTCTCGTTTGAGCCGCGACATGTCCACTTGTAGCTCTGAAACGTCGTGCCTCAAGTAGAACATGTCGCTTTCCTTGACGATAGCAAGGTGGCACCCGCCGATAAGAAGCGACACACTCACTAGAAAAAGCCATTTCATTCTATGCCCTCCATAAAATATCGCGTGCCCGCCCGGCAAGCCAGGGTGAGCGGTGAGAGGTAGACCGTGTAATTTCCCTTGGTCGCAGAGCAACCACCGAACAGGTACGCGTCCGGCCACCCAGCCGAAATCTTCTTATGCGGCATGCGTTTTCGCTTTTCCATCGCCGTCCTCCTCATATCCGTAGCTCTCTTCCTTTTGAGCGGGAATCCACTTCCCGTCTTTGAAGACGAAATCACGTCCTTTCACCGTGAACTTCCGAGCCGTAAATCCGTTGCTCGTCAGCGTCGGGCCGACCGAGCGAACGGACGTTATGTTCGCATGGCCTTTTAGGCCCAACTTGTACCGCTCGAAGTATATCAGCCCAACAATGTCGTGCGACGTGCGGTATTCCGTATTCCCAATCCTCTGCGAGTGGCTGCAATACGTTCCGATCCTGTCCCAGTTCGTCGTCCTCGTCCTTGTCTGCCACCTGTGACCGTCTGCCCGACACGCCGTAAGGCGCACACGACCGACAACCTTCTCCACAATCTGCCTTGCGCGCTCGCGAGATACGCCGTAGTCAGCGCCTATCATGTCAAGCGTCTCACCTTTTGCCTTGCGCAGGTAGATTTCCTTGTCGCGTTTACACACGCCACGCGTCTCCTCGATCACTTTTTCGGCGAACGCAAGTCTGTCGCGTGACTCCAGCCATTCGGCAAGGCTCGTCTCCTTGAACCCGTCAACGATCCGTCCCTGCACAACGTCGATCAGCTCCTGCTTCTCTTCGCCGTCCTTGCTGTCGAGTTTGTAGTTGAGCGACACGCTGCGCCTGTCAACGAGATAGCTCCTAAGCCGTGTTGCATACCCCATCGCCGACTGGGCGTGGTATCCGGCATACGTGCTGAAGCGAAGTCCGCGTTCTGGCTCGAACTTCTTGGCCGCGCGCCACAGCCCGATGAACCCGCATTGGATCATGTCGTCAACGTCCATGTCGCGGTATTTCATCGCGTAGCTCTTCGCCCACCCCGTCAGCAGCGACGCGTTGTGGAGCACAAGCAGCTCGTTCATGCGCTCGCGGTTGCCCTGCCAGCGAAGAATGAGTTCCGACTCCTCCTCTGCCGTCAGAGGGGGGTATTGCTCTCGCAGGGCGCGGAGCATCTGAACCATCGGCGCGGACGGAAGCTTCTCGACAAACGCGCTCACCCCTCGTCCTCCTCCGCCATCGCGGCGATATGTTCGCACTCTTTCGCCATGCACTCGTCACGAGCGCCGCTTGCAACGGCCCGGTCGTCGCTGACCATGAACGCGCGGGACACGCGGACCTTCGCCGTCCTGTCGTGCGCGGCATTTGCCTTGCGCACGCCAACGAAGTCTTCTGCCGTCATGTAGTTCTTGCCCTTGGCGCCTCCGGAAGCAACGTATCTCTCACGATTGTAAAAGGCGATCTGCGCGCACTGGCGAGAGCAGAATATGTTTCGCACAGAGTATTTGTGGTATTCGGCGCCGCACACTGGGCACTTGGCAACGCTTGCCTCGCGCTTGCGTTCCGACCTCAGATTCGCGGCCTGCTCCCTACACTCGGGGGAGCAGAAGCGCGAACGCGAACTGTACGCCATGAACGCCGTGCCGCAGTATTGGCACGTCCTATGGACCGACGGATTTCCGCGCCTCCCGCCGTTGCATCTGTCCATTACGGTTGCCCTGTAGTTCATGGTCCGGAAGGCCGTGCTGCACTCCGTTGAGCAATAGCGCTGGTTTGCGTGGCTTGGCGTAAAAGTCTTGCCGCACAGCCTGCACACTCGTTCCGCAGGCTTTCTGGACATCCTGTAGCCGCGAGATTCGACCCGCTTCAATTCCAGCTCCCGCTGGCACTTCATGCTACAGGTTCTCGCATAGCGACGAGGTGCGAACTCCGCCCCGCACACCTCGCACACCCTCATCCCGCCGCGAGCAAGAGTCTTTCTCTCGGACCTCTTCTTGCTCACATCGCGCGCGTTTCCGCGTTTGTAGCAGTCGCGAGAGCAGTAAATGTGCAGAGGATGCTTTGGAACAAAATCCGCTTCGCACCATGCGCAGGTCCTGGTTTCGTCCTTCCAGCTCATAGGATCATCCTCCCCATCGCGTCGGACTCGCACCACGCGCGCAGGTCGGAAGAACCTCCGCCGGACACGTACAGCTGCAAAAGTAAGAGGGTGTTGGCGGGCAGGCGTTGGGCCGAGGCGGCGGCCCAGTCCTCGTCAGCTGTGAGCGCGGAGATATATTGCGCCCACCCGCCAGACACCCCAAGATCAATTCCCATCTTCCACGCGTCAACCTTTGCTCCGTGGAACGCGGCCTTGAACTCCTCGAAGTCCCGGCTGCCGTACGGGTCGCCCACGTTCACGAAGTGAGCGAACTCCTCCGTGTAGTCGCACGCGCGGTGCACCACGATCCCGAGCGGGAAGAGGGCGTACGACACCTGGTTCGTGTCATTCGACCGGCAAACGCCCTCGACGAACGACTGGAACGTCGGAGTGACGCCGTACGCCTTTCGGTATCGGCTCACAAGGTCGTCAAAGGCGTTCGTCTCGCAGAACTGCTGGCGCCCGCTGATGTACATCATGTCTCCGCGCACTGGAAACAGGTCCTTCACGATCTTGTAGCGCGCGGCGAACGTGCGGAACGGCACGCGCGGCGTTCCCGGGACAAGCACGGGTATGTTTATGGGATTCACCTTTGCGAGCATCGCGGTCTCGTTCATCGGCCCGCCGAACTGGAGCGTGCGGGCGGACAGCGCGCGGATCATCTGCTCCTCGTATGCGTCGCCGTAGCACTTCTCCAATATGCACTCGACGGTGTAATTCTGCTTTCCTCCCTTCCCCCTGTCTGGTTCGTATTTCGTGACGGTGCCGAATATCTTGCCACGTTCAATGTGCTTTCTGCCATCGTCGTCTCTCCATTCATGCCATGCCGTGTCGCCGATCGGATACGTAACGGGAATGAGCCTGCCGTACTCAAAGTACGCGTCCTGCTCTGTCGGGAACGAATCGAGCTCGTACCCAAACACGCGCAGCTTCTTGTCACCCACGCCTTCGTGCCTCGGCAGGTTCGCGCCCTGCCGCCAGATGAACTCCGACACCTGGTCGTGCGGCGCGGGGAGGGCGTATGCCGCAACGGACAGCAGCACTGCGGGTAGTATGCACGCTCGGATCGTCACGGCTCCTCCTCCTGTGCCTGAATCCACGGCATGACCGTGTTCTGGTATGTCAGCGGCGTCTCCTTCACGATGAACGTCCAGCCGGACAGATGTTCGATTTCAAGCAACGTTTTCACGCCAGCCGTGGGCGCCAGCAACTCCGTTCCGTTCGAGAGCATGGTTGCGCTCTCGTCGTTTCCGTCTCGACCGCAGAAGAAATACACAGCAGACGGCGGAGCCGACGCGAAGTCGTAGACGATGCGCACGTGCGCGTTGGAGGCGATCGTGAACTCAATCCCGTAGTTCCCGACATCAGCGTCCATGAAATGGTGCGTGCGGTAGTTATCAAGCGTGAAGTGCTTCAACGGCCCGTTGTTCACATTGTGGCCCTTGATCTTCCACCCCATAAAGCCATCCTTCACGTCCATGTAGCGCATATACGGATTGCGCAACTCAATATCCTGTTGCCCTATGTCGCCGGCGAGATAATTCTGGATTTTAGAATCCTGCCAAGAAAACACGGAACCGGCAGGATTTTCCCACGTCCCGCCGTATGTGATCGCCGACAGATCATTAGTCTCCAGGTGGATGCGCGGCGTGCCGAAGCCAATGACAAATCGAGCACAGTTGAGCCGCACCATGCCGTTCGACGCCATGAGACCGTCGGCCGTCAATACTTTGTTCACGACTTGGAAGCCCTTTGCGTGGATGTCCGAATTCGTGATCGTGATGAGTTCGCCAGCCGTGAGGCGTCCGTCGATCGTGAGGTCGCCGTGGATCCGTCCGCCGCCGTTCGTCGGGATGTAGCACGAAAGCAGGTCGGCCATTGTCTGCGGGGAGCAGGCGTCGAGGTAGTCCTGTAGGCTGCGGTGCTGACCTCCGCCGACGAACACGATGTTCTCGGGGTTCTGCGCGTAGAGGTATCGACCGACCTGGAACCACTGCGCCGCCGCGATCTGGTAGTCGTGTCCCAGCTCCAGGAGCGAGAAGCGGTT
>ONRL01000236.1 GCA_900320225.1 uncultured Lentisphaerota bacterium
CGTGGCTCCGGACGGCAGCGTGACGTTCCGTGCGGGCGAAGCGACGCTTTCGTTCGCGCCGTTCGTGCGGAAGGCCGCGACCGGCGGACAGCTACCGTCTGTTTCGTTCCGCGCCGAGGGCGATGCGCTCGTCGCCGAGGTGACTGGCGATCCGGCGGCGTTCGGGCAGGTGGAGACCGGCCGCTGTTCCGAAAAGCCCTCGGCCCTGTTCTTCGGCTATGGTTACCGCGTGCAGGATCCCGGCGCGCTCAACGTTCCGCTCAACGGACACCACAACGCCACGCGCTACGCGGGGTTTGAGTTCGCCAACGGCTTTTCGCTTGTCATCGCCACCACCACGGCGCCCGACGCGCTGTTCAACACCCCCGCGAAAGGCGCCTTCGGCTTCCGGTGCAGCCAGCCGACCACGTTCACGTTCGTGCCGGGAAGGAAAGGCGCGTTCGACTGCGCGCTGCGACTCCGCCGACACGTCGCCACGCCCCCGCCCGCAGGGTTTGCCGCAAAGGCTGGCAAGTTCTGCGTGGACACGTGGAACGGCACGTTCGCCCAGCACGAGAACCTGATCCGACGCTGCGCCGACGAGTTCGGCTTGCGCGACGACCTGCTCTTCTACGTCCACTGCTGGCAACGCCACGGTTTCGACCGACACCTTCCGGACGTCTATCCGCCCTCCCCGACCTTCGGCACCGCCGACGAGCTGAAGCGCGCGTGCGCCACCGCACACGCGCGCGGCTGGAGCTTCGGCGTGCACCTGAACGTGATCGACGTCTACACGAACTCGCCGTGGTTCGCATGGTCGAAGATCTGCCATGACGCGAAAGGGCGTCCGATCAAGGCGTGGATCAATCCTCCCTACAAGGAACAGAGCTACAAGCTGCTGCCGAAATGCGGACCAGCGTCCATTACGCGCCAGACGGCGTCCATGCTGTGCGACGACTTCTGTCCGGACACGGTGTTCATCGACGTCACCGGCAGCATGGCCGCGTCCAGCGCCACCTGCCGCGACAGCGCGGGGGGCATCCACCCCCTCGTCGAGAACACGGCCGCAAACCAGCGGATGTTCGACCGGGCACGGACGATGCTCGACGGTCTTTCCGAACGTCCGCCGTTCGTCTCCAGCGAGGCGCCGTGCGACCAGATGGCCGGACACCTCGACGGCGGCGACTGCCAGTGGATGTTCCTTTCGCATGAGAAAGACGTCTACCGCTGGATGACGATCGGCGGCACGGGAACGATCACGAAGGTCCCTTGGTTCCCGCTCGTCTGGCACGACCGCATGTCGCTCCACGGCGCCGGCTACAGCGCCCGCTTCGAGGGCGCGCGCGGGGAAGACTGCCACGGCATCGACTCCGACGACTACATCTCCTGTGAGATCATGAACGGCCATTCGCTCATGGCGGACTGCTACAACCGCGACGCCTACAACGCCGAGGCGGGCATCCTCGTGCCGGTCGACGAGCCGCGATGCCTGCGCCAGATCGTGCGCAAGTACTGGCTGGCACAGCACATCATCCGCGAGATCGCTGCGACTACGGTGCGGAACGTGTCTTTTGAACAGGGTGACCCCCACCGCGTGAAGGTGGAATGGTCCACGGGCATGACCGTGTTCGTGAACCGGGGCGTCCCGGACTGGCCGGTGGAGACTGGCGACGCAGAACGGGGCACGGTCATCTTGCCGCAGTACGGATTCCTGGCGTTCAATCCCTCCACCCGGCGCTTCGCGGCCATCCACCGCCGCAACGGGCGCGTGGTCGAGGAAAGTTCCTACACGGAGAAAGGCCAGACGGTCCGCTACGCAAATCCACGCGGGGAGAGGGACTCCGCCGTGCGCCGGCTCCCCGTCGCGCCCCGTGCGATTACGGTGCGGAACGGGAATACGTTCCGCGCGCGTGTGGAGTGGGACCTCTTGAAGGGGCAGACCCTGCCAACGGGGCAATTCCGCGTGAATCTCTGGCTGCTCGACCCGGGGTTCCGCGAATACAGTCCGTCAAACGCGGCACTGCGCGTGGCGGCGGCGGACGTGACGCTGGACCGTCCGACCGAGTTGGAGTTTGCGTGGCCCGAGGCGGCGGGTAACAAGCCGCGCGTCCTGCATGTGGCGGTCTGTCCCGTGGGAGCAGACGCCGACGATCCGGCATGTCGCCTCAAGCTGCTCGGCACGTCCGCGTTCTACCGCCGCTACCGTCTGGGAACGCTCGCCCCGGACGGCGCGTACACCCCGTTCGCCTGTCCCGACGCGAACCTCTGGGAACGCCTGTTCCCACCGCCGGCGCCCGTCGACTTCGGCTGGATCAAAACCGACAAGGCGCTCCGTCTCGTCACCGCGCCCGGCAAACCGGACGTCCGGCAGAACCTACCGTAAACACCAGTCCGGCCGTTTATGGTATAATAAGCCACGCTAAGGAGAAAAAAGATGACCGAGACATTCAAGATCGCCGCGACCGACGCGGGACTGACCGACGACGAAATCCGCGCCGCGCTCACGCAGGCGCTGCAACCCGCCCTCGACGCGGGGAAGCTGCACAACGTCCTCATCCTCCCGCCCGACTTCACGCGCTTCCACTCGAACGCCGGATTCATCACGAGCTTCTGCTACCGCTTCCTGACCGAACGCGGCGTGAACGTGGACGTCCTGCCTGCGCTCGGCACGCACGTGCCCGTGAGCGAGACGCAATGGAAGGCGATGTTCAAAGACGTCCCCTTCGAGAAGATGATCGTGCACAACTGGCGCACGGACGTGGTGAAGCTCGGCGACATCCCCGCCGAGGCCGTGGAGGAAATCTCGGGCGGACTGTGGAAGGAATCCCTCCCCGTGGAGGTGAACAAGCTCGTGATGGACCCGAAGTACGATCTCGTGATCTCCCCCGGACAGGTCGTCCCCCACGAGGTGATCGGCATGGCCAACCACGCGAAGAACCTCTTTGTGGGCGCGGGCGGCTCCGGCATGATCAACGCGAGCCACATGATCGGCGCGGTCTGCGGCATGGAGCAGGCGATGGGACGCGACCACACGCCCGTCCGCCGCCTGTTCGACTACGCGATGGAGCACTTCATCTACGGCAAACGCCCGATCCTCTTCTGCCTCACCGTCACGACGGCGCCCGGCGGGAAGATCCGCACGCACGGCCTCTTCATCGGCGAAGGGCGCAACTGCCTCACCGAGGCGGTGAAGCTCGCGCAGCAGAAGAACGTGGACTACGTGGAGCACGGTCTCAAGAAGTGCGTCGTGTACCTCGACCCGTCGGAGTTCACCTCCACCTGGCTCGGCAACAAGGCGGTGTACCGCACGCGCATGGCGATGGCGGACGGCGGCGAGCTGATCATCCTCGCCCCCGGCGTGGAGCGCTTCGGCGAGGACGCGACTGTCGACAAGCTCATCCGCAAGTACGGCTACCGCGGGCGGCTCCACACGCTGGAGGTGTTCCAGCGTCCGGACGCCGACGACCTCCGCGCGAACATGGGCGCGGCGGCGCACCTCATCCACGGTTCCTCCGACGGACGCTTCTCCATCACCTACTGCGTGAAGAACATCACGAAGGAAGAAGTGGAGGGAGTGGGCTTCAAGGCGGCGGACTACGACGAGATGGCGGCGAAGTACGATCCCACGAAGCTCGCCTACGGCTACAATACCGTGGACGGCGAAGAAATCTACTTCATCCCCAACCCCGCCCTCGGCCTCTGGATCAACCGCGAACGGTTCAACTAAGCGGTAGGGTGGGGCGCCCCGCCGTCGGCCGCAATAAATTGCGGCCCTCCCGTGGTAGGGCCCGCTCGCCGAGCGGGCCGCGCTAACTGGGAAAGCCGCCATCTTGGCGGCGTACTGGGACAACGGGCATCTTGCCCGTTGCAACAAGGAAGCGACATGAGTGTCGCTTCCCCGAAGAGTCCCCATCGGGGAAGCGGCACTCTTGCCGCTTCCCACCGAGAATTAAAGGATACTTTGGCTGTCAAACCCGCGTCTTTCTCACAATTCAGAATAAGGGAGGATGTGCGTCTGCGTTTGCCGTGCCATGTTCGTTGGGCGCACGGCCTTCTCCAGAAACGCGAAGTAGCTGAACGGCCTGCCCATGTATCGCCTGGTAGGGCGGTCACTCCACGACCGCAAGCCCTGCACTTAGAACTGGCAACGGGAAACCCATGCGATAAAACCCAAGAAGCGCTCCCATCGGCGCAACTCCCAACCTTACCTGATCAATCGGCGAATGCGACCCGTCGAATTTGACATCACCGTCCCGCACCTCTGGATAGATGATGACACAAGGCACGACTGCCGAACTCTGCTCTTCAGCTTCTTGTATTCCGAGCTTCTTTAAGGTCTTGCGATCCCGCGCATGACCCGCAAGCTGTCGAATGTCCTCCACATCAAACGTTCCTGCGCCGTATCTGGGTTTATACTTGGTATCCAGTATCAAAGGACGCTCCTCGTCAAAATACAGAAAATCCGGCTTACCCGTTGTCACATTCGCCTGATAGATGATCTGCCGTTGAGCCTCCCCTGCAGCATGACCACGCTTCGCTGTCCCTGATCCAGCATCCTGCCGACAATCCGCTCCGCAAACAGCAACGCCCGTTTGATCAACCGGTTCTCGCATGTATTCACCGAAAGCT
>ONRL01000235.1 GCA_900320225.1 uncultured Lentisphaerota bacterium
TTCATCGCGTGGATGGCGTTCGTCATCGGCGTGGGGTTCTTCGGCAGCCGCGGCAAGCGCGAGGGCGAGAAGTTCCTCACGGGCGGCAGCGACATGAGCCTGTTCCTCATCTTCTGCACGCTCGGTGCGACGATCATCGGCACGGGTTCGTCCATCGGCGCGATCGGCGACGGCTTCAACCACGGCTGGGGCGGCGCGATCTTCGGCCTCGGCAGCGCATTGGGCCTGCTCGTCCTTTCCTCGTTCGTGTCGATCCGCCGCAAGGGATTCATCACGATGAGCGAGGAGGCGCAGTTCTACTACGGCGGCAACGCGCGCGTGCGCAAGCTCATGGGCTTCATGATGTTCGTGGTCGAGATCATCTGGATCGGCAACCACGTGAACGGCGGCTCCAAGTACCTTTCCTACGTCCTGGGGATAGACCCGACGTGGTGCAAGCTGATCACGGTGTGCGGTTTCGGCGCATACGTGTTCATCGGCGGATACGTGGCGGTGGTCAAGGCTGACGTCATCCAGTTCTGCGCGATCATCGGCGGCTTCACTTTCATCGCCATCAAGGCCATTCCCCTCGCCGGCGGATACGAGGCGATCTCGCAGACGTTCGCCGCCGCGGGCAAGCCAGGCGCGATGGGCTTCTACGGGCTCGGCAGCTACGGCGCCCTCGCGGCGCTGGCGCTCGTATTCTCCACCGTGATGGGCGTCGTCGGCACGCCGACGTACCGCACGCGCATCTACACGTCGCGCGACGAGAAGGTGGCGCGGCGCGCGTTCCTCGGACAGAGCGGCATGATGTTCCTCTGGAGCTTCATTACGGCCCTCATCGGCATGAGCGCCTACGCGATCATGGTGCATAACGGCCACACGCTCGAGTCTGGCGATTATGCGTTCTCCTACATGGCGACGCACGTCCTCGGCCCGGCAATCGGCCTCATGTTCCTGATCTGCGGCATGTCGGCGACGATGAGCAGCGGCGGCTCCGACGCGATATCCGGCGTGACGATCCTCCTCACGGACGTCGTCCCGTCGGTCACTGGACGGCGCATCGCCGAGAAGAACTACGCGTTCGCGAGCCGCATCGCCCTTCTCGTGGCGCTGGCGATCGCGTTTGTCATAACGCTCTTCGTGGGCGACGTGATCGCGTACTTCCAGAAGGTTGTCGGATCCCTGCTCCCGGGCGTGGGCGTGACGATGCTTCTGGGGCGTTTCTGGCGGCGCGCGACGTGGCAGGGCGCGTACGCGGCCATCCTTTCGGGAACGCTCTTCGGTCTGGTCGTGCTGTCAGTTCCGTCGTTCGCGGAATGGGTGAGGCTGACGTTCGGCGGCCCGGCAATTCCCGCGACAGCACTCGCTCTAGCGGCAGGCGTTGCGGCGTCGCTTTTTTCAAAGCCGTCAACCGCCACAGAGGCCGAGCGCGTCGCCGCCGTGATGGCCGCCCGAGAAGGAGCCATCGTGAATCAATCCAAAGAGCTCGGCTGATCCCTGACGAGATCGCGTTCTCACCGCGCTTGCCTGTGACGCCGTACCGCGAGGTGCGCTACTTCACGGGTTCCGAGAACGTCGGCGAATCCCAGTATGTGGATGCGGTTGCCGCATCACGTGACGGAACGGTAGATCTCGAGGTGTCCTACTGACAACGAGCCGAACAGGCTCAACGAAAGAAATGTAAGGCTCGTTTTGCCCGGGAGCGCGATTTTCGCTATACTATTCCGCCAAAGGAAAAGGATTGCCATGAACTTGTTCAAAAATGTCATTACATGTTGTGTGGCGTACGCGGCGATGGCGTGCGCGGCGACCGATTCGGTTGCGCATCGGTTCCTGTATTCAGACTTCATGAACCGCAAGATCGTGTATGTGGACGAGACCAAGAAGGACGCCTACAAGGAGGCATTCCTACCGGAGGTCGCGTTCGACCTCACGCGCTGCTGGCCGAACCGACTCGTCGTTGCCCAGCGGTACGGTTGCCGCCTCTATGACATCGAGAAGTTGCGGCTTCTCTCCGAGATCAAGGATGTCGAGCATCTCAAGTACGCGACGAGCGCGACGCGCTTGCCCGACGGGCGCACGTTCATTTTGGACGGGCCCGCCATCCACGAGTATTCGCCTGACGGGAAATGGATTCGCAAGATCACCTTCGGCGACCGCGTGAAGCAGACGCGCATCATGCGTTTCACCGATCGGGGCACGGTGCTGATCGGTGCCTATACGGGTTTTGCGGAGGTTGTGTTGGATGAGAGCCTGCTTCCCGAGAAGAGGGTCCGCGCGTGGTTCCAGTTGCCGGGCGAGGCCCGCTACTGCTACCAGGCCGAATGGCAGAAGGACGGCACGCTGCTCACGACGGGCGGCTACCTCCCCGAGGTCGTGCGCTTCGCGGCGGACGGGAAGGTCCTGTCGCGGTTCCAGGCCACGCAGCCAGAGGGGTTCTCCAACTACTTCTACGCCGGGTTCCAGGTGCTACCGAACGGCAATCTGGTCGTGGCGAATTGGACGGGCCACAGCGGGCGTGACTTCCGTCCGGGCTGGAAGCTGATCGAGTTCGCGCCGGACGGCAAGGTGGTCTGGCACTGGAACGCAGAATGGGCCGGTACGCCCAACTCACTGATCGTGTTCGACTGATGAGAGGAGTTTGGCTATGACAGGGAAAGGAAATGCCTTTTTTGCCGTCTTCGGCATCACGTATGCAGTGGTCGCGGCAAGCGCGCCCCTCCCGATGCCGGCAACGACGCCCGAGGAGATCATCGCCCTCGCACACCGCACGTACGACTACGTGGCGCGGAGCGTTCCTGAAAAGGAGCTGGCGGCGTTGAAGGACGAACTGGCCATCGACGAGAAATGGTATGCGGACGCGAAGAAGGCGAACGACGCCCGCGAGATGCGCAACGCCGTGCGCGAACTGAAGTCGGTGCGCCGCCGCATTCTCTTCCGGCACCCCGACCTCCAGTTCAAGCGGCTTCTCGCCGTGCAGCGCGGGCTGCCGTTCTCGCAGGAATCCGGCACCACGGATCAATATGCCGGCCGTTGGTCGCGTCCGGGACCGGGCCTCGTCGCGCTCGACAACTGGCAGGAAGCGCCGCACAAGACGGTGCTCCTCAAGGACAAACTCCCCTGGGGCACGGTCCTCAACCCCGATCTCCACTGGGACGGCGACCGCGTCCTCTTCGCGTTCTGCGACCACACGCGCAAGCCCGAGGCCGATCCGAAGGCCTGCGGCGCGCCGGCCGTGGTGAAACTCGAGGACCAGCGTCTCGACTGGTTGCGGCGCGTCGATCCCGGGAACCCGAACTTCGCCTCGCCCGACGGCCAGTTCTCCGTGATGCATCACCGCTACTTCATCTACGAGGCGGCGGCGGACGGCAGCTGGGTGCGTCAGCTGACGGGCGTTCCGGGCGATCCGATGAAGACGTGGGAAGGGCGGCAGACGATCCTGCTGGAGGACGCCGACCCGTGCTACCTGCCGGACGGCGGGTTCGTGTTCAACTCCACGCGCTGCCAGACGATTGCCCGGTGCCACAGCGGACGCTATGTGCCGGCGTGGCTCCTCTACCGCGCGGAACTGCCGCCGCTTGGCGAGACGTGTGCGCGGAACATTCGCCAGCTCTCGTGGGGCGAGGCGAACGAGTGGGAGCCCGTCGTGCTGAACGACGGACGCATCTGCTACACGCGCTGGGACTACATCAACCGGCACGCGGTGTGGTTCTCCAGTCTCTGGACTACGAAACCCGACGGCACGGCCGTGGGGCACTACTACGGCAACTACTCCAAGACGATCTACACGACGACCGAGGTAAAACCGATCCCCGGCTCGCCGCTCGTCGTCGCCACCGCCGCGCCGCACCACCTTTTCTCCAGCGGCTCGCTCGTGCTGATTGACACGCGCAAGGGCGAGGACGGCGAGGCGCCGCTCACGCGCCTCACGCCGGAATGTCCGTTCCCCGAGGCCGAGGGATGGACGGGCAACGGACTCTGGTGCGGTCCGATGCCCGTGAACGACACGCTGTTCTTCGCGTCCTACTCGCCGGACACGACGCAATACCCGAAGGGACACCCGCGCTTCCACTCCCACTCCTGGACGGCGGCGTGGCCCGATCCGCGCTCGTTCGGCGTGTGGCTCGTCGACACGCTCGGCGGACGCGAGCTCATCTACCAGGATCCCGAATGGAGCACGTTCAACCCGATTCCGCTCGTGAAGCGTCCGAAGCCGCCGACGCTCGTCTCCACGCTCCCGCCGGCCGACAAGGCGCCGGCGAGCGGCCTCTGCTACGTGGAGAACGTCTACGACGCGCGCGTGGAGCTGCCGAAGGGAAGCGTGAAGGCCCTGCGGATCAACCGATTGTTCAACCAGGGGCCGGTACGCCACTGGTCGTGGAACCAGGGCGGTGACCTCGACATCTACAAGGAGTCGCTCGGCACGGTGCCGGTGGCGGAGGACGGGTCGGCGGCGTTCCGCATTCCGGCCGAGATGCCGATCCAGCTCCAGGCGCTCGACAAGGACGGCATGGCGATCTACACGATGCGCTCGTTCATCTACGCGCAGAAGGGCGAGATCCAGGGCTGCACGGGCTGCCACGAGAACAAGATGGCGAGCGTCGCGCCCGCGAAGATGCCGGCGAAC
>ONRL01000233.1 GCA_900320225.1 uncultured Lentisphaerota bacterium
CTCGTACTACGACATTCGGCTTCACTTCCAAGGGACTACGACCGATGCGAAAGGCAAGGTGAAGATGAACTCCGAAAGCCCCGACGCGACATACACCGCTCTTCTCGCAAACTTACGCGCCGCGATGAAGAATCTCGCAAAGCGCATCGAGCCGAAGGTGTACGAGTACGGTTTCCTGAAGGGTTGAATGCGCAAAAAATGATGTCGCACACGAATCCAAAGTTTTTGATATACTGAAACAAAATGAAACGACAGCTCCTCATAGTTGTTTGTGTTGCCACTTCGTCGGCGTTAGCCCTGCCGCCGGGACGGCCCGTGTTGCCGTCGGTGGAGCATGTCGACACCGAGGCAACCACCAACGTGCCGTTTACGGCGTGGCAAGAACATGTGGGGAAGTTCAAGTTCAGCTTGACATGCCGCACGACCGCCACGAACAACGTGCAGTTCGCGTTCGGGCGTGATGCGGACGATGATGGGGCCTTGGCTTTGGAGGAAAGCGACTTTGTCGTCGGCTGGGACTGCGGCAAATGGTTCGTGCAGGGCGGGTACGACGCGGAGCGAATCGAAACCGCCGTCGGCACGGGCGACGGCCAGGCGCTCGCATGGACGGTACGGCTCTCTCCCGACACGGCGACGCCCGTGTCCGTCACGGCGGCCGTTGATGGCACGCCGGTGTTTGGAGGTGTCGACGCCAGGATGTTCTACCGCAAGAACTGGAACATGTTCCGCCTGACGGGACGCGGACTTGCCGACTCGGCAGAGTCGACGGTGGTGCAAATCCTTCCCGATTCGCTCACCATCTTGATGAGGTGATGCCATGGCGCAGTTTGTCGAAGCAATTCCGCACTTTCTTTTGCGCATCTTCGCGCCCGCGCTGGGCATCACTCTTGTGACTTGGCTGATCGTGCTGTTCGTCCAGCTCTTCTCGGGGAAGCGACACTCTTGTCGCGCCGCTTCTCCGAGGTGCGGCCTCGGCAAACCGGTTTGGGCGGGACTCACCGCGCTCGCAATCGCCTGCACGACGCTGTGCGGCAAGAACACGAACGGCGTGCAGGGAGTCGGCGGACCTCATCTCCAATTCAACCCGCCGCTTGTCCTCACCGTCACGCCGGAGGACATCAACAACGGCTGGCGCGTGGCGGAGGAAACGGAAGCCGCGTCGTTTGCGCAACCATCCGCCAATGCGATCACGAATGAACTCTGGCGCCGTCGCGGCGCGCATGACGACGCCTTTCGCATTTCTGCCAACGGATGGTCGTATCCATACGCAACGGGCGTGACCGTCCTCGCATGCGGCGAGTTGCGCACCAGCATCCGCACGCGCGACTTTCCGCCCGCCTTTGCCCAGGGCCTCTCGCTTCTGCCGCTCGTCAACTGGCCACAGCTTCCGGAAGGGCGGCGTGAGAGCGTCTTCTGGTACGACGCCACGCCTTCCAACACGCTGCTGACGACCTGGTGGAATGCCGCGCTCGGACGCAACGCGACAAACCCCGTCAACTTCCAGGCGGAACTTTTCCCCGACGGGGGCTTCACCTACCGCTACGAGGACCGCACCGTGCGCCATGCGCGCGTGTGGCCGTTCGACTGGGACGGCGACGGACTTGAGAACACCGTCGACCCCGACCCGCTCACGCCGGGCCCCGACGCGCACGGCACCAATGCCGAATGGTACAATATCGTATGTTCCAACATCGTGGTCACGACACCTGGGGGAAGCGGCGTCCCGCCGCTTCATCTTGAATGGCGCGAAGGCGTCAACTCCAACGCCTACTACTTCGTGGACGTGGTGACGGAGCGCGGCCCTGCGCCGATCTACTTCACGGGCGACCGCGAAACGCGCCTCGGCAACCCCGTGGTGGTGGTAAACGCTTTCGAGACGAACCGCGTGCCGCTCCTCATCGGCGTCGACTACTCGGTTACGTCCGACACGCCTTTCACCGTCTCGTTCCCCGTCGACTACATGTACCCGACTGTCCAGACGAACACGCCCTGCGCCGCCTCAATCCGCTGGCCGCTCAACTTCGTATTCACTGAAAGCCTCGGCGCGTCAAACCGCGTCTACACCGTGACCGTTGAGCCCTACGATCCGGGCGGTGTGTTTGAATGGGGCGATTCGGGCGGCGGGGTTCCCATGCGCGGCGGCTCATCTGGCGGCTGCAACTGCGTGTCCTACGACGTCAATTCGGTGTATTTTACCTGCTCTAGTTCGGGCACGTGCGAATCGGGTTGCTCGGCACATGGGAGTTACCTCCTTGAGGCGGCTTCATTCTCAGTCGATGGTGGCGAGTGTCGATGCGGCTTTGACGATCCGCCTGAAGACGAGTACCCGGATCCACCCGAACCGTACGACGGCCCTTCGTTGACCATCACGTTCAGCAAGTCGGCGGTGATTTTTGAGGACGCATACGAGGAAAGACCCAGTGTGATGCAGCCCAGACGATCCACGCGCGTACGCCTCACGATAGATGCCTACGGAGGGCCTGACGGCGGCAGCCTGTGGTTGACGGGGTCAAATCTAGGCAACCTTGTTGCCGTTGACGGAGGAGTGTCCTTGCCGTATAGCCAGATACTTGCGGCGGGCGAGTCGTACCATGCTTCCGGCGTGTACGAGGGGGTTATGGAGAGTGATGCCGCAAATGACGTAACAGTGTCTGGCAGCCTCGTCCCAAGTGTGCAGGGGGAAACCATTCAGTCGGATACGCAGATTACTGTTGTACGCATTTTACTGACACCTGAGGTAGCCCCGCCAGAAGAGCCCGCGAATGGGCGGCACACCTACGGTGTCTGCGAATTCGTCAGACGTTTTCAGTTCCCCTCAATCCCTGCTGTGGCATGGAATCCAGTCGGCGGAGGGTCAAATGCTGTAAGCAGAACCGGGTACTCGTGTTATCGGTTTCCGCTCAATGCTTGTAAAAATCCATTACGTGTCGAGTTGGGCGATGCCTTCTATGTGCCCCGTTTGAGTTGCATAGAACCATCAGGAATCGTGGCGCGCGAGGTGGCGTTGTGTACATACGGACTGCCAGCCGGCAAGGCTGGCGGCATCGGACTCCGTCAGGCTTTCTATGTTACGCCATTCACGGTTTCATTTTCAGAAATCGCGATCGAGGAGGTCCCCTGCGACGAAGGGAGTGTCAATGGTTATTTTCGATATGTTATTGAACCGGGGGGCTGGTCGCACACGAGACTCGCCGGAGCTGGAATTTGGCTCGATGTTGACACCGATAATCGCGCGAGCAGTACGAATCGGGCAATAGACGAGGCTGCAATTGAAGAGGAGCTTCCCCCCATTACGCCTGATGGTGTAGAAACCAACGACTATTCATTTGGCTGGATGGACGGATTGATGATCTGGCAGATACCCTTTGGCTGGAATGCGCGTGGCACGTCCGGCGAGACACCCCAGATTGGAAACATCGCAGGGACAACGCAAGAGTTCTACATTGACCGCTGGGGGCATACAGCCATACGCAAGTTCAACAATCAGGCAACGCGGCGAATAGACGACCGGCGTTTCTTAAACGGTTTAGAAGTTCATGGGAACATCGTGAAATGAAAACAGAATTGGCAATATTCCTAATCATTGTGCAAACCGTCCTATTCCTTGGATGCAGTGAGAAGGATGTGGAGACGGCATTGTCGAAGTCGCATGTGGGTGTCAGTCAAAAGACCCTGCTTGGCACGAATGATCTAACACGTGAGGGCGTGAAGCCGCCCTCTAATGGGGTTGATCAGATGCTGAAAGAGCTCGATGCGGATTTTCTATCCATCACAAATTACGTTTATACCGAATGGAGGGGAGCACATGACGCGGCACTTCGGATGCGGGAGAAAATCATGTCCCTTCCCCCCGAAGTCGGAAAGGAGTATGCCCAGAAAATGTTGGATGGAATTGTATCAACACCCATTGATCATTTGGGGCATTATGAACGGCTCCACGCTCTAGACGCCATTCGATACATGGGAGGGGTCGTCAGTTGGCAGGGGGCAAGAAGAGCTGATTTCTGCGACACCTTCATCAGAGTGCTAACAAAATGTCGCGATTCGATCGAATACGCACGGCAGGAGGGAGACCGCGAGTTCGTTATTACCGCGTCCAATAACCTCAACGGGGACATCCGATCCTACGAGAAGGAACTTGCGTATCGCACGTCATCAAAGGTGTCCCCACGGGATTACAAGTATCTCGTTAAAGAAATGTCAGATGAAGAGTACGCGGTCGTCAAGGCGAAATTCGAGAAGTTCCTCGGACGCCCAATCAGAACGTATGAAGAAATAGTCCACGAACAAATGGAACGATCTCGGCAAATAAAACTTGAGCGAGAGCGTCGCCGTGGCGGCCCAGACGTGCAGGTCGATATCGGGGACTTGTGACCCTCGGTTGTCCAGTCCTTAAAAATGGCTTCGTGGTTTCTCGCTTTCCCCACACCTAACTGTTCCAGTAGGCGGAGGCAAGTGTCTTCGCGCTGCTGAAGCCGCGTTTCTAATCCGTAATTGTTGACCAACTGATTTCGTGGAGCGCGATGCCCTTTCCACGGGGGAGATGTGGTATACTATCTGCCATGGACAAAAAACATCTTGCAGCGGTTCTTGTCGGCGTGTGTGCGCTGGCGGCTTTCGGCGGCGTTGAGCGCGTGCGCCTGTCGGACGGTTGGGAGTTCATGCGCGCGGACGGTTCCGCGAACGAGACCAACTCCGC
>ONRL01000232.1 GCA_900320225.1 uncultured Lentisphaerota bacterium
ACGAGCTCGTGCGCGCCGCAGCCGCCCGTCGGCGCGGCGGTGACGCGCTCGCCAGTGGCGCCTTCCTCCACGAACCACGCGCCGCAGTCCCAGCCGACCACGAGGTCGCTTTCGTCAGGGGATAGTGTGCCGTCTTCAACGGGCGGGACGCCCGTTGTCCCAGTCGCGCCGTCCGTTCCGAACGCCATCTCCACGTTGTTCGACGGCGTGGCATCGAACGCCAACTTGAAGGTGAAGTGACGCAGATGCTCCTGCCACGCCGTGAACGGCACGTTGGTGACCGTCTCGGTGTCAAGGTGTTCCACGGACGGCAACACGGGACGTACCGGTGGAAGTGCAAACGCCACTGATACAGCACTGACGATAAGTAGAGGCAGTTTCTTCATGCGGTTCCCATGATACCAATAATCATGCCTTAGTTACTCGCTCATTATGCTCCGATGACGGCGGCGAGGGCCTGCGCGGACACCCCGCGCAGGAGAAGCCGTTTCGTTTTTGAAGTTTCCCCGCCCTTGAACACGACCGCGCCCTTCGGGATGCCGAAGGCGTCCGCAAGCGTTTCGATCAACTCCTTGTTCGCCTTGCCGTCCACGGGCGCGCAGCGGATGCGCACCTTCACGGCGTCGCCGAGCAGGCCGTCGATCCCCGCCCGCGAACTGCGCGGCTGCGCCTTGACGTTGAGGATCACCCCTTCTGTCGTTTCAGTGTAGTACATGGCTCTCCTGGTTTATGGTCGGGGAAGCGACACTCCTGTCGCTTCCTGTGTTGCACATGTCTGTTACAGTTGTCGTTTTCGACGGAACAGCGTACCCCAGAGGGCGAGCTGCGTGCGGAAAGTGTCTCGAAGCGGACGGTAGTGCGACGCCGCGTTGCCGTCGAGGTAGATCGTGCGGATGGGCACCTCGCGCGGCGGCGCGGGATGGCGGCGCGCGTCGGCAAGCATGCGGATCTCGTACTCGTAGCGGTCGCCGGGAATCGCGAGAACGCGCGGCAGGAGCGCGGCGGGAATGCCCCGCAGGCCCGTCTGCGTGTCGCTCACCGCAAGGCCTGTCAACATGCGGAACAGCCCGCGCGTCCAGAAGTTTCCAAGCTTGCTGCGGAACGGCACATCGCCCGCGAACGACCGCACGCCGAGAACAAGTCCTTCAGCCGGTCCCTCCGCGAGCGCCTCCGCCACGCGCCGCACGTCGTCCGGATCATGCTGTCCGTCGCCGTCCACCGTCACCACGCCCGCCGCGCGCGGCAGGTTCTCCCGCACCCACGCGAAGGCGGTGCGGAGCGCGGCGCCCTTCCCGCGGTTCACCTCATGCACGAGCACGGCGTCCACGTCGCCGCGGACGGCGTCGAACGCCTCGCGCCCCTGCGCGGAACCGTCGTCCACCACCACCACGTGCGTGAAATCTTCGCGAAGCCTGCGTACGAGCGGCGGGAAGCGTTCCGCGTCCGGATCACAGACGGGAATCACGAGCGCGATGTTCTCCCGCGCCGTCATGCCCAGAGACTCCGGATCAAAGCGAGGCTCGCCTTCAGCTCGTCGAAGCTCACGGGCTCGTGCGGTTCGAAGACGCGCAGGATGTCGTGCTGGGAGAGCGGCTTGAGCGCGGCGAAATCGACGTTGCCCCAGCCGGGCTGGCGATGGTCGTCGTGGAAGTCCTTGACGTCGTTCAGGTGCATGCCGCACACGTGCGGCGCAAAGCGGTTGGCGATGTCCGTCTCGGAATCGTCCCACTGGTAGCTCGCGCGGACGCGCGCGTGGCCGGTGTCGAACCAGAGGCGCACGGGCGCGCCCGCAAGGTCCTTCATCAGCGCCTCGGCCTCCTCCGCGTTCGGGAATCCCTCCAGGCTCGGCAGGTTCTCGAGCGCGAGCGTGAGGCCCGCCTTCTCGAGGTCGGGGATGACCTTGTCGAGTTCGCGGCGGAAGACCTCCAGGAGCTTGCGTCCGCGCTTCTTCCGGCGCGCGTGCGCCTTGGCGAGGTACTTCGCGTAGACGGGACGCTTCACGTCGGGCTTGCCGTCGGCGCCTTTCGCGAGACGGCGCAGCGCGGACGAGTCGAGGTTCACGAAGAGTCCGTCGAGGTCGGCGTAGCCGGCGTGCGTCACGACCACCTTCGCGCCGAGCTCCACGGCGCACGCGATCGTCTGCTTCAGGAGCAGGCGCGCGAGCGCGCGCTCCTCCTCGTCGGGATGGGCGAGCTGGTGGAGCTCGGGGTGTCCGCTCGGCGCGCCGATGGGCACGGGGCAGTACGCGTGTACGGAGTCAACGGGCATCCGGTCAAGTCGGCTCTTGAAGCCCGCGATCTGCTCGGGCATCGTGCGGAAGCCGAGCTCCAGCGCGTCAAAGCCGAGCGCGATCGCCTCGTCGGCGATCGCGGCGCCGTCGTCAAGACGGCCGTTGTTCCAGTTTGTCGACAGGGCGAAGCGCATGGCGTCACTCGCGGACGATCTTCACCCCTTCCGGCGCGTTGATCGTCGTCGCGACCGTGCCGTCGGCCTTCTTCTCCGCGCGCACGCGCACGGGCCCCATCGGCGTGGGGTACGCGCCCTCGGCCCACGCGAGGTCGCCGAGGAACGGCTTCACGCGCACGGTCTTCCCGCCGGCCTCGAGCGGCTGGATGCCGAGCACGTGGTGGATGCACCAGGCGGCCGGGCCCGATGACCAACCGTGGCAGAATGAATGACGGAAGCCATTGTAGCAGAACTCGCCGTAGTCGCCGTGGATGTCCTTCTTGCCCGCGACGGGGAGCTCGTCGAGGCGGAAGCAGTTGTTCGTCCAGGAGATGTGGAAGTCCTCCCAGAAGCTCGTCGCGCCCACGTCGAGCATCGCGCCCCAGTAGTCGCGCACCGTGTCGAGCGCGCGCTGGTCGTGCCCGGAAAGGTTCATCGCCTCGAGCATGTAGTAGCCATAGAACGTGGAGACGTCCTCGTGGCCCTTCTTGCCGAGCACCTCGTCGTACATCCGCGCCGGGTCCTGCAGGCCCGCGAGGGCGAGGAGCGCGGCGGAGGACTTCGCGCCGGCGGGTTCGGGACGGTACTTGCGCATCCGCACCTCCGCGTCGCGGCACTGCTTCTCGAGGTCGCCGTCGCCGAGCGCGCGCGCCATCGTCGCGGCGTTCGCGAACGTCGTCACCATGAGCGCCTGCATGCCCGCCCACACGGCGGGCTGGTTGTGCTGGGTCGGCCAGTCGAGAAAGCCGCGCGGCAGCTTGCACGAACCGTCGGGGCCGATGTGCTTCACGAGGTTCGCGCACGTCTTGCGGATGTAGTCGTGGTGCTTGCGCAGGTATGCCACGTCGCCCGTCGCGAACCACCACTCGTACACGTTGCGGATCCACCAGAGCGTGTAGGACGGCATCGTGTTCATCCAGTCGTCGGGCTTCGTGGTGGCGGCCATGTAGTCGAGCGACTCGGGCAGGATCGACTGCGCGCCGAAACAGGCGAGGATCGTCATCGTCTCGGGATGCGTGTCGCCCATCCACACGAGGCGGTCGCGCTTGATGCCGTCCCAGAGGTACTCCTGGCAGCAGAGGTGCGCGGTGCGCGCGGCGGTGTCGAACACGGCGTTCAGGCGCGCGTCGCTCGACTTGAAGCCGCCCGCCATCTTCCACGGACGCATCAGCGACACGGCGCGCACGAACTCGAGCTGGAGACGCCCGGTCGTGACGAGGTCGATCCGCACGAAGCGGAAGCCCGTGTTGCCGATCTCGCGCTGGCCCATGTACGGCAGGTCGATCACGCCGTCGCGGATCGCGTGGTCGTTCCCGGCCCCGCGCTCGCCGAGGTCCGCCATCGCCTCCGCCACGGACTCGCCGAAGCGGATGCGCGCCTTCATGTTGCGCGTGCCGGCGGCGGCCACGCCGAGCTGGAGGCCGCCGTGCAGCTCGCGACCGAAGTCGAGCAGCACGGACGCCTCGTTGCCGCCGTTCTCCAGGATGCAGCCGCCGGGCTTGCGCCAGCCAGTTTCAGGAACCTGACCGTACTTCTTGCCGAGCAGCGACTCGGCGTTCGTCACCTTCGCGCGGGCGTTGTACTTGTTGGCGTCGGGCGCGGGGTTGGAGGTCCACACCACGCGCACGGGGTCGATGAACGTGCGCACGCGCGGGTCGACGCTGTCGGCCGCAGCGCACCAGCAGGCGACCGCCGAGGCGGCGAGGACAAGGCTGTGGATTCTCATTTCGCAAGCTCCTTGATGAGTTCGTCGAACGTGCCGCGGCGGCAGGCGACGCCCTTCGCGTTGCAGATTTCCTCGAACTTGACGCAGAACATCGCGGCGTGCGTGGGGTCGGCCGGCAACTGTCCGGGCGGCGGCAACGCGCCGCAGCTGTAGAGGAACGTCGGGGCGCGGGACGCCGTGCAGGCGCGCAGCAGCGCCGCCGGGGAGTAGCGCTCGATGAGCGGCAGGCATTCGGCGCGGTGCGCGAGCCAGCTCTCGAAGCTGCCGTAGCCGAACGCGTGCGCGCCGTAGCGGGCGTTCGGGATCCACTCCTTCGTCTCCTGCGGGTCGAGGGAGGTCTGCGGGCTGTGCGCGAGCACGGCGCGGATGCCGAGCGCGTTGTCGCCCTGCAGCGAGGCGTAGAGCGACGAGCACGCGCCCGCGCTGCCTCCCGTGAGGCCGATGCGCGTTGGGTCGATGTTCCACTCGGCCGCCTTCGCCTGCACGAGCTTGATCGCCGCCACGGCGTCGTCGAGGCACGCCTTCACGGGCGGCTTGATGCCGGCGTCG
>ONRL01000309.1 GCA_900320225.1 uncultured Lentisphaerota bacterium
GACGATCCACTCCTCCGTGAGGTAGCCGCCCTTGAAGCCGAACGGACGCACCATCGGCTCGCGCTCGAACCCGCACCCGGTGCGCGCGATCGTGATCGGCCGCTCCACTGGGACAACGGGCGTCTCGCCCGTTGCACTGGGACAACGGGCATCTTGCCCGTTGACCTGCCCGCTGGCGGCCACCGCCAGCGCGCCGCCCGCCTGCGCGAGAAAACCCCTGCGCGTCGTCACACGAACACCCCCTTGAAGAAGTCGAGCTCGGCCTTCACGGTCTTGACGAGGTCGGTCTTGTCGAAGTCGTACTCGAAGTGGACCGTGAACGGAGCCTTGACCTTGTTCGCGTCAAGGTGCTGCTTCACTTCCTTCCACGGCACCACGCCCTTCCCGGCGGGGCACATGAACTTCGCGTGGTTCTTCTCGTTCTTCTTGGAGAGCACGAAGTGAAAGTCCTTCAGGCAGACGGCGCCGATGCGCCCCGCGACGAGGTCGAGCCCGTGCGACCAGGAAAGCCCCGTCTCGTAGAACGCGTGCATCGGGTCGTACTCGAGGCCGATCAGCTTCGGGTCGAGGTCGCGGATCATCTCGTAGACGTCCCACACGAGGCCGCCGAACACGCTCGGCCCCCAGGAGCTGTGGTTCTGGTAGGCACAGTAGAGGCCCGTGCGCTCGGCGAGCTTCGCGAGCGATTCGAAGCCGCGGCGGATGCGGTCCATGGACTGCTGGAACGTCTCCTTCTTGAGGTCGTAGAAGAAGTACCCGGGACGGAAGAGCTTGAATCCGTTGTCGGCCGCCGTCTTGAGGAGCGTCTCGCTCGCGGGGTCCTCGCCGTCCGTGATCGCCGTCACAAGCATCGTCGACTTGAGGCCCTGCTTGCGCGCGGCCGCGACGGCCTTCGGCAGGTCCTCCTTCGCGCGCTCGGGCAGTACGTGCCCCTTCGGGCGCACGGTCCACTCAATGCCGTTGAAGCCGGCCTTGGCCATCAGCTCCGCCACGGCGTCGTAGCTCGTGCACACGGGGTCCTGGAACATCTTCGAGAACACGTGGAACTCCGCCTTCGGCTTTGGCGGCTTCGGCGGGGGCGCGGGCTTCGCGGCAGGCGTCGCCTTCGGCGCAACCTGCGGACGCGCGTTGCGCGCCTGCGGCATTTCAATTGTCTGGCAGCCGGCCAACGCCAAGGCGCCCATGGTCATGAAATCTCTTCTGTTCAGCATATTGCCCTCCTGTGGCATGCCACAAGTATACCACAACCGCCCTTCTCCCCGCAACGGGCGTCTCTCCCGTCGTCGCGGTTGAAGCGGCGAGAGCGCCGCTTCCCCGATGGGCACCGCCGCACAACTACCGCAGGATGAGGATCGTGCCGGCGCGCATGCCCACGCGGCCGAGGGACGTGGACGTGATCCACGGCGCGTTCAGGGCCGTGTAGACGGACGCGGCGTCCTGCCGCACACCGTCCACGTAGACGTCCTCCACGCGCATGAACTTCGCCGCGCCGATGTGCAGCTTCGCGCCGTTCGAGAGGCGGATCGTGCGCTTCGCGAACGTGCCCGCCGTGATGTCGGCCTCCGACGGCGCGAACACCGCGCCGTCGACCACGAGGTCGGTGAAGTCGCCCGCCACCGCGTCCGGCGCGATCGTCGCCCCGGCGTCGCCCGCGAGCGACGCGCCCGCGCCGAGCGTGAGCGTGCCCGTGCGCAGGGTCGCTGTCTCGTTCGCCGCGGCCACGCGCAGCGTGCTGCCAGCCGCCACCGACACGCTGTCCGCCACCGCGAACGAGCCGTTCGTCACGGGCGAGTCGAGCGTCAGGGTGCCCTTCGGCGCCGTCACGTCGATCGACGAGAGGTACTTCCCCTCCGCGAGCGTGTCCGCCCCGTCCAACTGCTCGAACGTGAAGTTGTCGTAGTACGGGAGCGTGTGCACGCCGCCGCCGCCCGAGCCGACCGCCAGGTAGGCGTAGTCGCCGCCGATGCTGCCGGGAACGTCCACGTCCGTCCACTGGTGCGTAAACTCGTTGCCGTCCTGCACCATCGTCACGTCAAGCGTCTTCGCGGCGGCGGTGTGGACGATCGTCACGTCGATCGGCTTCGCCAAGCGGATGTTCACGGGAGAGATCTCCACGTTGAAGCTGATGCCTTGCGACCTCTGCCCGATACCCATCTTGTTTTGGGTTCCTCCCGTGTAGGTGAACCAACCCACGGCAAGCGAGTTCTGCACGCTGTAGTAGCCCGCGCCGCCATGGTCGGTTCCCACCACGTTGTTGCCGCGCGGGTCGTTGTGCATGTAGAACGAGATGGCGTCCGCGCCGACGGTGTTCCACAGGCGGAACGAGGCGCGCCAGTCGCCCGTCACGCGCACGCGGTGGCGGAGGTGCGCGGCGTCCTTGTTGTTGGAGACGTTCGAGCCGATCCGGATGCCGTTCGTCGCCGAGTAGAGGCCCGTCGGCTCGCTGAAGATCCAGCCGCCGCCCTCCCCCACGGTCACGGTTTCGAGCGGCTCCTTCGCGAAGCGCAGGCCGCCGTTGGCGAGCGTGACCGCGGTCGGAAGGCCGTCCGGCTTCAGGAACGCCAAGTCGGCGTCGCCCGTCTTCGTGACCGACGTCAGGCCG
>ONRL01000227.1 GCA_900320225.1 uncultured Lentisphaerota bacterium
TTTCGGTGATTTGTTTTTCATGGCATATATTATAGTATATGCGTATCGGAAATGCAAGCGGAAATTTTGGGGTGTCTGCATAAATCTCTCGGTGCACCCCCGATATGGGTTATCGGTTGCTAAACATGGGTAAAAATGATATACTTTAGCCACCGATAAGGAGAAGAAGGATGATTGGAAGAAGAGAAGAGATTCAGCTGTTGAAAAAAGCCTATGAATCGCCATATTCCGAATTCGTAACGGGTGGGCAACTTCTCGCAAAGACATCCTTCTGATTGCCTGCGGGTCGGCAACATCCTGGATCGTCAAGAAGATCAACCGCAATCGGGCTGGATTGCACAATCGCGTGCGAACGCGCATCAAAATGTTCCCCTTTACGCTCGCGGAGTGCGAAGAGTATGCGCGCGCTGAGAATCTCGCGTATTCGCGCGAGCACATTGCAGAGTGCTACATGGCCTTCGGCGGGGTTGCCTATTATTGGAGCCTGTTGGAGAAAGGCAAGACGCCGGAGCAGAATTTCAACGAGTTGTTCTTCGGCAAGCGCGATGGACTCCGACAGGAATTCGATGAACTTTATTCGTCGCTGTTCGTCAATCCAGAACCATACATGAACGTGATACTGGCGTTGGGACGACACCGGCAGGGATTGGGACGTGACGAACTGGCCAAGGCAGTGGAAATGGAAAACAACGGGAACTTCTCGTCGCACCTTTTCGATCTGGAGGAGTGCGGGCTCATTCGCAGATACAATCCGATGGGGGGCGTGAACGGAGGGATGTACCAGCTCGTGGACAATTTCTCGCTTTTCTACATGCGATTCGTTCGCGGAAACACGTCACGTTCAGGGGACTACTGGACTGCCGAAGTGGGAGAAGGCGAGAAAAACGAATGGCGGGGAAACGCATTCGAACGGCTGTGCCTGGAGCATATACCCCAAATCAAGAAGGCACTTGGAATTTCGGGCGTGCACACCGAGGTTTATTCATGGAGGACGTCAACTTCCAGAGAATTGAGGGGGGCGCAGGTCGATTTGCTGATCGACAGAAAGGACGGCATCGTGAATCTCTGCGAGATGAAGTTCTCGCAGAAGGAATATGCCATCGGCAAAGAGGAATTCGCGAAGATAAGAAACAGGATCGAGGCAGTCCGGGAAACAATAGGCGCGAAGCGGCCGATACATCTTACCATCGTGACGGCGAACGGGCTGGCGCACAACATGTACTGGAACAATGTGCAGTCGGAGATCACGTTGGATGATCTGTTCACCCCAGCGTAAATGGCGGCCACGGCCATGCGGGGACGAACAGTACCGTCCAGTTTAGGGCGTGATGAATGAGACGTCACCTCAAACTTTCTACAGCGTGCGGTTCTGGGCGCGCCAGTCCCGCATCGTGCAGCCGAAGCGCCGCTTGAAGAGCGTCTGGATGTCCCGCCCCGCAGCGCCGGACATCCTCAACACGATCGTCACTCTCCTGATACGGCTCATCGCCAACAAGCATGTCAAATCGGTTGCTTGATAGTCAACTTTTCTGTTGCCATATAGTTTATCATAATCCATTGACTTGAAGATGGGTTCTCATGTAAAATTTGCGGCGTCATGAGCAAATCATACGTCAGCATGATCCTATCGGTTGCGGCGGCGCTTGTCGCCTGCGCCGCATCGGCATCTATTGAATTCTCGTCGTCAGGCGCGAAGCTGTGCCTTTCGGAACGATGCGGTGCGGTGGAGTCGCTTGTCTCGGACGGCGCGGAACGCGTCGTGCCGGCGGTGGAGGCGTTCACGCTCCAGCTCCTCGACGGCAAGGGCGAGCCGACGCGGCTCAAGTCGTCGGAGTTTGCGTTTGAACTCGGCGTTCCATCGCCGTCCGAAACCGCGGCGGTCGTCGGTGGAACGACGACCCTGCCGGATGTTTCGTCGAAACCTCTCTGCCTTACATGGCGGCATGCAAACGGGCTTGTCGTCAAGATGAAGATCGAGGCGGGGAACGGCGAGTTCCGCTTCACGCCATCGGTCGAGGGCATTCCCGCCGCAATGCTGCTGGAATGGTTCGACGGCCCGCAGGTGTGCATCGCGCCAGACAGGAAGCTCTTTTATCCCTCTTGGGATGGCGTGGAGGTGACAAAGTTCGCGCACCCGTACCGTCCTGTCTGCTATAGGGAACGGTTCTCCCCTCCCGGCGGAAACTCGCTCTACCCTGGTCTCGCCCAGATGCAGTTCATGGCGGCGTACAAGGATGGCAAGGGCGTCTACTTCTCCGCCGTGGACAGCCGCCACACGCCCAAGGCCGTGGATTGGGAGGAGATCAACGGCAAGACCGTGCGGCTGACGCTCCAGACGTTCTGTGGCGATCTGGGCGAGGACGGTGCGTGGCGCCCGAAGTTCCATTATTCGCTCCGTCCCTACGCGGGCGGCTGGATGGAGGCTTGCGAAATCTACCGCGATTGGGTGCGCACCTTGCCTGACTTCGCGAAGGCGCCGAAGCGTTCGAAGTGGATGTACGACTCGCCTGTGAACCTCATCTATCCCGTGCGCGGATATGGCCGCGACAGTGGACGGGACATGAAGCCGAATCGCATGTTCCCCTACATCAACGCGATGCCGACGGTGGAGAAGTTCGGCAAGGCGCTTGATTCAAAGATCATGGCGCTTCTCATGCACTGGGAAGGGACGGCACCGTGGGCGCCGCCGTACGTATGGCCGCCATTTGGCGGCGAAAAGGAGCTGGCCAAGTTCCGCGACGCGCTCCACGCGCGCGGCGATCTGTTGGGCGTCTACTGCTCCGGTACGGCGTGGACGCAGATCAGCAGTATCGTCCCGACCTATTCGCTGGAGCAGAGGTTCGAGGACGAACATCTCGGCCGCCACATGATGCGTGGGCCCAAGGGGCAGATTACCGCTTCCATCTGCAACGGGCACGACGGGCAGAAGCTCGGCTACGACATGTGCCTTGCGGATGACTGGTGCGTGGGGGAAATCGTCGCTGAGGCGGCGAAGCTCTCGCGCTTCGGCATTGACTACAGCCAGTTCCTCGACCAGAACATGGGTGGCGGCTGGCTCTTGTGCTATGCGAAGCACCACAAGCATCCGCCGATACCCGGCGCGTGGGCGGTGGATGCGATGATTGCGCTCCAAAAGAAACTCGTTGCATCGGCGGGCGCAGACGGCATGGTTTTCGGCTGCGAGCAGACCGCCGCGACGCCATACGTGCCGTACCTTCCGTACAGCGATGTGCGCCCGATGCCGGGGCTCATGTTCTTCGGTCGGCCCGTCCCTGGTTCCGCATTCGTGTTCCACGAATGGATGTGCAATTTCACGGGGAACCAATGCGGCATGACAAAGCACATGGATGCGTTCTGGCGTTGGATGAGCGGCTTCCACAACGGCGACATGTTCTCGCTCGTCCTCAGCGACGGGGGGGAGGTGGTTTGCGGATGGCCGTCTCTCTGGAACGAGCCGTTCCCGGAACGGGACGGCCTCATCCCCGTGCTGAAGGAGCTGAACGCCATCAGGAAGAGGCATCCTTCGTTCTTGCTGGAAGGCAAGATGATTCGCCCGTTCGTCGCGTGCGAATCGCGTCCCGTCGAGGTCGAATACGAGGGATGGGGAAAGGGGAAGGTCCAGACACACGAAGTGCTGACGTCGTTCTGGGAGAACGCGAAAGGCGAGCGCATCGGCTTCGCGTCCAACTGGCGGCAGGAACCATCAGAACTCAAGATCACGCACGCCGACGGTCGCGTCGAGACGCGCACTCTCGCGCCCCTTGAGACAATCACGCTGGCGGCGAAGTAGGAATTTCAAGCCAAACCAAACAGCAAAGAAAACTGAGGGGCCTGTCCCCGTCAAGAGGTAGAGCCGTCGGCGACTATCTCGTTTTCTAAAGAATAGTTGCCATTTTATTTTGGCTTGGTAAATGGCAACTATCCTTTAATATCATGGATGGGCGGATGCGATACGTCTTTCGCCGCCTATTTGAAGAACGCATGGGACATGCAGTTCCCGCAGCATCCGCGCGTGATCTTCGTAGTGGCAGGCAGCGTCTCGGCATGGATACAGGATAACATCCTGCAGTCAAAGGCTTTTGTGGGCAGGATCTCGCTGGATGTGACGTTGTCCGAGTTGCCGCTTTCCGACTGCCGCGCATTTTGGGGACACAAGGCGGAACGCACGGCGCTACGTGAAATCATAGACGTGCTTTCGGTGACCGGTGGCGTCCCGAAATACCTTCAGGAGATCGATCCGTCGCTTCCTGCTGACGAAAACGTGAAGCGGATGTGTTTCACGCCTGAAGGGTATCTGTTCAAGGATTTCAACACTGTCTTCGGCGATGTCTTCGGCGCGGCGGCGGCGAAAAGGCGCATCCTCGTTGCGCTTGCCGGGGGATCCGCCAGCGTTTCTGAATTGGCCGAGAGGTTCGGACAGGAGCCGAACGGGCATTTGAGCGAGGACCTGCGCGACTTGATTGCGGGCGGATTCGTTGCGTCGTCTGGAGGGAAAAACCCGAACATTCACCATTATCGCGAAGAACCTGTCGAAGGAAAACAAGTACGTCAAGTCCATCACGCTCAACGGCAAACCGCTGACTGAGAAAGCCGCCATCCTGGCGGCGGAAGTCCCCATCCTCCGCCACGCCGACATCATGCGCGGCGGCGAACTCGTTTTCGAGATGACAAGAAGTCGGTGATTTTTGCCGAGTTGGGGATGGGCGCGGCGTCGTACGACATGGGCGGACGCTGTGGAAATCAAATTAATCCGTGGCTTGTGGCGGCAAAAAGATTATGGTAAACTTGCGTGCACACGGGAACGTAAGGGAAAACAAGGTTGAAAATGGCACAATTGACTCTTAGAAAGGATACTCCGATGAAAAACTTGTT
>ONRL01000225.1 GCA_900320225.1 uncultured Lentisphaerota bacterium
GGAGAAGCTTGCCTCGCGCCTCGCGGAGGTCTACAACTTCTGCGGACTCGACGACTTCTACTTCGACGGCTCCGAGGGCATGGGCACGCGCTACGGCATTGACGCGATGCGCCACAAGATCTTCGCCAAGTTCGCGCGCAACAACGGGCATTCGGCTTCCGTCGAGGCCAGCTGCGGCGGAGCGAACAACTGGTGGTTCCAGACGCGCATGGCGACAGTGGACCATCCCGTGTGGGGCGCAAAGCGCTTCCACGACTGGCACATCACGTGGGCCGTTGACAACGGACGCAACGCGAACTTCCTCGAGCCGCAGATGGGCTGGTGGGCGCCGCGCGTCGGCATGCCGATGGCGCGCGGACACTTCCCCGACGACATGGAGTACTTCGCCGGTAAGAACGCGGGACACGACGCGGCGATGTCCGTGCAAGGCATCACGGCGCGTCCGCTCCCCGTCGGCATCCGCCGCCAGCTGGACATCCTCGGCTGGTACGAGCACGCGCGCCTCGCGCGGGCGTTCACGGACGAGGCGAAGGCCTACCTCGCCACGCCCGAGACGGAGGCGCGTCTGCGCCAGGACGCAGCGGGCAACTGGCAGCTGACGGACGTGGAGGTCCTCGTCCACCGCGCGGGGTTGCCGTGGACGCGCGCGTGGACGGTTGACGGCGGCGCGGCGCGGCGTCCGGCCGCGCTCCGCGTGGAGGCGCTCTATGCGCCGGGCGCGGAGTCCACGGGCCGCACGCTCGCGGACGCGGATTCCTTCGCGAAGATGCAGACGGCGTCCGCCCTCGGCGTGAAGGTGTCGTTCGATCCGGCGTGCGCCGACAAGGAGCACGGGCGCACGTTCAAGCTCACGGCCACCAACAGCTCCGCGCCGCGCAACGGCGCGTGGGCGCGGGCGCGTCTCGCGTTCGACTTCCCCGGTCTCGACATTGGCGCGAAGCGCACCGTGTTCGGCGCGTGGGTGAAGGGCGACGGGTCGGGCGCGCTCCTCAACCTGCAGCTGACCTCGCCGGGCGAGTACCACGGTGGCACGGCCGAGCATTACCTGCGGCTCGACTTCACGGGCTGGAAACTTGTGAAGTTCCTCCTGCGCGAACGCGATTCGGCGACGTTCTGCCGGTATCATTGGCCGTACGGCGGCTACGCGGCGATCTACCGCAGCAACGTGTCGGTCAACCACATTGCCTCGTTCTCGGCGTACCTGAACGACATTCCGGCGGGCAAGTCGGCGTCGGTCGAGATCGGCGAGGTGTCCGCGTGGGAGATGGCCAAGGCGAGCGTGACGGACGCGGCGGTGACCGTGAACGGCGAGCGCTTCGCCATTCCGTTCGCGCTTACGTCGGGCGAATATGCGGAACTCGAGGATGGCGCGTGGACGAAGTACGCCGAGTCGGGGACGGCGTTGGCGCGCGTTGCGGCGTCGGCGATGCCCGTGCTCGCGTCCGGTGCGAACGCATGTGTGTTTTCGGACGCGCAGGAGCGCGTCCCTCCCGCATCTGAACCTCGTGCGGAGGTGACGTTCTTCGCGCTGGGGAAGACGCGTCCGGCTTTCAAGCCGCTCACGGCGCAGATGCGCGAAGCGCTCCGCGTGGAGGCGCTTGCGCCGTTCGAGTATGCGCCGCAGGAGGGGCTCAAGGGGCCGTCGGTCGTGCCGGTGCGTCCGGGCGAGAAGGCGTCGCTCGTGGTCGAGGTGCAGGGACCGGTGGCGAAACCGACGCTGGCCTTTGGCACGACTTCGTGCACGTTCGATGAGACGCTGGCGGCGGACGAGTCGCTTGTGTGCCGCGACGGCCGCACGTGGAAGGTGGTCGTCACCGCGACGGGGAAGGTGCGCCGTACGGGCTCGCTGTCCGCGCCGCTGCCGACGTTGTTCGGTTCGACGCCCTTCGTCTTCAGCGGCGATGTCCCCGCTGGCAAGGCGTGCGTGGTCGAGATCCTGAAGGAATATACTTTGCGGAAGTGAGTTGTTTGCCATGGTACTTTCGAGAAGGGGTGCCGTCATCTTGGCGGCGATGGCGGCCGGGATGGCGTTCGCGGATCCGCCGCAGGGAATGAAATGGGAGACGGAGGTTCTCCAGGCGCAGATCGACGCGGCGGCGGCGAAGGGCGGCGGACGGGTGACCGTGCCGAAGGGGCTCCATCCGTGCCGGACGCTCTACCTGAAGAGCGGCGTGGAGCTGCATCTTGAGAAGGGCGCCGTCATTCTGGGCGGCACGAAGCCGGAGGACTACGACGATGCCCTGCCCCTCGACCAGATCTACACCTACTCGAACGCCGTGCCGGCCACGGCCACGCGCAAGGCGTTCTTCTTTGCCGAGGACGTGCACGACATTGCCATCACGGGCGAGGGCATGATCGACATGCACGGGCAGGCGTTCTTCGACCCCAACAAGAAGTTCGGGGGCGGATGGGCGTGGGCCAAGCCCCCGGTGCCGCGTCCGCGTCTCATCATCCTCCTGCGGAGCCGCAACATCCGCTTCGAGGGCGTGACGTTCAAGGATTGCCCGTTATGGAATATGTGGCTTAGGTTTTGCGAGAACATCACCGTGTCACGCATCCGCATCGAGGCGGAGCAGCGGATGATCAACTCGGACGGCATCGACTTCGACGGCTGCCGCCATGTGCGCGTGGGCGACTCGTACTTCAAGACGGGCGACGACTGCGTGGTGTTGCGCGCGATTCGCGACGAGCGTCGGAAGGACGTGCCCGTGGTGACGGAGGACGTGGTCGTCTCCAATTGCTACTTCAACACGCCCTGCCAGGGCGTGCGCATCGGCTGCCCGTCGGACGACACGATCCGCAACGCGGTGTTTCGGAACATTGAGTTCCACGGAACCAACGCCATCGGGTCGCAACAGCCGCATCGATACCTGACGATGGGCGACAACGGCTATCTCAGGACGGATAACATTCTCTTCGAGAACTGGACCATCGAAAGCGGCGGGCATCCGCTGCAGCTGTTCGTGGACAACGGAATCGTCCTGAGGGACTTCGGGCACATGACGTTCCGTAACTTCACGGTCAAGTCGAAGCGTCCGTTCATGGTGCGCGGCAATGCGGCCTCGCCCGTGAGGGACATGCACTTCGAGAACATCAAGGGATCGGTCGCGGGCAAGCCGTTCGACATCGTCCACGCTTCAATCGACTTCGGCCAGATCGACGTCTCCGTCGGGAAGTAGCCAGCCGTTTTCGCCGCTTCTCTGAAAATCTGCACGTTCTACATGTTCCACACGGCTAAAAGCAAGATGACATATCTCAAATACTAAGGGACGAGAACGTTTTCTTTTTGGTAGAATATGGGCCGTCAGGAGAAGGATCCACCCGTCTCGCAAGGAAGAGAAAAGATGAAACTGAAGATTTGTGCAGTTGTGATGGCGATGGCTGCCGTGTCGGTGTTTGCCGGCAATAACTGGAACTTCGGCATCATTCCGCGCGAGCGTTCGCAGGGCGAGGTGGACTGGGCGCGGCTGAACATCGCCGCGCGCGAACACGCGAAGACGCCTATCCGCGCGGGCGTGCCCGGCGTGCGCCCGTTCTGGAACGCGCACGCGAAGGCGTTCATCCACCCGCCGGCCTTTGAGTTCCAGGAGGTGAAGGGGGCGACGGCGTATCATTTCGTGCTGATGACGGAGCAGACTGGGAGAACGGGCGCCTCGCCCGTTCATGCCTGGGTCGCCCCCAAGCCGTGGCTCCCCATCCCCGCCGACGTCTGGGATTCACTCAAGCCTGGATATTACACCTTGCGGGTGACGGGAGCGGGGCGCAATGTGGCATCCGTAGCAGGCGAGCGCACGTTCTACCGTGCCGCCGTGTTTCATGGACCCTATCCCAAGGGCGCGTGCGACTACCGTACCGCTGCGCGCCGCGTATACGCCGCCGTGTACAACCTGCCGCAGGTGCAGGGCTGGAAGACAAGCGACGATCCGCCGAAGGGCTATGACCTCTACTGCTATCCTGCGAAGATCCTCAGTTCGATGATCCGCGCACTCGTGCGGCATACGAAAGCGACGTACAAGACGTCCCCGAAGGAGGCGGAAGACGCACTCCGTCTTGCCCGCAAGATGGCGGATTGGCTCATCGCGCACAGCCAGCCGGCGGATGCGCCGCTCGCGCACTTCCCGCCGACGTACTGGGGCGACCGGCGCGACGTGGCGGTGAAGAACGCCGGGCAGAACATGCTGCTCTACCCCGCCCACGCCGCGCTCGCCTACCTCGAACTCTGCGTCGTAGCCCGGACCGACCACATCGAAGCGGCAATGAACATCGCACGCACATACGCGAAGCTGCAGGGCGCGGACGGCACGTGGCCGCTGAAAGTACGCGAGAAGGACGGCACGCCCGTGCGCGCGAACCGGCTTGTGCCCGGTCGCTACATCCTCGGCCTCTTCGACGACCTCGTGCCGTGCGACGCCGCGCTTGCGCAGACGCGCGACCGCGCGTTCGCCTACGTGCTGGACGGTCCGATGAAGACCTGGAACTGGGACGGGCAGTTCGAGGACATGGACCCGATGCCGGCTTACAAGAACCTCCAGAAGGGCGTTGCCGCAGATACCGCGCTCCGCCTCTTCGCCCTCGGGCGCGTGGCCGAGGGGTGCGAGCTCGTGGATTGGTGCGAGGACCAGTTCGTCGTGTGGAGCGATCCCATCCACAACATGGACTGGAAGCACTGGAAGACGCCCACCGCCCTGGAGCAATACGACTACTACACGCCGATCGACGCCTCGATGGGCGATATGATCGGCGCGTTCGCCGCCGCGTACAAGGCCACCGGCAATGCCCTCTATCTGGAGAAGGCGAAGGCACTTGCGGACAACATTACGCGCAACCAGCGTCCCGACGGCACAATCCCCACCTATTTCGACTCGCGCAAGGGCAGCGACTGGGTGAACTGCATGGTCTACGTGGCCGACCGTCTGGAAGCCCTCGCCGATGTCATGGAAAAGTAACGTAGAAAGGATAAAACATGCAAATCACACGAAAAGACTTCTTCATCGGATCGGTCGCGGCAAGCGGCCGAGCAGAAACCGCTGTCGAAAATCCAGGGATTCGACGAGCCCTTGACCGAGACCAAGGTAAGCGGCCCCTGGCAGCCGTTCAGCGACAGGAAGGTGCGCGTGGGCATCGCCGGATACGGCGTGTGCAAGTTCGGCGCAATGTTCTTCTTCCAGAACCATCCTAACGTGGAGGTGGTGGCCGCCACTGACCTCTTCCCCGACCGTTGCGCGGAACTCGTCAAGCTCGTGGGCGCGAAGCGCACCTACGCCTCTGCCGAGGAGATGATCGACAAGGAAGGCAAGAACATGGACGCCGTATTCATCGCCACGGACGCGCCGAGCCACATCGACCTCGTCCTGCGCGCGCTCGACCGCGGCTACCACGCGGCGAGTGCCGTGCCGACGCTGTGGGGCGAGGAGCAGCTCGACCGCGCGCCGAAGTTGATTGAGGCCGTGAAGAAGACGGGCCTTGTGTACGCGCTCTTCGAGACGACGGCGTTCCGTCCGCAGTGCGTCGCGATGCGCCGTATCTACGAGGCGGGCGGGTTCGGCATGCTCGCGTACACGGAGGGCGAGTACTTCCACCTCAAGGATCCCCAGCATCCGATCGGGTCGTACAAGGACTGG
>ONRL01000251.1 GCA_900320225.1 uncultured Lentisphaerota bacterium
GAGAGGAACTATAATCCTTAATCGTACATTCTCCCTGACATTCCCCCTGCCTGCAAAGGTAAACGCTTTGGACGCTTGCGTTCACTCTTGCAAACGACATTTCGAATTTCTCCTCACCTTGCAGCGCCAAAATGTGATAAAATAAGCACATCTTTCTTAGACGTGGTGTTCTCTGCTGCGGGAAGGAGGTGCGAAATGAGTAACGAAAAGAAGCTGAAAGTTTATATTGAGACATCATTCGTCAGCTACTTGACTGGACGAGCAACGACACGCGAACCGATTGCCTCGTGGCAGGCTGCTTCACGCCAATGGTGGGAGGCGGTGCGCCCGTCGTGCGACTTGTTCGTATCGGAACATGTCTTGAACGAAATACAGGAAGGTGCGCCAAACGACGTCGCAAAGCGCGCTGATGCAATTTGTGACATTCCAGTCCTGAATGGCAGCATCCCAGAAATCACTACGATTGCAGAACGTTTGATGATTGCCCACGCAATACCTCCCCAAGAGGTAGCGGATGCCTATCACATCGCGACAGCGGCATATTATGGCATGGATGTTCTGCTTACGTGGAATTGTCGCCACATGGCCAACGAATTCACTTTGCCGAAAACCTACGGCACTTTGAAAGAAGCCGGATACAATTCGCCTGTCATCATTACTCCCAAACGCTACATGGAGGACGTCAGCCATGACAAATGAAATGCCAATTTTTGAGACACCGATTGATGAAATCTACTGGATACGCCAGAAGATTTCTGCAGAGTACGACCACGATCCACATAAGTATTATGTGGCAATGGTGGAGCAGCAGAAGCGGCTTGCCCGCGAGGGACAGGTTTTCTGGGGTTTCAATGCCGCAGGTGAACTGGCCCCTCTCCCGATGGAGGCAATTTGCGGCACGTAACCGTATTCATACGCTCAGCATATGGACCCGTGGTTACCCAATCGCTTAAAATGAAAGGTAATTGTATGATAAGACACCATTTCCAATTAATCTTTTTGTCAATCTTATATTCTCATAGTCTGATAGCACAGATAATGCATTACAATCCCAACAGCGCATCGCCTACACAGGCGGATATTCAAGCGGCAAGGAGCAATGCAATGCATTTCAAAAATCTTTCTGATCAGGCTGGTCTAGCCAATGACCTGCACAAAATGCAGGAATATGGGCAAAAGGCGACGCAGGCGGAATTGGATGCGGAGAGAATGGAAATGCGCATTCAGGAGAATAAGCGGCTTCGCATGAAAAATGAGCGGCTTTACCGCGAGAACATTCAGCAACAGCTGGATATGGACATGGAGTTGCAGCGGCGGCAGGCAGAAGAAGATTCTGCAAGGATTCAAGCCGAAGCGAATTCCTGGGCGAGGTGGTATAGCGAGATAGAACGAAAAAAGGAGCAGGCAATTAGGCGGCAAGATGGAGTAATATGTGAAGGCTCGCCAAAAGATAGGGTATTTCATTGCTCGGAAAAGATTATGCTGAACTTCTTTACGACAATGACGACAAAACTTTAATGCATATCACTTATATCTACAGGCAGAAAAAATATACCTCAAAGTTTCTTTTTGGCTACACGCTTGATGCAAAAACCGGTGTTTCACATGATGGGCCGACCGAACCTAACACTTATTATTGGAAAGAGGATTTTGTGAAGTTGTATTTTGCCTATGGACGTTCTGGATGGCTCGTTTACCGAGTAGAGGGAAGCCCAGGAAGGATGTTGTACGCGATTAAGCAAAACAGCAGCCGTCCTACGCATCCGGAGATTCATGATCCGCGCCATCCTGACGAGGTTGTTGTGTTGAATTCCCTTCCCAAGTCCAATATGATTGGCAGCCCCTCTCTGACCCCAAAGTCGGCGGTTGCGTCCATGGGCATGACGGACGACCAGTTCAGGGCCGCCGTCACGGAGCGCAGCAAAAGGCTCGCCAAGCTACGGGAGCGCATGGCGAGGATGACGGACACCTCGCTCTTGAAGGGGAACGAGGACCTCAGGTGGAACAAGGACATCGGTAGGCTGGAGGTCTACGACAAGAGTTCGGGCGAAGTCGTGGACGCGGGCCAAGTCGCCAAGCGCAGGGCCAATGACTTCAGCCTCAGGTATGCAAACGAGGCGTACGCGAACGCGCCTCAGAGGATGCCCCAGGCCCAGAAGCTGAAGAAGCTCATGGACTCTGCTGGCGACAACATCACCGATGCGCAGATGGAGGCGCTCATCAAGTGGCTGGACAAGTGGCAGTATGAGGCTGACGCCGCTCGGCAACGCCGCGACGACGCCGAACGGGTGCGTAAAGCCATTCGGATAAGTCAGTTACGCAGGGAGTATGGCTTGGTCGGCACGTCATACTCCGATGACGAAGTAATTTCGATGCACGAGAGGATGCAGAAACGGCGTCAGAAAAAGATTCTGCAGGACATGGTCGTCCCACCCGGTCAAGGCGACGAGGCGAGGCGCGCGGGCCGGATGAACAGGCATGCCGATAACTGAGTACTATAGGATCTAACCCCCAAGTGTGCACAGGAGCTTGTCAAAGGAAACGTAGAAATCATAAGGAGGAAATGGAATGAGTACTTTGGTTGAAAAAACGAGGAAGGCTTTCTTTGCTGATAACCACTTTCATGTGACATTGCCAGATGGCGGGATGGTTTCATTTCCTATCGTTGACAATTGGCGACTTGAAGGGGCTACTCCAGAGCAACTGAACAATGTCGAAGTCGATGAAGAAGGGTTGCACTGGCCTGACATCGACGAGGACTTGTATTTCGCCGGGCTCCTTCGTGGTGATCATGGGCAATTTATAAAACGATATTAAGCCGTTTTTGAGATGAAGAAAACATGTCTTGCGGCATTTGTCCTGTTGGGGGCGACCGCGTATGGATTGAACTGGGACAATGCCCTGATCATGGGCACCACGCCGGGCGGGAAGATGTTCTACGAGCCGGGCGAGGAGATGGTGTTCACGCTGAAGCTGGAGGGGATGAAGGACCCTTTGCCCGCAAACACGTATTTCGTGGACTGGGAGCGCCGGGGCGACGACGGACTGAAGGAGCGCGGGCGCGCGCCGCTGCCGTTCCCGCCGGAGGGCCTCGTGCTGAAGACGAAGAGCGACAAGCCGGGATTCGTCTGCATCGAGGCGAACGTGGTGACGAAGGACGGCAAGCGCGTCCCCAAGAACCACCGCTGGGAGAAGCGCGTGTTCTTCCAGGGCGGCGCCGGCGTGCAGCCCGAACGCATCCCGATGGCGGACGAACCGAAGGATTACGACGCTTTCTGGGCCAAGTGCCTCGAAGAGTTGGCGACTGTACCGATGGACGCGCAGATGACGCCCGTGGAATGTCCCGACAAGGAGGTGCGCCTCTACGCGGTGCGCATCCCCTGCGCGGGGCCATGGCCCGTGACCGGTTACCTCACGATTCCCGTGAAGGCGTCAAAGACGAACCGCATGCCCATCACCGCCAGCTACCGGGGCGCGTCGCAGGAGGAGCAGCTCGCGCCGAAGGGCGGTCCGCACGACCGCATCTCGATGCTGATCAACCCCAACGGCTACGAGCTCGGGCGCGGTCCGGAATACGTGAAGCAGTTCTTCAAGGACGTCTCCGAGCCAGGCTTCGGCTACGGCATGGGGCCGAAGTCGAACGAGAAGAAGGAGACGAGCTACTGGAAGTGGTGCGCGCTCCGAGCGATCCGCTATCTCCAGTGGATCAAGACGCTTCCCGAATGGAACGGCAAGGAGCTGGTGCTGGGCGGCGGCAGCCAGGGCGACTGGCAATGCTACCACGCGGCGGCGCACGTGCCGGGCGTGACGCGGATCAACGCGAACGGGTCGTGGGGCTGCGACTGGACGGGGCAGGAGCAGTTCAAGCGGTTGCGCTCCACCTATCGTCCGGGTTGCTGGTATCCCGACATGGCGTACTTCGATCCCGTCTTCGCGGCGAAGCGCATTTCGTGTCCCGTGAACATCTCCTTCTCGGGCCTAGGCGACTACTGCTCCACGCCCGCGTCGCTCACGCTCGTGTACCGTAACCTGAAGGGACCGAAGAAGATCACCTACGTGCAGGGCTCCACGCACGGATGGCGCCCGGCCGGCACGCAGAGGTTCACGGTCGACGGCGGATTCGACGCGGCGACCCAGCCGCCACCGGCCGAGAAGGTCTCGGCGTTCGATCCGCTTGACGCCGTGCGCGCGGCGCTCGCGCGCGGCGAGAAGAAGGTCGTGCTGCCGAAGCGACTCTATCTCGTCAAGCCGAAGGACAATGGGTTCTACCTGCGGCTGAAGGGCGTGTCGGACACGGTGATCGACTTCTCCGGTTCGGAACTG
>ONRL01000224.1 GCA_900320225.1 uncultured Lentisphaerota bacterium
GCGACCGCGAGCTTGCTCATGAGCGGGAGATGTTGCACGGTTCCGTCGGGCGTCACGAACGTCACGCGGTTGGTGCGCGTGCCGAAACCGCTGCCGGGTTCGGATACGTCGTTGCCCACCACGAGGTCAAGGCCTTTCTCGCGGCATTTGCGCACCGCCTCAGCGGCGGGTGCGCCCGTTTCGGCGGCGAAGCCGATGCGGATGAGTGCAACGGGCAAGATGCCCGTTGTCCCAGTGCGCACAAGACGGTTGATGGTTTTCAGGATGTCGGGGTTGCGCACGAGGTGCAGCGTATCGGACATCTCCGTTTTCTTGAGCTTGCGGGAGGCGCGGCGTGCGGGGCGCCAGTCGGCCACGGCGGCGGTCATCACCAGCACGTCGGCGCGTGCGATTACGGTGCGGACCGCGTTGAGCATGTCGCGGGCGGAGACGACGTCGATGCGCGTGACGCCGCGTGGCGTCTTGAGGGCGACGGGGCCGGCGATGAGCGTCACCTCGTGGCCCGCCGCGCGCGCGGCGCGCGCCACGGCGAAACCCATCCGTCCCGTGGACGGATTCGAGAGGAACCTCACCGGGTCGATGAACTCGCGCGTGGGGCCGGCTGTGACGACGAACTTCACAGAAGCTCGCGCGCCTTGGCGAGGACGTTCTCGGCGGTGAAGCCGAAATGCTCGGCGAGCACCTTGTACGGACCCGACGCGCCAAAGGTATCGAGCGTGAGGAAGCGCACGCTGCCGTAGTTCGTCACGTAGCGGTCCCACCCCAGGCGCACGCCCGCCTCGGCGATCACGCGTTTCGGGCACGTGCCGGGGATCACGCTCTCGCGGTAGGCGAGCGGCTGCTGCTCGAACAGCTCGCGGCAGGGCATGGAGACGACGCGCACGGCGCGTCCTCCGTCGGCAAGACGCTTCGCCGCCTCGATGCAGAGCGACACCTCGCTGCCCGTCGCGATGAACATGATCTCCGGCAGCGGGCTGGACTCGTAGATCACGTAGGCGCCCTTCGACACCTTCTCCTGCGTCACGCCCTCCAGCACGGGCACGTTCTGGCGCGTCGTGAGAATGCAGCTCGGGCCGTCCTTGTGCTTGAGCATCTCCACCCAGCACGCGCCCGTCTCGTTCGGGTCGGCGGGACGGAACACAAGCAGGTTCGGCGTCGCGCGCAGGGAGGCGATCTGCTCCACGGGTTCGTGGGTGGGGCCGTCTTCCCCGACGTAGAAGGAGTCGTGCGAGAACACCCAGATGGACGGCAGGTTCATCAGCGCGGCAAGGCGCATCGCGGGCTTGCAGTAGTCGCTGAACACCGCAAACGTGGCGCCGAAGGCGCGGAAACCGCCGTGCGCCGTGATGCCGTTCACGATCGCGCTCATGCCGAGCTCGCGGATGCCGAAGTGGAAGTTGCGTCCGGAGAAGTCGCCGGGCGCGATCCAGCCGTAGGCCTTGAGCGCGGTCTTGTTCGACGGCTCGAGGTCCGCGCTGCCGCCCACGAGGAACGGCACCTCGGACGCGAGCGCGTTCATCACCGTGCCGCACGCCGCGCGCGTGGCGATGGGTTTGGCGGGGTCGAACACGGGAAGTTTCGCGGCGAGATCCTGCGGGATCGAACCGCGCGCGGCGGCCTCGCGGGCCGCGGCCTTCTCGGGGTTCGCCGCCTGCCAGGCCTTGAAGAGCTTCTTCCAGCGCAGGTTCATGCGATGGCACGCCGCGCCGCGGTCCTCGAACGTGTCGAGCACGGCGCCGGGCACCTCGAAGAACTGCGCGGGGTCGAAGCCGAGCGCCGTCTTGAGTCCGGCAAGCTCCTCGGCGCCGAGCGGCGCGCCGTGCACGGCGCTCGTGTCGTGCTTCGTGGGCGCGCCGAAGCCGATGTGCGTCTTCGCGATGATGAGGGTGGGCTGCCCCGTGACCTTCAGCGCCTTGCGGTAGGTGCGGTCGATCGCGTCGTAGTCGTGTCCGTCGCACGAGAACACCTTCCAGCCGTAGCTCTCGAAGCGCTTCTGGGCGTCGTCCGCGAGCGCGAGGTCGGCCGTGCCCTCGATCGTGATGTTGTTGGAGTCGTAGACAAGCACGAGCTTGTCGAGCTTCAGCTTGCCCGCGAGCGAGCACGCCTCGTGCGAGATGCCCTCCTCAAGGTCGCCGTCGCCGCAGAACACCCACGTGCGGTGGTCGTTCACGGGCAGGCCGTCCTGATCGCCGTCGCGCGCGGCCTGCATGCGCTCGGCGAGCGCGAGGCCCACGCCCATCGCGATGCCCTGTCCGAGCGGCCCCGTTGTGACCTCCACGCCCGGGGTGAGGCCGCGCTCGGGATGGCCGGCGCAGCGCGAGCCGAGCTGGCGGAACGTCTTGAGCTCGTCGAGCGAGAGCTTGCCGACGCCGGCGAGGTGGAGGAGCGCGTAGACGAGGGAGGAGCCGTGCCCGCCGGAGAACACAAGCCGGTCGCGGTCCGGCCACTGCGGGTCGGCGGGGTCGTACTTAAGGAACTTCAGCCAGAGCGAGGCGACGAGGTCCGCGATGCCGAGCGCCACGCCGGGGTGGCCGCTCTTCGCCTGCTCCACTTCGTCCGCCGCGAGGCAGCGGATCGTGTTGGCGGCGAGCTTGATGTCTTCGTTCGTGTATTTCATTGTTCAGCGTCCTTTCACGAGCGCGGCGGCGTCCGCCGCGAGTTTTTCGATAGCGTCCCAGTCGTTCGACGCAAGTGCGTCCTTCGGCACGATCCACGTGCCGCCGCAGGCGACGATCTCGGGGACGGCGAGATAGTCCTTGAGGTTGGAGAGGTTGATGCCGCCCGTGGGCATGAACTTCACGCCGGTGGAGCGGAAGGCGCCCAGGAGGTTCTTGATCATCTTCACGCCTCCGGCCGCCTCGGCCGGGAAGAACTTGACCATCGGCGCGCCGGCGGTGAGCGCCTGCGAGAGCTCGCTCGCGGTCGCGATGCCCGGCACCATCGGGAGGCCGGCCTCCTTCGCGGCCGCGATCACGACAGGATCGAAGCCCGGCGCCACGCCGAACGCAGCGCCCGCCGCCACGGCGGCGCGCACCTGCTCCGGCGTGAGGAGCGTGCCCGCGCCCACCACGGCCTCCGGCACCTCGGCCTTGATGCGCGCGATCGCGCCCGCCGCGGCCTGCGTGCGGAACGTCACCTCGAGGACGGGCAGCCCGCCCTTCACGAGCGCGCGGGCGAGCGGCACGGCCTTCGCCTCGTCCTCGATCACGATCACCGGGACCACCCCGGCCTTCTTCAGCGTTTCAACGATGTTCATAAGCATCCTTTCTATCTTTTTCGCACTTCGACTTCATCGTCGTCTCCGTCGTCATACGGAGGCGGCGACACGCGCGCGGAAAACTCCCACGGGCTCCCCCAGCGCTCTTCCTGGACGGCCTGCACGTACTCCCGCCAGCCTTCCTTCCAGATCATCCACGCGATGAGAAGCGAGATGAACCCCCAGCCGCTCCGGGTGAAGATCGCGTGGAGTCCCCGCAGCGCGAGCAGGATGGCGAAGCCGCGCCCCACGATCATCGCCGCGTACGTCGCCTTCGCGCGCGTCGTGAAGATACGCGCCACGCTGCGGAAGATGCGCCCGCCGTCCATCGGGAAACCCGGCAGCAGGTTGAAGGCGCCGAGAATGAGGTTCATCCAGAAGACGTACGCGAGCACGCCCCACAGCCAGGCGTTCTCAATGGGCAGGAACCGCGCCGCCGCCCACCCGACGCCGGCGAGGAGAAACGACACGAGCGGACCCGCCAGCGCCGTGAGGAACTCCTGCGACGCCTTGCGCGGCATGCCGATCAACGAGGCGCACCCGCCCAGGAGCGACAGCGTGATGTCGCGCGTCTGGTAGCCGAACGCGCGCGCCGTGAGCGCGTGGCCGAGCTCGTGCAGCGTGATCGACACCGCGAGCGCCAGCGCGCACGCGAGGCCGAACGAGAAGGATCCGAAGTCCATCACGAACAGCACGAGCAGGATAATGAGCGACATGTCGAGATACACCGGTATCCCGAATGCGTCGCAGATTCTGAACTTGCTAGGAAACATGTTGGATATTCTACCATTTTCTGCCCCGCTTGTGCAACGCCCCGCCGTAAATATGATATACTGTGCGCCATGAAAACAACTCTTGGATTTTTCGGCGCCGGCAAGATGGCCGAGGGCATCCTCGCGGCCGCCGCGTGCCAGCCGGGTTTCGACCCGCAGACCGTCCTGATGGCGGAAAAGCTCCCCGCGCGCGCGAAGGAGATCGCGAAGCGCTGCCACGTGCGCGTCACGCCGGACGCGAAGGACGTCGCGCGCGCCGCGCGCGTCATCTTCCTCGCGGTGCGCCCGCAGGACCTCGCCGCCCTCGCGGCGGACGTGAAGCCGTTCCTCACGGCGAAGACGCTCGTCGTCTCGATCGCCGCCGGAAAGTCGCTCGCCACGCTCCGCAAGCTGCTCGGGCGCGACGTGCGCCTTGTGCGCGTGATGCCGAACCTCGCCCTCCGCGCACGCGAAGGCATGTGCGCGATCTGTCCCGCGAAGAACGCCACCCCCGCCGACGTGAAGCGCGTCGCGAAGATCCTGAACGGCGCCGGCCGCACCGTCGTGCTGCCCGAGAAGTGCTTCGACGCCGTCACGGCCCTCTCCGGCAGTGGCCCCGCCTTCTTCGCGTTCATGGAACAGGCCATGGCGGCCGGCGGCGTGAAGCTCGGGCTGCCTGCGGACGCCGCCCGCCTCCTCGCGGAACAGACGATGCTCGGCACGGCCGCCTACCTGCGCCAGTCCGGCGCCGACCTCGAGGCCTTCATCTCCGGCGTCGCCACGCCCGGCGGCACAACGGCGGCGGGCATGGACGTGCTGCGCGCGAGCGACTTCGCGTCCGTTGTGGCCGCCACGCTCAAGGCCGCCTCCGACCGCTCCGCGGAACTCGGCAAATGACAAAGATGGTTGATCGTATCGCGGAGCTGATCCACGCGACGTCGAGCTCCCTGCCCGACGACGCGGAGCAGGCCCTGCGGAAAGCCCTGCGCCGCGAGGCGAAGGGCTCCTCCGCGCGACACGGGCACGCTCACGTTCTTCATCTCGGAGAACCTCCGCCGAACCGTCACGCCCGAACGCATCGCCGCCGCCGTCGCCGCCGCCACGGAAAAGGGCTGGCTGCGCCGCAACACGAACGACGCCGTCACGGGGAAGTCCATTGATTCCAACGTGTGCCCTGGTGCCCCCGTGATCCACTACACGCTCGACTCGGAATCCAAAGTGCGCCTCGTCATGAAGGGCGGCGGAAGCGAGAACATGTCCATGCAGTTCTCCCTGCCCGACGCC
>ONRL01000222.1 GCA_900320225.1 uncultured Lentisphaerota bacterium
CGAAAATCGCCTGCGAGCGGCAATGAGGTAGGATGACTTATGCGATAGGAATAGACTATGCAGATGCGAAACTATTTCCGATTACCCTATCGGCTCCAGATTGTGGGATAATATTCGCCGTTGACACCACAAGAAAGGAGCAACTACAATGAGCAAAGTACTAGATGAAGTTCTGGCGGCAAACGCCGCCTACCAGAAGGATTTTGGGGAGAAAGGAAAACTGCCGATTCCACCCGGGCGGCATTTCGCCATCGTCACGTGCATGGACGCGCGGCTTGACCCGGCCAAGTTCGCCGGTCTCGCGGAGGGAGATGCGCATGTGATACGTAACGCCGGCGGACGGGTGAACGACGAGACGATCCGGTCCCTCATCATTTCCCACAAGCTGCTTGGCACGCAGGAATGGTTCGTGATACACCACAGCGACTGCGGCATGCTGACGTTCACGAACCCCGTGATCCATTCGTTGCTGGACGAAAGCCTGGACACCGCGTCGCTCGGTCCAGATGGATGGTACAACGAGACGAAGAACGGTGGTGCCGACTCCCGCCACATCGACTTCCAGCCCATCTCCGACCTCGCCGAAAGCGTGGTGGAGGACGTGCGCAAGATTCGCGAGAATCCGCTCGTGCCGAAGTACATCCCGATCTACGGCTACATCTACGACGTGAAGACAGGTGCGCTTGTTGAAGTCCCGGCCGCGACCGAGGTCGGCAAGGCCCGGTAAAACCGAAACCGCTTTGCGTGGCATCCCATCCTCCGGCTGTGAAGGGGAACCGGAAGCCGGAGGATGGATTTAGGAAGAGAAGGCTGCCATGTCGGAACCGAACGCCAGACGCACAACTCATCTCACGCGCGACGCCGCGTGGGAGCTCTTGACGCGTTACAACAAGGACGCGTTCCATCTCCATCATGCCGAGACGGTCGAGAAGACAATGCGATATTTTGCGCGCGAGCTCGGATACGCCGAAGATGAAGACTACTGGGGCATCGTGGGGATGTTGCACGACATCGACTTCGAGCAATGGCCGCAGCAGCACTGCGTCAAGAGCCAGACCCTGCTGAAAGAGCTTGGGGTCGAGGACTCCATCAACCGGGCCGTCGCCTCGCACGGCTACGCCATCGTAAACGACATCGCTCCCGAACACGAGATGGAGAAGATCCTCTATGCCGTGGACGAATTGACGGGGCTTCTCGGTGCCGTCGTGCTGATGTATCCCTCGAAAAGCGCGAAGGACCTGAACCTGAAGAGCGTGAAGAAGAAGTTCAAGGACAAGAAATTCGCCGCCGGCTGCTCGCGCGACGTGATACGGCGCGGGGCGGACCAGCTCGGCTGGACGCTGGACGACCTCATCACGCGCACCATCGCCGCAGTCCAGTCGTTAGAAGTGTGATTAAGACTGTTCCGGCTCGTTGAACCGGCGGCGCATCTGCCGCGTTTAACAGGGCATTTCGACTTTCCTATTCCAATCGACAATGCGACGCTGGGGAAGTCGCCTCTGTGGCCGGTCATACGCGATTGTCCAGACGCGCACAACTGCCGTCAATGCGGGAAATGCGGCGCCCTCATGGACGAACTGTCGCACCGGTCAGGAAGGATTGGCGAATCTGCAGTGGCTCAGACGTTCGCCGGATTCTTCAAAGGCTGAACTTGTCTGTTATTTTCGCGATAGGAAAAAAGAAATGGGTGCCGCAGACGATCGGCACCCGACAGCCCCGGGAAGAAGGAAAAGCCGAAGCTGGAAATAGATGATATCTCAAAGCGCGGCTTTGAGCGTCTCGACCCACGCGGCGATCTTGCCGTCCGTCTGGTCGGATTCGTTCGTGTCGTCGAGCTTCAGCACCTCGCCCACAAGCGTTGCGCCGGCGTCCTTTGCCGCAGTGGCGAGCGTCTCGGCCGCCACGCAGAAGGAATCCGCGAAGCCGACGGAATCGCCCAGACCGAAAGTCGCGACCTTCTTGCCGGCGAAGTTGGCCTTGACGCCGTCGAGCTGCGCGGCCCAGTCGTCCTGCAGGTCGCCGACGCCCCATGTGGAGGAGCCGAGCACGAGCAGTTCGGCGTCGAATGCCGCCGCGTCGCCCGCGTTGATGTTGAACGCCTGCGCATCCAGCGCCTTGGCGATCTTTTCCGCGACAGCCTCGGTCATGCCGGTGGTGCTGCCATAGATTACGTGTATTTTGGCAATGAACTTTTTGCGTTGAATCTGCGTTCGCTTCTTATTGAGGGCATCGTACGCCCCGACGGGAAATGTCATCAGTCCACTTGCATACCCTACGGGGGTATGGTATAATATGCGCCTGACAAGTCAAAGAAGGATTGATGGATGAAAAAATGCATTGAAGACGTGACGGCGCTCCAGCTGAGGCTGAAGAAGATCATCGGACAGCTGACTGGCGTCCAGAAGATGCTTGCAGAGGACATCCCCTGCGAGGACATCCTTACACAGCTCAACGCGGCGAACGGTGCGCTTCACCGCCTGTCGTTCATGATTCTCGACGGACACCTCCGCCATTGCGTGCGCGAAGGCATCGAAAAGGGGAACGCCGACGAGACGATTGAATCGTTCGCGGAGGCGCTTGAGAGTTTCTCGAAGATGGCGTAAAAGAGGTCCAGGGAATGAAAGACATATTGATTGCGTTCGTCCATGTATTCGCCATGATGGCGCCGTGGCTCGTCTTTGGCTTTCTGATTGCGGGCATCATCGCCGTCTGGATTCCGCGCAACTGGGTCAACCGCATGATGGGAGGCCGTTCCGGATTTGGCGGCATCCTCCGCGCCGTCGCGATCGGCGTGCCGCTTCCGATCTGCTCGTGCGGCGTGCTGCCGATTGCCGCCGGTTTGCGCAAACACGGCGCGGGGAAAGGTCCGACCGCCGCCCTTCTCATATCCACTCCGCAGACGGGCGTCGATTCCATCCTTGCCACCTACGCCCTGCTTGGGCCTGTCTTCGCTGTGGCGCGTCCCGTCGCCGCCGCGCTTACGGGAATCGTGGGCGGGACCGTGGTCTCGGCGGTTGGCGGGGAAGATGCGGCGACTGTGTCCGTCGAGGACGAATCCACCGGATCGCGGGGGGTAAAGGCGATATTCTGGCAGGCGTACAGGCGTCTTCTCGGGTCGGTCGCCAAGCCGCTTGCCGTTGGACTAGCAGTTTCCGCGCTTGTCACGGTGCTCGTGCCCGACAACTTTTTCGCGGACGCGTTCCACGGCAGCGACTGGATCGCGATGCCGGTCATGGCGCTTGTCGGCTTTCCGATGTACGTCTGCTCGACGGCGTCGATCCCGATCGCCGCGTCGCTTGTCGCCAAGGGCGTCTCGCCCGGGGCGGCGTTCGTGTTCCTGATGGTCGGGCCCGCGATGAACGCGATGTCCCTCACGACCGTCGCCGCGCTGGTCGGACGCAAGGCCGCCGCCGCCTACGTCGCCGTGATCATGTTCGGCGCGATCCTCTGCGGCATCGCAATCAATCTGGTTCCCAATGCGCTCCCCGCGTCCGCCACAATCGCCGCCGCCGGCCATTCGCTTTCCGTCGTCCACTGGGCTTGCGCCGCCTTCCTCGCCGTAATGATGGCCTACAATCTGGTGCGCCCGTTGGGAATGGGCCATCGTAAGCCACATTGACATGTTTGAAAAGGAGAAACCAATGATGGACAACAAACCATTCGCGATGTTCTTCAACGCCAGCCCGCGCAAGGGCTGGAACACACACAAGATGCTAGATGCCGCAAAGGCCGGCGCAGAGGAGGCGGGGGCGACAACCGAGCTCGTGAACCTCTACGACATCAAGTTCCCCGGCTGCAAGAGCTGCTTCGCCTGCAAGCTCAAGAACGCAAAGACCAACGGCGTGTGCGCCATCCGCGACGATCTGCGCCCGATTCTCGAACGTGCGCGCAAGGCGGACGTGCTCGTTCTCGGGTCGCCAATTTACTTCAGCTACCCGACGGGCGTATACCGCGCCTTTCTGGAACGGCTGGCGTTCCCCGTGTACAGCTACCGCTACGAGGACGGGAAGCCGTGTGTTTGCCGCGACAAGGTGATTGAGACGGCCAACATCTTCACGATGAACTGTCCGAAGGACTGGATGGAGAAGTTCAACTATCCCACACTTCTCGAAGCAAACACGGAAACGCTCAAGACCGTGTTTGGCGCATCGGAGACGCTCTACTCGTGCGACACCTACCAGTTCACAGACTACTCGCGCTACGACATGAACCTCTTTGACGAGGCGGCGAAACGCGCCCACCGCGACGCGCAGTTCCCCGTCGACCTCGCCAACGCCCGCGCTCTCGGAAGGCGCCTTGTCGAAAAAGCGCAGAACGCATAAGATTCTCAGGGCGACGACGGGATCATGCACGTTGGCCTCGTCCCTTTTCTGTTGGAACACGAAATACTGTCTGCCGCCCTCAGCTGACATTGGGCGAGACTCTTCTTACGCTAATCTATTTGGAGGTGCCTATGACAATCCGAGAATACGAAGAGAATGACATCGACGGCATGATCGCCGTCTGGAACGAGATCGTGGAGGCGGGCGACGCATTTCCGCAGGAGGAACCGTTGACGCACGACACCGGCAAGGAATTCTTCGCGGCGCAGACTTACACGGGCGTCGCAGTGGACGAAGGCGGGAAGGTCGTGGGGCTCTACATCCTCCATCCGAACAATGTCGGACGCTGCGGACACATCTGCAACGCGAGCTATGCCGTCAGCTCGAAGTGCCGTGGGCGGCACATCGGCGAAAAGCTCGTCCTTGACTGCCTTGCGCAGGCGAAGAAGCACGGGTTCGGCGTCCTCCAGTTCAACGCCGTGGTCGAAGGCAACATCCACGCGCGGCATCTCTACGAGCGTCTTGGCTTCACCCAGCTCGGAACCATTCCGCGCGGCTTCCGCATGAAGGACGGCTCCTTCGCCAACATCTGCCCGTACTACAAGGAACTGTCATAAGGGTGGTGATGAAAAAATGGGGCCGCAGCCGATCGGCACCCGATAGCCCCGGGAAGAAGGAAAAACCGAAGCGCAGAAGGAAGAAGTACAACATACCCCGTGCGCCGTCAATAGCTGGGTTAACTTTCAAGGGAAATTTCTTCAGAATTGTTTTATGGAAG
>ONRL01000308.1 GCA_900320225.1 uncultured Lentisphaerota bacterium
GGGGCAGACGCTCGCCTACTACACGCAGCTGTCGTCGGCGATCACGAAGATCGTCAAGATCGGCGCGGGCACGGCCATCGTCTCGAACGACAACAACACCGCGTTCTCGGGCACGGTGGAGATCCGAGAGGGCATCCTGGAGGCGCAGACCGCCGCAGGCGGGCAGATCAACACCTTCGGCGGGAAGAAGGCCAACACGATCACGGTCTCGAATGGCGCGCAGCTGCGCGTGCTCGCCCCGAACAGCTATCCGAACCAGGGCACGGAACGTTTCCCGAACGCACTGGTGATCGCGGGCAACGGTCCGGACGGCTACGGCGCGCTGCGCATGATCAAGACGGCACAGCCCGTAGGGGGATCCGGCAATATCGACCGACTCTTCACCACCGTGACGCTGTCCGGCGACGCGTCCGTCTACAGCAGCGGCCGCGTTGGCTTCTCGAACGGAACGGTGGACCTTGGCGGCCACACGCTCACGACGCGTCCGCTTGAGAGCGGCGGAAACATGTTCATGGTGACGTCCGCCACCTTGAAGAACGGCTCGTGCGTGGCCAAGAACGCGGCGGACGTGATCACGCAGGGCAGTCCGAGCTTCGTCGGGTCGCCCGCGAACACGTACACGATCGAGTCGGGCTCCATGTTCGACCTGTGGACCACGACGTTCTCCAAGTTCGACTGGACGCTCGTCCTGAAGGGCGGCGCGCAGGTGCGCGTGGGCGCGGGCACGGCGGAAAACTCCAACAAGATCGTCGGCCCGATCCGCCTGGACGGCGGCACCGCCACGTTCACCACCTACAGTACCACGGCCAACATGCGCCAGTCGCTGACGGGCGTCATCTCCGGTCCGGGCAAGTTCCAGAAGAGCGGTGTCCACGACGTCTACGTCACGAACCCGGACAACGCCTGGACGGGCGGCACCTCGGCGACGGAGGGACGGCTGTTCGCCACGGTCACGGGCTCGATCCCGCCGGGTCCGATTGCGGCGAGCGGCAGCGGCTCGATCAACTTCGTGGCGAAGGACTGGGATTTGCCGACGCTCCACAACATGCTGACAAACTGGAACGGCAGCGGCGCGGTGAACGTGTACACGGCATCCGGCGAGAACGTGACGGACAATACGGACTTCGAACACGCGATCCCCTACCGCCACGGCGGCCCCGGCACGCTCACGTTCACGGCGGGGACGACGCCGGAAGGAAAGTCGAAGCTCATCCAAGGCGAAGGCCAGATGACGATCTCTGGCAACAAGATGCGCCGCCTCTCGTTGCTCAACGTGCCGGGCGGCACGATGACGCTCGAGAACGCAGGCTACATCTGGGCGGGCGAATGGGACGTGGACAACGACGTGTCCACGCTGTCGAACAAGACATGGGTCGTCGGCAGCGCGAACAATACGGCACCGGCGAAACTGATCGTGAAGGCCGGCACGACGATTGACTCGAAGGTGGTGCCGGCCCAGAAGCAGGCGGCGTACCTCCTCCTGCGCGACACGGGCACGAAGGGCGCAATCCTGGAGGTGTACGACGGCGCGGCGATCACCAACACGATCAAGGTGTCCGACATCGCCAACTCGAAGAGCGCGATGTACCAGTACGGCGGCGACGTGCGCAACCTCTGCCACGCCGGCAACGACGGCTGGGTAGGCGCGGGCTGGAAGTCGTACGGCTACCTGGACGTCATGGGCGGTCGGTTCGCGTGCCGCCAGTGGCTGGGCTTCGGCAACGACCCGTCGGGCGCCGGCGTCGGACGGCTTTCGGGCGGCCTGTTCAAGGTAGAGGTGAGCTGCCTCTGCTTCTCCCGCGGCGGCTGGGGCGAGATGTACATGACGGGCGGCACGCTGGACGCGCCCGGCAATGCGGCCGAGCCGGGCGTGCGCCTTGGCATGCTGCGGTGGAGCGGCACGTCGGGCGCCAGCCCCGAACGCATCAAGGGCATCTTCACGATGGACGGCGAGGGCAATCCCTACGTGAAGATCGGATCCGCATCCTGGTTCGACCTTACCGAGCGCACGAACGTGTTCGAGGGCGTGGTGTGCCTGAACGCGGGCGTGATGGAGACGCCGCGGTTCCAGAAGTCGGACATGTTTAAGGCCGACCGCAACCGCAATGGCCTCGCAAAGTGCTACATCACGTTCAACGGCGGCACGTTCCGGTCGGCCGCCAACTCGTCCAACATCTTCGGTCCGACGGACCTCACGGCCGACCGCGTGACGGTGTTCCCGGGCGGCGCGACGCTGGACGTGAACGGCAAGACCGCGTCCAACGCGGCGATCCCGTTCGAGAAGCCGTACGGGAAGGGCGTCGCGTCCATCGCGTGGCCGTCCGGCACGGCCACGAACAACTACCTCGGCGCGCCCGAGGTGGTGATCTCGGGCGGCGGCGGCACGGGCGCGGTGGCGCACTGCACGTTCGACGCGCGCTCGGGCACGATCGGCAAGATCGTCGTTGTTTCGCCCGGCTGGGGCTACACGAGCGCGCCCACGGCCACGATCAAGACAGCTGACCGCGCGACGGACATCGCGTGCGCCGTGACGATGACGGACGGCGAGGAGCAGCCCGGCGGCGGCCTCACGCTCACGAACTCGTCCGCCACGGCGGGCACCTTCACGCTTTCGTCGGCGAACGGCGGGCGGCACGCTCAAGCTCGGCGCGGCGGACGCCATTCCGTCCGCCAACGAGGTGCGCCTCGCGGGCGGCACGTTCGACGCGGGTTCGTTCACGCCTTCGTATGCGCGCGTGGGCGGCTACGGCACGCTGAAGGGCAACGTGACGGTGACGGACAAGCTCGTGTTCGACGCGGCGCAGCCGCCTTCGGCGGGACTG
>ONRL01000221.1 GCA_900320225.1 uncultured Lentisphaerota bacterium
GGGGAAGGGGGCGGCTTCTCCGAAAACGCCCATTGGCGCCTCACTGAAAAGTCCGGCGAAGGCGATGAAACACATATCCCCCGGATTTGGAATCCTTGGACATCAGCGCCAGACCTTGATTCTGAAACGCTTTTTTGGTACAATGACGACAACCACAGAGGAGGACATTTCTGTCATGAGACGTATTCACGGAACACTTGCCATCGCATGGATGGCGCTGATGTCGATTGCCGCGCACGCGGCGACGGACGGCACGTGGGCGAGCGCGACGGCCGGCGGCAATTGGTCGGACACGACAAAATGGGTGGACGGCATTCTGCCGACGGACGGCGGCGTGGCCCGCTTCAACTTCACCGCTTGGGATTTCGCCATCGACGCGACCGGCGTGGAGACGACGCTGGGCGGCTTTGCCTTCACGAGCACGGCTCCCCGCGACAAGGAGGTCATCATCCGCGGCGGTACGTTCCACCTCGTGCCGCCTGCCCGGATCGAGCTGGCAGGCGGGATTTTCGCGTTGGATGGCACGGTGGACTGCGAGGGGGACATCGTTTTCAGCGGCGACAGCACGAGTCGTATTCGCCTTGCTGGCGACAAGTCGATCGCCGGTCGCACCATCATTTCAAACATGTACGTGCGCATCCAGAAGGACTCCTCGCTCGGCCCGGCGCCGGTGACGCTTCGCCCCGACGCCATCATCCTCGCAGGCGGCGCGCTCCAAAACGGGCAGAACTTCTCCTCGGTGAGCGCCACGCGCGGAATCACGATCACGGAGGAGGGCGGCTACCTGATGGCGGGATACCAGGTGCCGTCATCGCTCACGATCCATTCTCCGATCACCGGCCCGGGCGCCCTGGGCATCACCTACGAGAACAGCCCGGTGACGTTGTCCAACCCCGCGAACGACTGGGCGGGCGACACGCGCGTGGGCGTGTACGGCCCCGGCTGGGGAACGGCCGTCGCAGAGTTCTGGCTCCAGCTGGGGGCGGACGAGGTGATCCCGCACGGCGAGGGGAAGGGGCAGCTCTTCCTCGGCCCCTACCAGACGTTCTGCAACGGCAGCGTCTTCTGCAACGAACCTGCGGCGCCTTCCGCGACGCTTGAAATGAGCGGACACGAGGAGACCGTCAACGCGCTGCAGGGCGGCGTGCGGGCCGCGCGCCTGATTCTCGCCTCCGACGCCGATTCCGCGTACGCCGGCACCGTCAAGACGGACGTGACCGTGGTGAAGCGCGGCACGGGGACGCTGCGCCTGAACGGCGCGTACGTGCACGGCGGCGTGGACCTTGAGGCGGGCACGCTCGTCGTCGGCCCCGGCAACGTCTTTGCCGACGCGACGGTGAACCTGAAGGGCGGCGACGTGTCGGTCGTCCCGTCGGGCGGCTGTTACGAATGGTGTGGCAATTCGGGCTCGTCGACCGAGACGTTCAACGCGTGGTATGCATACCCCCGCTACGGCGAGCGGGTGAGCCGTTTCGGCTCGAACTCCCGTGCGCGGTATCGGTCTCGCTGGTACGTGCCCGAGGCCGGCACATATAGTTTTATGGCGTCCTACGGCGGACGCGCCGTCCTCTGGATCGACGGCGCGCAGGTGATCAGCAACGACAACGTCTCCGCCGTCGCGAAGGTGGTGCAGGACGTCCCGCTGAGCGCCGGCTGGCACGACGTGGAGCAGCTCTACCAGCGCACGACGATGGATGCCGCCAACAACAACATGCTCGCGAGCGGCATCATGTACGATTCCGCGAACGGGGCCTTCTCGACGGACGAGGAAAAGCTCCGCGCGCGCTTCTTCGCCGACGAGGACGCGACGAACGTCGTCGCCGCCGGGTACACGTATCCGCAGCGGGGACATTTCCATCTCGGCGCGGACACGACGCTCTCCGTCGCCGCAGACGCCGAGCCCTACGTGTTCGGCGGCGTGCTGACGACGGATCCGGCGAACCCGCATACGCTGACGGTCACGCTCCCGTCTGGGGGGCCGCTCGTTGTCGGGTGCGACAACCAGTCGACGCCCGCCCTCATCGGCGAAGGCGTGACCATCCAGTCTCCCGGCGGCATCGTGTTGACGAACAACGTCGTCCTGCGCGAGGACCCGGGGCAAAACGTCACGATCGCGCCCGGCGCGACCGTCGTCCACGACTACGCGGGCGCGCTCACGGGCACGATCACGCTGTCGGACAAGGACCTCCACGTGATCAGCGAGGGGACGGGCGACGGCACGATCGTGGTGCCGACCGGACGCAAGGCCGTGTTCGACACGGTTTCGCTCGTCGACGGGACCTTCCTCGACCCGGCCACCGGCACGCGCACCTATGCGAACGCCGTCGTGCTCGAGGGCGGCACGCTCGAGTTCGCGGGCGCGGGCGCGATCACGTTCACGGGCGCCGTGAGCGGGTACGGCACGGTGTCGCGGACGGGCACGGGGTCGGTCGTTCTGGGGAACGCGTCGGGACTCACCTCCGGGGCGACGGTCGTGATCTATGGTGGAAGCGTCCGCGTGCCCGCCGGCGGGTCGCTCGGCGCTGCGACGATCAAGACCGCGAACGGCCGGCTCGCGAACGTGCCGGGCGAGCAGGTGACGATTCCGAATCCCGTCATCGCGGCAAGCGGCGGCATCGAGGTGCTGGGCGCGGATGGCGTCATGGAGCTGACGGGGACGGTCACGCAACAGGCCAACATCTCCAAGTGGGGCGAGGGCACTCTGCGCCTCGCCGGCGCGCAGGCGAACAACGTGTTCCTGCACGTGCGCGGCGGCACGGTCGCGTGCGCGAAGGACGCGGGCGTCCCCGCGCTACAGGCCGTGATCGGCCTGGAGTCGGGCTGCACGGTGCGCCTGGAGTCCGACGGGCAGCTGTATTCCCATACGTTCATCACGTTCGACGGCGGCACGTTCGACGTGAACGGACACGACGCGACGCTTTCCTACGTGCAGACGCGCGCGACGGACGGCGTCATCGTGAACAACGGCGCGACGGCCGCCACCCTGACGTGCCTCGGCACGGGCTCGGGCGTCCATCCGTTCCACGGCACGATTGCGGACGGAACCGCGCCGCTCACCGTCGTCTACGGCGGGTCGGAGCCCTACGATTTCTCGAACGCGATTCTTGCGAACACGGGGCTCACCGCGACGAACGGCACGGTCCTGTTCGCGACGCCGGAGGTCGCGAAGGGGCGGCTGTTCCGCTTCCTGCCCACGACTGCGCGCCCGGCCGCGATGGGTGCTCTAACCTATGGCACCAACGGCATCCAGTTCGCCGAGTTCCGCGTGTTGCTCGGCGGCACGCCCGTACCGTGGCCGGCGGGCACGACCGCCTGGGCCAAGCATCCGACTTCGAACAACGAAATGGCTCCGAACGTCGTCGACGGCAAATCGGGCACGAAATGGTATTCGGGCTACAACGACTACCACCCGGTGATCATTGACTGCGGCGAGGACGTCATGTTCGACGCCTACCAGTTCCAAACGGCGGGTGACGCCATCGGCCGCGACCCCGTGGGCTGGACGCTATCCGTCGGCAGCGTATCGGGCGGCGTCACGAACTGGGTGGTGATCGATACGCAGGCCAACGCCATCGACCATGTCCCGACGGCGCGGAATACGTGGGCGGATTCGTTTTCGGTCGTGAGGAGCATGCGACTCCCGGTGTTCGCGTCCGACTACGCGCTGACCGTGTCCAAGCCCGCGACGGCCGCGTTCGGCTGGGTGGGGCAGACGTTCGAGAACCTCGCCGGCGACGGCCTGCTCGTCTGCACGAACGGTGGAGCCGTGACGATCGGCGGCGCGAGCACGTTCACGGGAACCGTCTCCTCCGAGGAGCCCGTGCGCCTCGCCTACGGCACCGCCACCGTGCCGTGCGTGACCGGCGCGGACGCCGGCACCGTGTTCGTGAACGACGGCGCCGACGCGACGATGGTCTTCCCGGCTGGGGAACGGACGCAGGCCGGTTCCTGGCAGGACGGCACCGGCACGCTCGGCATTGACGTGCAGGCGGGCGCAAAGCTCCTCGTGCTGGGCACCAACGCCGCCTACACGGGAGCGACGACCGTACGGACGGGCGGCGAGATCCGTCTGACGCCAGGCTTCACGGCACGTTACCTGCGCTTCACGATCCTCAACTGCACGGCGAACAAAGGAGCCATGAACGCCCAGCTTTCCGAAATCCAGCTGATGCGGACGGGGGAGGGTTTGACCTGGCCGGAAGGGACGACGGCGGCGACGTCGGGCGCCAATGAGCAAAAAAGCGAGGGGGCCGAGCAGCTGATCGACGGCACCGTCGACACCAAGTGCTACTGGGGCGGCGCCGCGGCGCCCGTCACCATCACGCTTCCGGAACCGATTTCCTTCGACGGCTACCGCTGGTACACGGCGAACGATTCGATGGAAACGCGCAACCCCGTCAGCTGGCGGCTCGAGGCGTCGATGGATGGCGTCACGTGGACGCTCGTCGACGAGCAGATCGACCGCGCGACCGTGACGACGATCAAAACGCTGGCCTACACGTACTGCGTCGCCGACGACATGGACGTTGCGATCAATGCCCTCGGGGACGCGTCGCCGCTCGTGCTGGAGTCGGGCGCCGCCTGCACGGCCGCCTACGTCGAGGAGACGGTGGGCGCGCTCTCCGGCGCGGGCACGCTGAACATCCAGGCGGGCGCGTGCGTGCGGCTCAGCCCGGCGGCGGACAGCGTGTTCACGGGCGAGATCGCCGGCGCCGGCACGCTTGCGAAGGCGAACAGCGCCACGCAGACGGTGAGCGGCGCGGTCAACCTCGCGGGAACGATCGTCGTCGAGGACGGCGTGCTCGACCTCACGGGCGCGACGTTGACGGGCGTGACGAACATCGTGCTGAGGGGCGGCGCGCTTGTGGGCGCGGCCACGGTGAACGGCGACCTGACCGTCACCTCCGAGGACGGCGCGTACGGCGCGTCGCTCGCGGTGACGGGCCACCTGACGCTCGTCGGCGCGCCGACCATCTGGACCGGCTTTGCGGGCGGGGCCGTCTCGCGCACGGCGTTCACGTTCGGTTCGACCGACGCCGCCTCGCGCGCGGCCTTTGAAGCGGCGGCCTGCGCGGAGGGCGAGAGCCTCGGCCGGCGGTGGGTTTTCTCGGCGAGGGCGTCCGGCACGTCGATGAAATGGTCCGTCTCCCCGGGCGGGACGTACCTCTATTTCCGCTGAGGCGGATCGATGTCGTCGGGGCGCAAGGTGGGCCTGTCCTGACATGAAGGCCGCCTTGGCGTCTCTACCACGGGGGAGGGATTTTTGGTATACTATCCCTCGTTATGTCAGACATCAGAGTTCGTTTCGCCCCGTCGCCGACGGGGAAGGTCCATATCGGCAACATCCGCGCCGCCATCTACAACTGGCTCTACGCGCGCCACACGGGCGGGAAGTTCCTCCTGCGCGTGGAGGACACCGACCTCGAGCGGTCCACGCCCGAGGCCATCCAGACGCTCTTCGACTGCATGGAATGGCTCGGGCTCGACTACGACGAGCCGGTCTTCTACCAGACGAAGAACGTCGCCCGCCATCTCGCGTGCGTGGAGAAGCTCCTCGCCGACGGACGCGCGTACAAGATGGAGAAGACCTCCCGCGACGGCAAGACGGGCGAGGTCGTGATGTTCCGCATGCCCAAGGAGGGCACGCTCGCCTTCGACGACGTGGTCAAGGGCCACATGGAGAAGAAGGCCGAGGACGTGCCCGACTTCGCGATCGTCCGTTCCGACGGCTCGCCGATCTTCCACCTCGCGAACGTGGTGGACGACATCGACCAGCGCGTGACGCACGTGATCCGCGGCGACGACCACGTGGAGAACACGTTCAAGCACATCGAGCTCTTCAAGGCGCTCGGCGCGACGCCTCCCGTCTACGGCCACCTCTCGATGATCGTCAACGCGCAGGGCAAGCCGTACTCGAAGCGCGACGGCGCGGCGTTCGTGGGCGAGTTCCGCGAGCAGGGCTACCTGCCCGAGGCGCTGTTCAACTACCTCCTGCTCCTCGGCTGGAACCCCGGCGACGAGCGCGAGGTGCTCACGCGCGCGGAGATGGTCGAGCTCTTCGACATCGAGAAGGTGCATGTGACGGCAGCGAAGTTCGACATCAAGAAGCTCCAGTGGATGAACGGCGAGTACATCCGCCGCGCGCCGAAGGAGACGTACCGCGCGGAGCTGCTCGCGCGCCTC